>DATBEF010000140.1:0-66500 GCA_036269625.1 Bryobacteraceae bacterium | reverse complement strand
CTCCAGAATGCCTTCCACCTCCTCCGCCGCCACCAGTGTGAAATCCCGCTGCCTGGGGTCCGGCAGATGCCGCGGAACATACAGCAGCGCCTGCTTGCCGTAATCGAACAAACTCTCCACGTGCAGGGTACGTGAATTCTCTAAGCCCAGCCGAGTCTGTGAATATTCAAAGCTCCCGGCCACCGTCAGTGTCGCCGACGTCAGAATCACCGGTTGGTCACGTTCCATCAAGCGGCTGCGCAGTGTTGCGGCAATGTCAATCGGAGTCGCCTGCAAATGAAGACTTCGACCCCGCCGGTCTGTCCAATAAACGAAACTCTTATCGCCGCCTTCGGTCCAGAAACGCAGAGCCTGCTGGAAGAGCTTGCCCCGGCGTACCAGTGGCAACGTATCTTCGACGGCGCTCTGCACCAGTTCTAATTGAGAACAGACTAGGTCCAAAGCCAGCAGCAACTCACGATAAGAATCTTCATGCTCTTCAAGCAGGCCCACACGGTCGCGAAATCCCTGCCGGCCCTCCTGCGGGAAGATGCTGAAGAAACGCTCCGTACGATCATTCAAATAAACCAGCGCGCGATCCAGCTCCGCTGTCGCAAAGAACTTCCGCCGGGCAACAGCGGACGTATCCTTAACCAGCTCCTGTATCTGCGTATTGCTGACGCTCATTCCAAAATACTGCCCCGCCACGTCTTCAATTTCATGCGCTTCATCGAAGATCACAGCGTTGTAGTCGGGCAGAATGCCGGCGTAAGGGTCGTCTCGCACCGCTAAATCGGCGAAGAACAAGTGATGATTAACAATAATGATGTCGCTTGCGCTCGCGCGCCGATGCATCTCAGTTATGAAGCATCGGTCGAACTGTTTGCACTTCTGCCCCGAACAAAGATCGCTGCGCGCATCTAGCTTGTGCCAACTGGCGCTGCTCTCCCGCAAAGTTGTCAGCTCGCTCCGGTCGCCGCTCTCCGTCACACGCTCCCAATCCCGAATCATGCGGAAATCGTTCATCTCTTCGAATCCGGAAAGGATCGGCTCACGCTCAGCGTCGTAAAGCTTTTGCCGGCAAAGATAGTTCGACCGCCCCTTCATGTAACAAACCGACAGCGGCTTCTCGAATAACGTCTGCAAAAAAGGAACGTCTTTGAAATAGAGCTGCTCTTGGAGATTCTTCGTGCCGGTCGAAATTACGACACGTTTGCCGGAAAGAATGGCGGGCACCAGATAAGCCAGCGTCTTGCCCGTTCCCGTTCCAGCCTCAACGATCAGATGGCGCCCTTCCGTTAGCGCCGATTCGACCGCCTCCGCCATTTCCAGTTGCCCGGGGCGAAATTCGTAATGGGGATGAAACCGCGACAACAACCCGTTGCGCCGGAAAAAGGAGCGCACCTTTCCGCGGTCGTGCCCAACACCCGGCTTTTGGCTCTTGACTTCTGACTCCAAGAATTCCCCAGTGTAGTACGCGAATGGGCCGGGTATTCTCAAGATGGGTGACGGACGACTACGTATATTTGACCGAACTCGTCGGACTGGGCGTATATGACCTGAAGGGCCGTCGTATCGGCACGTTTCGCGATGCGGCGCTTGTTCCCCTCATCGATCCCGTGCGTCTCGATCGTTTTTTGGTCGGCGCAGGACCGGGTTGGCTCAGCATACGGCATGATCAGGTCAAGACCATCGGCCTGGACGGCATTCACCTCAAAGACGAACGGCTGACGCCCTACCATTCCGATGAATACATGCTGCGCATGGTCCGCGATCTGTTGGACCAGCAGATTATCGATGCTCAGGGCCGTAAAGTCGTGCGCGTAAACGATGTCACTTTTATGCGGGAGACCGAAAACGGCCACGACGTTCTCCACA
The DNA here is from genome assembly GCA_036269625.1 of Bryobacteraceae bacterium. Taxonomy (GTDB): domain Bacteria; phylum Acidobacteriota; class Terriglobia; order Bryobacterales; family Bryobacteraceae; genus Bog-105. Next base: position 64,643 of record DATBEF010000140.1, on the reverse strand, counting down.
TCCTCGAAGTGGATATCGGTCTGCGTTCCATCGTGCGCCGGGTCCTGCGGGGAATCTTCCCTCCTACCGTCATTCGCCGGCTCCAATCGCGTATTCCCCCGAACTCAATCCGTTGGGAATTCTGCAATATGCTTGAACCTGATCCCCAGCGGCGGGTCCGCCTCAACATATCCAACAAGCTGTTGGAGAACATGCACCCGGCTGACTTGGCCGACATCGTAGAAAACCTGGGTCACCAGGATCGCGAAGCGCTCTTCAATACGATTGATAGCGAAACTGCGGCCGAATTGCTCAGCGAAGTCGATCCTGGCGTTCAGACCCAAATCATCGAATCGCTCGAAGCGGACAAGGCAGCCGACATTCTCGAAGAGATGGAGCCGTCCGAAGCGGCCGACCTCTTGCATGAGCTTGAGGAAGAAAAATCGGAAGCGATCCTCGATGAAATGGATCCCGAGGAGAAGGAGGAAGTCGAAGAATTGCTGGAGTTCCGCGATGACTCCGCCGGAGGCCTAATGGAAACGCGCTTTGTGGCTATCGGCGAAAGCGGCACAGTCGCCGATGGAATCGAGGCCCTGCGTTCCCAGGAAAGCATTGAAGAGATCCACGACCTCTACCTTTGGGATAACGAAGAGCGCTTATCCCACCGCGTCCCGCTGGCACGCCTATTCTTTGCCGCTGGCGACGAATCGCTAAAAAATTTGGCGAGCGAACCCCTTTTATTCGTCTATCCGGATGAAACGCAGGACCGCATTGCTGAACTTTTCGATAAATACAATTTGCTTAGTCTGCCGGTGGTGGACGAAGACAAGCGCCTGATCGGGGTCATCACGGTCGATGACGTAGTCACGGTTCTGCGTGAGCGCTGATACGAGAGGACAACATGGATCGTTTAGAAGAGCTGAAGAATAAATATCAACCCGTTTTGGACGCAATCAAACAGAGGGGCGTCGTCTTGTCGCACTTGCACGTGCAGGATAACAAGCTGTTTATGCAGGGCGCGGCGCCCTCCCAAGACATCAAGAATGAAATCTGGAACCAGATCAAGGCCGTTGACCCCCAATACTCCGATCTAACCGCCGATATCAATGTTGATACGAGTCTGCCGCAGCCCACCCAACCGCGGTCTGCGCCATCCGAGCAAACCTACACCGTGCAGCCCGGCGATTCCCTTTGGAAAATCAGTGAGCACTTCTACGGAAAGGGCCATCTGTTTAAATCGATAATTTCAGCGAACCCCGACAAGCTGAAAGACGAGCATTCCGTCATCCATCCCGGCGATACATTAAAAATCCCCGCCGCCGCCGAAGCCGCAGGCCGATCATAACCAAAATTCGGAATTGAAACTTACAGCTGGATCCTCGAAAACAGGTACGTTCCCAGCACCAGCAGTGCACCCGTAATCAGGCTCAGCACCGCCACGTCGGTCACAGCGCCAAAGTACGACACGCCGGTTAGCGCCCCACGAAGCCCGTCGATTCCGTACGAGAGTGGATCCACGCTCGCCAGCACCGCCAATACCTTCGGCACATTTAACAGCGGAAACAGTGCGCCCGAGAGGAAGAAAATCGGCATCACCAAAAAATTCATCACCAACTGAAATCCCTGAAAGTCCGACATCAAGCAAGCCAGCGTCGTACCCAGCGCCGTGAACAGGATCGCGATCAAGCACATATAAAGCAGTCCAAGCGGCGCTGCGCTCAAGTGCGGTCGAAATCCGGCGATCAGGCAGATCACCACCACTATGCAGCCCTGAAGAATCGCTACCGTTGCCCCGCCGGCTGTCCGCCCCGTGATGATCAGAATCCGCGGCACCGGCGCCACAAGCGTCTCCTTCAAGAAGCCGAACTGCCGGTCCCAGATGAGTTCGATCCCTGAAAACACCGCCGTGAACAACACGCTCATCCCGATCACACCCGGCGCTAGAAACTGAATATAGTTCCCTTGCCCCGCCTTCTGAAAAATCGGTCCAAACCCAAATCCCAGCGCCAGCAGAAACAATAGCGGCTGGCCCAACGCGGCAATGATCCGCGGCTTTGAACGCACATACCGCTTCAATTGCCGCACCCACAAAATGTAAATCGCCGTCATATTCTACCTTCGGAACGCGCGCGCCATCGATCGCATACGGTCGATCGCGCCGGCCTCTTCGTCGCGAATGGTCGAGCCCGTCAATGCCAGAAATGCCTGCTCCAGCGACTCCGCCTTCGTCTGCTCTTTCAGCTCCTTTGGCGTCCCCTGCGCGACGATTACGCCATGATCGATAATCGCGATGCGATGCGCCACCCGGTCAGCCTCTTCCATATAGTGCGTCGTGAGAAACACCGTTACCTGCTCCTCCGTGTTTAGCTTTTTCACATGCGTCCAGAGCTGATTGCGCGTTTGCGGATCCAGTCCCAGCGTAGGCTCATCCAGGAACAGAATCTTCGGTGTGTGCAACAACCCGCGGGCAATCTCTAGCCGCCGTTTCATGCCTCCGGAAAATTGCTTTACCGGATCGTTCCGCCGCTCCCACAACTCAAATAGCCGCAGCAGAGCCTCAATGCGTTCCGCCCTCACCTTGCTTGGCACTTTGTACAGCGCGCCGTGCAGGTGCATGTTTTCGTAGGCCGTTAGCTCGTCATCCAAACTTGGGTCCTGAAATACAATGCCAAACCGCTTGCGCGCCTCGTTCTTGTGGACTGCCGGATTCAGCCCGTCCAGTTCGACCTCGCCACTCGTTGGCTTCAGCAGTGTCGTCAGCATCTTGATCGTCGTTGTCTTCCCGGCGCCGTTGGGTCCCAGGAACGCAAAGATTTCGCCCCGATCCACATTGAACGAGATATCACGGACGGCGGTAACCTTGCCGAACTCTTTCACCAGGTTTCGCACCAAGATCATAAATCCATACTCTACAAGACCTCCCGCGCATTTACCAAGGACAGCCCGAACATTCGTAGCATATGAATGTGCTCGCAAGCGCGGTGCTCACAATTCATTTGGTTTGGATTCTGTGGGTCATATTCGGAGCGTTCTGGACCCGAGGCCGCCCGCTACTCGCCGCGTTCCACATTCTTTCACTACTCTGGGGAATTGTGGTCGAAGTATCGCCATTGCCCTGTCCTTTGACCATCGCCGAGCAATTCTTTGAACAGAAGGCCGGAGCGGCGGCGTATCATGGCGCGTTCGTATCGCATTTCCTCGACCGCCTTGTGTACCCCGATATTCCGGAAGCAACGCTTGTCGGCATGGGCCTCGCCGTCTGTGGCATCAATCTGGGCGTGTATATTTGGCGGTTTCGAAAGGTCCGTGAACGCCCGGCCTAGCGATTCACCTGGGCCACCAGCGATCCGAACCGGTGCCAGTTCCAGGCTCTCCGTATTCAGGACCTCAGAAGCGGGCGAGAAGGAGACCAGCAGTGGCCTCGGGTGACCGTCAAGCTTCAGACCGACCGTCTGCGGTTGAGCGGTGCAGTTCAGCGACACCAGAACGGTGTGGCCTTGCGCACAAAGGACAGCACGGAAGGATTGTTCTCGTCAATAAAAGCGAAGCCGCCGGCGCGAAGCGCGGTATTCCGCTTACGCATCTGAATCAAGGTCTTGTAATAGTTAAGCAGAGAGGACTTGTTCTGTTCTTCCCTCGCCACGTTCACCGATTTGTAGTCGGAGACCGGCGCCAGCCACGTCTTCGCGGTGGTGCTAAACCCTGCGTCGGCCTCGGAATTCCACTGCATGGGCGTGCGTTCGCCATTATCGTGTGTTGGCGGAGGCCAATCCTGACACCTTCCTCCATGTGCTTGCCCTATCGCTTAACAATTCCGCGGTCAGACAGGGCAAGATGGGCCTGCACACAAGAGCCCTAGCCTCCATTGAGGAAGCCGTCAGCACTCGCCGCAAGCTGGCCGATGCTAATCCGGATGCGTTCGTCCCAGATCTGACGACGTCACTCAGCGTGCTTGGCGATTGTCTGGAGACGACGGAACAAATTTCGAAAGCGCGCGATGCGGCGACGGAGTCGTTGCGTTTGCTTGCTCCCTTCCACCGCGATTTCGCTGGCGTCTTCGATGAGCTCGCGAGGATTACGGTCAAAGATTATGTGAACGTCAGCCGGCAGGTAGAATTGGAGCCGGATTGGGATTTGCTGGGCCAGTATATCCACTTATTTGAATCAGGAGAATTGAATGGATGACATCACACAGCTTGCTCAGCAGGCTATGACAGCGATTGCTCCGCTGATTCCGTTTGCGGCGGCGGAAGCGGGTAAAGTTGCGGACGGTTTCCTCAGTAAGTCCGGCGAGAAACTGTTCGATTGGCTCAAGTCACAATTCAGCGGGAAACCGGCGGAGGCTACGCTGGATCGGGCTATCGCGGAGCCGGAGAACGAGAGGCGGCTAACAGCTCTGCGACTGGAGATTGAAGAAATGGCTGAGAAAGACGGAGAGTTTCGGCAACAACTGACCGAATTGGTGAAAGCGGTGGCGGCCGGCGCAGGTATTACAGCGACGCAGACGGCAAATGCCTCCGGAACAAACAACAAGATCGGGCAGGCCGCAGGAAAAGACATCAACATTCACATCGGGTGAACCGCTACTCGTTTATCCTCAGTAAGAGACTGAATGGCAGCTTATCAACGGATTTTACTGAAAATCAGCGGTGAAGCACTGGCGGGAGCGCATGCGTTTGGATTGGATCCAGAGCGCGTGCGATCACTCGCGTGCGAAGTGGCCGAAGTGGTCCGTGCGGGCGTGCAGGTGGGTTTGGTGGTGGGTGGCGGCAATTTTTTTCGCGGCGTAGCAGCGGCAGCACAGAGCATGGACCGGGTTACGGGCGATCATATGGGCATGTTGGCGACGGTGATTAATGCGCTGGCGTTTCAGGATGCCCTGGAACGGCAAGGCGTGCCGACGCGCGTGATGACCGCTATACAGATGCATCAGGTAGCCGAGCCCTACATACGGCGGCGCGCGATACGTCATATGGAGAAAGGCCGCGCGGTGATTTTCGCAGCCGGCACGTCGAATCCTTACTTTTCGACCGATACCGCGGCGACACTGCGCGGCTTGGAAATACACGCGCAGGTGATCGCGAAGGCGACGAGCGTGGATGGCGTCTACGATAAAGACCCCAAGAAGTACCCGGACGCGATCAAATACCCGGAAGTGAGTTATACGGAAGTTCTTTCCAAGGCGCTGGCGATTATGGATGCGTCGGCGGTGGCGATGTGCCGCGACAATAGCATGCCGATTGTCGTGTTCAACTTGAGAGCGAGCGGCAATATAATGCGAATGGCGATGGGTGAGACGATCGGCACCATGATTCGCTAGTAAAAACCAAGCTTATGAAACCAGAACAGCAAGCGGTTCCAGCCGGAAGCGGCTTTAAGAGCGTGAAGGAAGTGGAGTCGAATGCGCGGGCGCGCATGGACAAGGTTCTGCTGGAATTGCAGCACGAAATGAGCAACATCCGCACGGGGCGGGCGAATATCGGGTTGCTGGACAACGTTCGGGTGGACTATTACGGGAATCCGACACCGCTGAACCAGGTGGCGCAGCTGCATGTGCCGGAGCCGGCGATGATTACCGTGCAGCCATATGATACGTCACTAATCGGCGCAATTGAGAAGGCCATCCGCAGCGCCGATTTGGGGCTGAACCCGGGGAACGACGGCAAGTTGATTCGGGTGCCGGTGCCGCCCTTAACGGAAGAACGGCGGCGGGATCTAGCGAAGAAGCTGAGTCATGTGGCGGAAGAGCGGCGAGTGGGTTTGCGCAACATCCGGCGAGATGCGAATGAACATTTCAAGAAGATGCTGAAGGACAAAGCGATCAGCGAGGACGACGAGCGGCAGGCGCTGGACGTGATCCAGAAGCTGACCGATTCGCAGATTGCCAAGCTGGACCAGGCAGCGAAGGCGAAAGAGAAAGAGATTCTGGAGTTCAAATAGGCGTCAGGTTTATGGAACTGAAGGTCGCGTTTGGCAAAGACGGGTTGACGCTGGATTTGCCGGATGGTTACGCGTATCGCGTGCTGGAGGCGAAGTCGGCGGCTCCCCTGGCGGATGAGACGAAGGCGCTGGGCGAAGCACTGGATGGGCCGATCGGCTGTGCGCCGTTGCGGGAATTGGCGCGTGGCAAGAAGACGGCGGCGATCTCGGTTTGTGATATTACGCGACCGGCTCCCAATGCAGTTACGCTTCCGCCATTGCTGGCGCGACTGCACGAGGCTGGGATTGCCGCGAAGGACGTGACGATCCTTATTGCGACTGGCCTGCATCGGCCTGCGACGGAAGACGAGATTCTACGGATTGTGGGGCCGGAGATCGCGTCGCGATACTGCATCGTGAATCATCACGCGAGGGAGTTGAGCGAGCACCGTTATTTGGGCGTAACGAGCCGAGGTACGCCGGTGCATATCGATGAGCGGTTTATGGCGGCCGATTTGCACATCACGCTTGGATTCATCGAACAGCATTTGATGCTGGGATTTTCAGGCGGCCGCAAGTTGATTGCTCCGGGTTTGGCGGCGCAGGAGACGATTAAGGTGCTGCACAGCCCGAAGTTTATGCGGGAGCCGAAGGCGATTGAGGGCTCGGTTGCGGATAATCCGCTGCATCAGGAGTTGCTTGAAATCGCGCGGATGGCGCGGCATGATTTCATGCTGGACACGGCATTAACACGGACGCGGGCGATTGCGGGCGTGTTTGCGGGCGACCCGGTGAAGGCGCACGCGGAGGGTGTGCGATTTGTGAGCGAGGCGCTTTTGGAGCGGCTTCCGGAACCGGCCGACGGGGTGTTGACGACGGCGGCGGGCTATCCGCTGGATTTGACGTTCTATCAAGCGATCAAAGGCGTGACGGCGGCGCAGCACATTTTGAAGCCGGGCGGGCGAATTCTGTTGGTGGCGGAGTGCGGGGAAGGCGCGGGTGCGCCGGAATTTGCGGAAAAGCTGCGGGAATTTCACAGTTACCGGCAATTGCTGGAGCAGATTTGGCGAGCGCCGGTGGTGGTGGACCAGTGGCAGATCGAAAAGCTGGCGTTAGCGGGCGAGAAGTATCAGGTCTTTTTCTATGTGCCTGGGCTGCCCGAGGACTTACGCGCCGGATTGGGTGGACGCGCCTATAACCGGCCGGAGGAAGCGATTGCGGCGTTTCTGGACGGGCTCCCCGCCCGGGCGAACGTGGCGGTGATTCCCGAGGGACCGTATGTCTATGCTCGTGTGGAAGAGCCGGTGTTGGCGTAACGTAAGATGCTCGAACAGCCTCAGCTCGAGGCGGTGCAAACTTTAGATGATTTCGAGGCTTTGGCGAAGTCACACTTAACGCATCGGGCGTACGAGTTCGTGACGGGCGCAGCGGGCGATGAAGTAACGGCCGCTGAGAATCGAGCAGCATTCCGGCGTACGAGACTCGAACCGCGCGTGCTGGTGGATGTGAGCCGGACCGATACTTCCGTCACGCTGTTTGGGCGGCGGCATGCTCACCCGATCTTGCTCGCGCCCACCGGGTACCACAAGCTGTTTCACGACGATGGAGAAGCGGCGACCGTGCGTGGAGCGAATTTGGGAGAAGCCACGCTGATCGCAGCTGCGTTTGCAACGACCTCGATTGAAGAAATGGCGGCGGTGGCGACGCGGCCGATGTGGTTCCAGCTTTATATTCATCGAGACCGGGGAGTGACGCGGGAACTGGTGGAGCGCGCGGAGAGGGCAGGGTGCGAGGCGATCTGCGTGACAGTCGATGTGCCGTCGAATGGGCCGCGGGATCGCGAATTGCGGGCGGGATTCGTGCTACCGCCGGGAGTGCAGCGCGTAAACCTGGCGGATTTAGAGGGCGGCCTGGCGGCTTCTCCCGATCGGCCGTTTGGGAGGAGCATCTATTCGATGCTGCGGTCATCGAGCGCGACGTGGGCGGATCTAGAATGGCTGCGATCGTTTGTGAAGACGCCGTTGCTGGTGAAGGGCGTGTTGCACCCTGCCGACGCCGAGCGGGCGGTGGCCTGCGGCTGCGATGGCGTGATTGTGTCGAATCATGGAGGGCGGACGATCGACACGGTTACGGCGACGTTGGATGCTTTTCCGCGAATCGTGGAACGGGTGGGCGGCCGGACGACGCTGCTGCTGGATGGAGGAGTGCGGCGCGGGACGGATGTGTTCAAAGCGATCGCGATGGGCGCGGCGGCGGTTTGTATCGGGCGGCCGTACCTGTATGGTTTGGCCGTGGGCGGCGAATTAGGGATCGCGCGGGTGCTGGAGATCCTGCGATCGGAACTGGAGATGACGATGTGCCTGGTAGGCTGCCCGGAACTGGGTAGGGCGAGCCGGGAGTGGATCGGGGAGGCGGGCGCCTAGAAATACGCTTTCAAGGCTAGTTGCAATTGGCGAGGCGTGTTCAATAGATCGGCGCTGCTGGTCAGATGCCCGAAATTCGCATCCTGGAGATTGAGGTCGCCCGCCCCAAAGCGAACCCGGTTGAAAACGTTGAACGCTTCGGCGCGAAATTCCATGCGGAATGATTCTTTGATCGGAAATATGCGAGCCAAGGAAAGGTTCTCATTCAAGTTTGGAAACTGGCGGACCTTGGGGTTATAGCGCGTCGCATTACCGAAACCGGCATCTGGCGATGAGCCGCCCTGGTTGGGGAACGGTCCGGTGCAAGACGTGGATGGCGAACTGCAATATGGAACCAGGAATGTATCGACGGTCGGATCGAAACTCCCTTTCCAATTCGGCTGCCATCCGGTGTAAGAAGTAATGTAAGGTATGCTGCGGCCTGACGTCGCACCGTACAGCGGAAGACCGTAGGAAGACGTAAGTGCGATCGGCAGGCCGCTCGCGTACGTCAGCACGCCATTAACTCCCCAGTTGCCCAGGATCCACGACGCCGGCCCATGGGTTAGATAGCGTCTGCCCTTTCCGACTGGAATGTCGTACACAAATCCGGCTTTGAAATCGTGGGTGACGTCAAATTCGCCGATTGATTTCTCGAGTCCGCGATTGTATTGGTCGGCCGCGAGGCAGCAGCCGCCGCCTCCACCGGAATTATTCAAATTACTTCCAATCGCATTTCCCCAATAGCTATCGGCATTCGTCAACAGCTTAGAGAACACATAGGACGTCTGTAGCGTCAGCCCGGCGCCATAGCGCTTCTCAAAGCGCACCATCCCCGAGTGGTAGGTGGAATGGCCGCTGTGATCGCCCTGGCCGCCGTAAGTGTCGATAAGCGTGTACTGCGGAAACGGCCGCAGGGCCTGTTTCACCGTCCCTTTGAATCCTGGATACGGAGCAACGATCCCGTACTGATTGGCCAACGTAGATCCTACCTGGCTATTCAAAACGTTGGTGCTTTGTTGAATGCTTCCGAAAGCGGTAAGCAACGCCGGATTGTCCTGGTTGTAATCGAGTAACTGCGCTTGTAAGTGAGACCCGATTACGCCGTTATACGCGATTTCCACCAGCATGTTCGAACTGAGTTGCCGTTGAATGGAGAAGTTGAAATTATCCATGGTCGGAGGATGCGTGGTCTCGGCTCCTTGCCACCATGAAACGGTCGTGCCATTCGAGACCGACGGATTAATGAACGGCGGCACGTTATAAGCGGGAAATCCCTGGTTCAGAATAAATAAGGGCTGGACGCCATTGTTGGGGTTCGAAATGCTGTCCGTAAGCGTGAAGCCCATATTGTGGGCCGAGCCGCCGACAGCCATCAGAGGCCCATACGAACGCGCGTATGAGCCTCGAATTACGGTTTTCTGATCATACGAGTAAGCAAACCCCAAATGCGGCCCAAACGCATGGTAATAACCATTCACAAGACTTCTCGAGCCGACGCGGCCAGGGCCTGAACCAGCGAAGATCACGGCTCCCGGAATTCCGCCCGCGGCTGGGTTTGGAGTAGTCGGCGAAAAATCGCTCCACCGATCGTCCAAGCCGGTCGGCGGCAAGTTCGTCTCCCATCGCACGCCCAGATTCAGCACCAACTTCTGGTTTACACGCCAATCGTCCTGCGCGAAACCGGCGAAATACGAGAACTGCTGGCCGATGAAGCGCGGCGTGTCAATCTGGCCGGAATCGGCATACCCCAGTAGGAACGATGCAAACGCATTGCCGCCCTGAGTTGGGTCCGTCAGACCCGGCACGCCGGTCTCCGTGTAGCTGAAGCCTACGCATCCGGCTTCGCATTGGCGTCCAAACCCGTTGTAGTGATTAATCTGCCACTGCCCGCCAAACTTGATCGAGTGCGCTCCCCTTATCCAGGTAAAGTCATCGTTGTACGAATAGACCGTGTTTTCCGAACCGTTATCCGCCTGGCCGCCCCAAGTCGAATAAGTATCTCCGTTACCGCCGGAGAAAAGATTCACCAGATTGTCATTGCAGTTAGGGACATTGCCCAAACAGAATTTGCTTTGCCAGTTACCGGTATACTCCTGCGAGGGTTTGTGGTCCTGCCGCCAGTTATTTCCGCCCGCGTAGAAGTGATTAAATTTAGTGGGACTCATCGTCCAATCCCAACTGAACCGCAGCACGTCTGAGCTCTGGTGCACATCGTTGTAATTCGAGTAGAGGCCTGGAAGCGTGGCCGGCCCCTCCGGACCAGCGGTAGTTGCTTCACGATCGTAGCCGTAATACCCTGAGATCCGTTGCTTGTCGTTAAACAGATGGTCGCCCTTGACGCTAAACTTGTTCACCGGCTGAACGTTGGTTCCACTGCTGATGATGTAGTTATTGTTGACATACCCGAGAGTTCCGGGCGCCGCACCGTTATTCGGCGCCAGAACTCCGCTGGTCTGAAACAGCTTGAGAGCTTGAGCGGACGTCGCGTTGAACATTGAAGCCGGAATTTGGTTTCCGGGAAAAACCACGCGCGTGGGGCGGTTGGCAGTCTGGACCTGCGTTGTTGGATTGTAGATCGGGATTACGGCTCCGTTCGAACCTACCCACTTACTGAAATCGCCGTTATACATTTCCGGCGTAGGCACAGTTGCTGTTGCGTTCGTTGCGCCATTGCGATTCCGGAAGCCTTCGTAGGAAGTAAAGAAGAAGGTTTTGTTTCTGCCGTGGTAGACCTTTGGAATATAAACCGGAGCGCCGACTGTGAATCCGAAATCGTTCTGCTTATAGATCTGGCGCGCCTTGCCCGCTCTATTGCTGAACCAGTCGTTCGCATCGAAATCGGTATTACGCATAAATTCATAGGCCGAGCCGTGGAGCTGATTGGTGCCTGATTTGGCGACGAACATCATCACGCCGCCTCCGGCATGGCCGAACTCGGCTTTGAATCCGTTGGTGTCAACGGTGAACTCGGTGATGGCTTCGACAGATGGCGCGTTCGAGGTCACCCAGTTTTTTTGAAGCGCTCGGGAGGTGTCAATAGAAACACCGTCAAGCGTTGCCTGATAACTGTCCGCTTGTCCGCCGCCTAATGCAAACCCTTCCGCGCTTCCGGTGTTTTTTGATTCCGGCGTAAGTGCCGCGAGGTCGAACGGGCTCCGGACTGTTCCGGCAACCACCAACGGAAGCTCGTTCACTAAGGTCTGATTCACGGTCACGGCCATTTGGGAGTCTTCTGAGTTCACCTGCAGAGCAGCAGCTTGAACCTCGATCGTCTGGCGCGACTGCCCAAGTTGCATGGTCACATCCGCTCGGACGCTGGCGGCTGAGTTTACGGTTATCCCGCTGATTTCCGATTGGCTGAAGCCCTGTTTCTCCACACGAACCGTATACGTACCGACAGGCACATCGGCGGCTGTATAGTCTCCCGTTTCGTTGGTGGCGAGATCGTACGCCACGTTTGTAGCGGAGTTGATGACGGTAACTTTCGCGCCCGGTATCGCGGCGCCGGTACTGTCGTGAACGGCGCCCGAGATATTTCCACGGCCAGACTGTGCCCAGCCAACGCTGCCGAGGGTCATCGCCATGATTAGAACGATGGGTGCTTTGAGGAACTCGCGCATCCGCCACGGGGTCATACAACCTCCTTGATAACTGCTGTTAGTAAGAGTTAGTAACTTATGATCGTCACTGATTAATTACGGTGCCGTCCGCACGACGCACCACCCCCCAGCCGCCATTCAGGGCTTTGCGGGGGCCTGTTTCGCTACCGATCGGGTATTTGGCGGCGGCTTTTTCATCAATCTCAACGCCCCAACCCGGCTTCTCATTGGCGTAGGCATAACCGTCTTTCACGACCGGGTAGCCATCAAACACTTCCTGCAAACGCTCATTCGGAAACGTCCATTCCTGGATGCCGAAGTTGTAGCAGACCAGATCGAGCGTGACGTTCGCGCAGTGGCCAATAGGCGAAACGTCACCTGGACCGTGCCAGGCGGTTCGTACCTGGAAAGCTTCCGCAATGGCAGCCATTTTGCGGCATGGAGTCAACCCACCCGCCTGGCTAACATGAACTCGAATAAAGTCGATTAGGCTTTCGCGAATCAGATTGTTCCATTCATGGGGATTATTGAAAAGTTCTCCCATCGCCAATGGCGTGGTGCAATTGGCGCGAATCTGCTTGAAGTAATCGATGTTCTCCGGCGAGAGCGCGTCCTCCAGATAGAACAGGCGGAACTGCTCCATATCCTTTGCGAACTGGACGGCGAGGCGAGGCGGGACACGCTCATGTACGTCGTGCAGCAGTCCAATCTCCGGCCCCAGATTCTTGCGTCCCGCTTCGAAGAGTTCGAGCGTACGGCGGACATAGGGCTCGGGCTCAAAGATCTCGTCCTGCGGTTCGGACTCCGAAGACAGGCGGCGCCCGGTCTGTCCCGCGCCATAGGCCGCCATGCCAGGAACCCCGACCTGCAACCGAACGACCTTGATCCCCTGGGCCATGATTTTGTGGGCCTGATCGATGGTTTCGGAAATCTCCCGCCCTGATGCGTGCGAGTAAATCATGGCGCCGCGGCGGCATTTACCACCGAGCAATTCGTACACAGGCATGCCCGCCTGGCGGCCTTTTATGTCCCATAAGGCCTGGTCAACGCCGCTGATCGCGTTGTTCAACACTGGACCGTTGCGCCAGTAAGACGAGTTGTACATCGCCTGCCAGAGGTCTTCAATGGCGTCCGTAGGTCTGCCGATGAGGAACGGTTTTAAATAACGATTCACCGCTTCGACGACTAAGTCGGCGCGTTGCGTGAAGGTAGCGCACCCATAGCCGTAAAGACCATCCTGGTCGGTGACAATTTTCACGACCACCAGCCGAACGCCTGCCGGTTGTGTCGTGATCACAGAAACGTCCCTGATCTTCGGGATCGCCATGCCTCGCAGCTTCGTGGTGAGTAGAGGTGCGGCTAAAAGCGGAGCTGCCGCGGAATTGAAAAAGGCTCTGCGGCTGAGCCTCCCGGAACTGATTGATTTGTTTAACAAGCTCTGGGCACGGAGATTATCACAGTCCAATCCGGGAAGGCAAGGAGAGAGGCGTTTGCTCAATGCCGTTTACTTAAGCGAGTTTGCCTCGTCCAGCCTGCGGTCGCTACGCTTCCCGCTCGGTATCAGCATCTTGCACGAATGAAAGGTGACTCCGATCCCGTATGTTTGGCTTAAGGCTTCGATAATATTACTTATGATTTCTCGCAGAACCCTGATGCAAGCGGCAGGCGCTTCGGTCCTCGCCCTTCGGGCCGCAGACGCGCAGAAAGGTGATGGCCTGCCGAAAATCTGCCTGGAAATTGGCGGGGGCAGTCTGGCGGCGGGAACTCTCGACGAAGCCGGAATGCGCCGTGTGAAACAACTGGGCGTGGACTACGTCGTCATGGGCAGTCCCCGCATTCCGTGGGAAGAAGCCGAAATCAAATCGCACATCGACCAACTGAAGAGCGGCGGCTTGACTCTGTTCAATATGATGATCAGCGGATTCCCGAAGACGCTTTATGGGCAGCCCGGCAGGGATGAAGAGATCGATAAAATCTGCAGCTCCATTCGCGCCGCAGGCCGAGCTGGCTTACCAGTCATCGAGTACAACTTCTACGCGCATCGGGCTGTCGAAGGTTACTACGAGGAGACCGGCAGAGGAGGAGCGGGCTTGACGTCGTTCGACTACGGGAGAGTCAAGAATCTTCCTCCGCTAGAGTCCGAAGGCGCCCATTCGCTCGATGAGATGTGGCGAAACGTGACTTATTTCCTGAAGGCTGTGATACCCGTGGCGGAACAATCCGGCGTGCGTCTCGCGCTTCACCCGAATGATCCTCCTGCGCCCATCAGCCGCGGTTCCGGGCAGATCATGGGGACTGTGGAGGGATGGAAGCGTTTAGTCGATATTGTCAAGAGTCCGGCCAACGGTATTACCTTCGATTGCGGTGTGACGCGCGAGATGGGCCACAATCCGGTTGAAGTCTGCAGATATTTTGGCGAGCGGGATTGCATCAACCACGTTCACTTCCGGAACGTCCGGGTCCGGGTGCCGTATGAAGAATACACGGAGGTTTTCATCGACGAAGGGCAAATCAACATGTTCGCCGTGATGAAAGAACTCGTCCGCCAGAAGTATAGCCGCACTCTCTATCCGGAACATCCGCGAGCGCTGGACGCAGATAGAGAGCGTCCGGGATTCAAGCCGTACTATCCCGGTGGAGGCGGCTATGCCGGTTTCGCGTATAACACCGGTTACGCAAAGGCCATGCTACAAGCCGCAACCACCGGAAGTGATTCGCGCTCATAATCACCGGTCAGGATGCTTGGTCGCGTTTTGCAATAGCGCGTCAAATTCAGGGCGGGGCATCTTCAACATCTCAGGATGAGCGTTGATCCATTGCGAGAACGCCGCGTATTTTGCCGCCGTCCAGCCGCCCTCAAATTCAGCGCCGTTCTTCCCTTGACGATTCAATTCAAAGTTGAACGCGTCTTTCAGATTCGTAAATTCCGCCGAACTGACGGCCCCCTCCGCAAGGATGGCCGGTATGAAGAGAACTCCATCCGTCTTCGCCAGCACTAGATCTCCCGGTAGCACGATAGCGCGTCCGATACGGATAGGCGCGTTGATCGCTGTTAACTCCATCTGGGCCCATGCGGAGGGATCATAACCGCGATAGAAGCCGTTGAAATTCGGGATTTCACGGTTCTCTTCCTGATCTCTGATCCCGGCATCGAATACAAATCCGGTATGAGTATGCGCGGCAATTCCGTTTCCGAGGTTAGACCCGATCAAGGTGCCTTCGATGATCTTGCCAAAGCCATCGGCCACATAGACGTCGCCAATCTGGAGTTCATTGATCGGCCAACTATTATTCCCGCTAACGCGCCCCTCTGCCTTGCCCTCGGCCGCGATCGCCCTAGCCATATCGGGACGGATCGGCATGTACTGCGCGGTAAGTGCGCGGCCGGCGAAGGGCTTCTCAATGTGAAGAGCTTGCCAGCCGCCCTCAAACTGATTTCTGTAGCCTTCTTCGCGGAGATAATCCCAGGCATCCTCGATTGAGATATCGAGAGCGCGCTTCAGCAAATCGTCCGCCACCTTCGGACGTCCATCGGGAAAACGGTCGCCCTTCCAATCCGACGTATAGAACATCATCTGTTCCCTCGTCATCTTCACTTGGGCGAAGGCTGGCGCGGCTGCGAACGCGATACTCGCTGCTAAGACGGTCAAAAGAAACTTTCTCATCCAATTTCTCCGTTGCTCATTAACCTACCTGCTGGGGCGTCCGCGGCGGCGCCATGCTCCAAAGTCGATCCACCGAATGCTCCTTATCCCATTGAGGCGTCGGTTCGAAGAATCCCGTGCCTGGAACCAGGTGCGCGCGCACAGCCTCGTCGTTCAGCGTTACGCCTAGCCCGGGCTTGTCGG
This sequence comes from Bryobacteraceae bacterium, assembly GCA_036269625.1. GTDB lineage: Bacteria > Acidobacteriota > Terriglobia > Bryobacterales > Bryobacteraceae > Bog-105. Next base: position 48,893 of record DATBEF010000140.1, on the reverse strand, counting down.
GCACGGCAATGAACCCTTTGTCGATGATCGGTTTGTCCACGCCTTCCACCAGGTCCTGCCACCACGGAACGTCCAGCGAGTGATTTTCGCAAGCTAGAAAATTCTCCGTAGCGGCGGCGCAGTGTACGCTCGCGTAGGCGCCAATCGGAAGCCCCGCATAGTGCATCGCCATCGGAACCCCATATTCCATCGCCATGTCGCCGATTTTATGCGTCTCCAGGATGCCTCCGGACGTAGAAATATCCGGATGAATTTTGCTCACCGCGTGATTCTTGCACAAGTTCGTGAAGCCTTCCTTCAGGTATATATCTTCGCCCGTGAGTATAGGCGTGGGGCTCTCGTTTGTTATGTGCTGTAACAGTTCGGTGTACTGCCACGGAACGACATCTTCCATCCAGGAGAGATTGTACGGCTCATACGCTTTGCCTAATCGGATGATCGAATTGACTCCCAAATGACCGAGGTGATCCATCGAAAGCGGGATCTCCATACCGACCGCCTCGCGGATTGCGGCGACGTAGGCAACCAGCATCTCAATACCTTTGTCGGTCACTTCATTCGCCAGGAATGGATGAGGAAGGCTGTAGGATTCCCATTTACTCTGCCCGGAAGGCGCAGTCAGCGTGCCAGCAGTATCTGAGACCATGTTGACCCCCAGGTCCATCTTCAACCAGGTCAATCCCATTTCTTCCTTGCGGGCCTTCATACGCTGCGCGTAGATTTTGATGTCTTTCGACTCTTCTGTGTCGGCATAGATTCGTACGCGGTCGCGAAATTTTCCGCCTAACATCTGGTAAATCGGCACACCATAAACTTTACCCGCGATGTCCCAAAGCGCTTCTTCGATCGAGACTACTCCGCCGGCCTGGCGCGAATCACCGCCAAATTGTTTGATCTTTTCAAAGAGAAAAGTAATATTCAGCGGGTTTTCACCGATAATCCGGCTCTTCAGGAAGAGCGCATAAGTTGGGCTGGAAAGGTCTCGAACTTCGCCCAAGCCATAGACGCCCTGATTGGTATCGATCCGGACAATCGTGCAAGGGCTTGGTCCGGGCTTACGAACCGTGGCAATCCGCAAATCTGTAATTTTCAATTTTGACGGACTGGAATTCGTATTGACGTTCTGAACTCTTGGCTCGGGGTCGGCGTCGGCTTTACGGCCGAGGAGCGCGCCTCCAAACATTGCTCCACCAATCATTGCGGCCGATGTTTTGAGGAGACCTCGTCTGCCGACTAGTACTTCTCGTTTATTGGACATCGATTTGTTCTCCTTCGCGGCGCATGGGCCGCTAATTTCAGCTAAGAAGCATATCAACTCCCACTGCGGTTCGTGGATTTCCAACAACCAAAATGCGGCTTTGGCATTTGGGAGAACCGCGAAAACCCAATGTGCACGGCGCACAGCCATGGGGCTATGCTCAATAAACAGTGGAGACCGAACTAGTCCCGGTCGCATCTATCGAATCGGATCGAAAATGAAAACCCGCTTACTCGGCCGAAGTGGCCTCAAAATCTCCGCGGTTGGACTCGGTTGCATGAGCATTGGCATCGACGATGTGTACACCAGCAGTGCGCAAAGCGAAGCCGATGCGATCGCGCTTGTTCATCGTGCGCTCGACCTGGGTGTCAATTTCCTCGATACCGCGAACATTTATGGCGACTCCGAGATAAAGGTTGGCAAGGCTCTCCAGGGCCGGCGTGAGGGCGTCGTTCTCGCAACTAAATTCGGAATCGTGCCCGGTCCCGCATCTGCCCCAGAACGGACTGTCGACGGTAGTCCTGAAAATGCCCGCTACTGTTGCGATCTCTCCTTGCAGCGCCTCGGAGTCGACGTGATCGATCTGTATTACCTGCACCGCGTGGATCCTCGAAACCCAATTGAAGAGACCATCGGCGCGATGGCCGATCTCGTTCGGGCTGGGAAAGTGCGGTACATCGGATTATCTGAGGCATCTGCCGCCACCGTCCGCCGCGCGCATCAAGTGCATCCAATTAGTGCTGTACAAACCGAATACTCTCTGTTTACGCGCGATCCCGAAGCCGACTTGCTACCCACTTTGAGCGAGCTCGGAATCTCGCTCGTGGCATACAGTCCGCTCGGCCGTGGCTTTCTCGGCGCCCGCTTTCGCAGTATCGATGATCTCGCCCCGAACGACTGGCGTCGAACCAATCCACGTTTCCAGGGAGAACAGTTCCAACGGAATCTCGCCATTGCGGATCGCATCGCGGAGCTGGCTCGCGAAAAAGGAGTTACTCCCGCGCAGCTCGCTCTCGCCTGGGTACTCGCCCAACGCGAGGACATTATTCCCATCCCCGGCACCAGCAGCCGCCAACGATTACAGGAAAATGTGCGTTCGGTGGACGTCGAGCTGACGGCGCAGGAGCTCAATCTGCTCGACGAGGTGGCTCCCAAAGGTGCCATAGCTGGCGATCGCTACTCCCCTGGCATGATGGAGCTTGTCAACGCCTAAAGTGGCGGACCATCGTCTGCGTCGTCCGTCAGTCCGCGCCAACTTCCGAATCGCCCGTCAGTCGGGACTTATCCGGAAACTTGGCCTGAAGGATTCGTAAACCCTGGCTGTTCGATCCAATTAGCTAATTTCACTGAGATTCATCTTTTTCGCGTTTTCCTTTTTCAGAGATAGGACCACTTGAATGCCTTGGCGGAACGGCTGATCCGTCCTACAGAGCTTTCTGGAAAATGCGTGCTGAAATAAGTTGCCTGATATTCTGCTGCATACTCCAACACGAAGCGGCGCGAGCTACGCGCCGGATGGGCCGATTCACAATAGATGGAATTGAGGCGAGGGAAATAGACCTGTAATGGATGGTGCATCACATCGCCACCGAAGATAGCTTTCTCACCACGCGATTCCAGAACAATCGACATGTGGTCGAGACTATGTCCCGGCGTCGAGAGAAAGCGCAATCCCTCGATGATCTCAGTGCTATCGGCTATCACAAGCTCTGCCCGTCTTGATTCAATGAAGGGCAGGACACTGTCTTCATAGACGCAGTATCGCGGGTCGTTCCGATTCTCCGGCGATGCGAAATACTTCTGCTCACGTTGCGGCATGAAGTGTCGGGCATTCGGAAACGTTGGCGTCCATTGGTTGTTCACCCATCGTGTGTTCCATCCAACATGATCGACGTGCAGATGCGTCGATAGGACAAAATCCACCTGGTCGGCATCACGCCCAAGCACTTCAGTCTCTCAAGATAGGGCGTGTGCAGGTGGTCAAGCGCCGGAATAAACAGCCGCTTTTTATCGTTCCTGTAGCCGTATCGATCAGGATGGTATGGCGTGGTGTCTTTACAACCAGTGTGGATGCTTAGCTGTAAACGAGTACGGCTCTCATCCCACGAATCGGAAAATAGCCAGCGCCCGTTATGAAAGAGGCAGCATCCTCCTGACTTCCAACAAAAGCTATGGCGAGTGGGGTTCGATCTTCGGCGACCCGATCATCGCGACCGCGATCCTCGATCGCCGGCTGCATCACTCCACGACGGTGAACATCCGCGGAGAAAGTTATCGGCTCAAACAGCGACGTAAAGCCGGACTGCTTCCTACGCCGGAAGCGCAGCCCGCAGAACCGATTGCTGCCGCTCCGAACAATCGCAGCAAACGTAGCCATTCGGCGTGAGTTTTTGAGGCATGGGCAAATCTATCAATCCGATGTTCAGCTTTTACGATTCGGGGCGACGCCCCCTTTCGGCTCCCCCCGGAGTCTCATCGCCTTGATGAGTTTGCAGCCAGCTATTCCTCGGCAGGTTGCACTCCTGCAGTGCCTGCCTCCCCTTCACCGGCTGCATTCTATGTTCCCTCTACCAGCGGAACTGTAAACCACCACCTGCCCCACGGCTGGGGAATTTTCAACCGGAGTTGACACAGAATCTGCGAGTTGAGTTTCGGGCATATTCCCAGGGCCAATTCGAGGTGCTTCGCCAGCTTCAGAGAAGAATTACAATTCGTACTGGAGCTATCGCTGTGGCACGTCTTGATCGCGGGGAAGATATACGTTGACCCTATCGAGGCGGAGGCGTACGCTCTCATCACACGCGATGGCAGATCATCTGGGGGAGCGCGGCTTGCAGGCGACCTCACCAGTCAAATCGTTCCTTTCATCCAAGAGAATCCCCATCCCCAATTTGTTGGATGATGGCGGCCGCGGCTGAATTTGATCGCACTAGGGGATCAAACCTGTTCTAGGAAACACTTACTGTATTCAGGCGCTTGCTTGATATCGTCGCGGAGAGCGATGGTCCAATTACTCCTGCTGAGGCAGCGACAATCGACGGTGTTTTGACCGCGCTCGCGGCTTCTCCGAAGAAACTCGATGGTGTGTTCGCGCACATCGAACCCGTTCGAAGATAGTCTCAGGACAGTCACATCGCGCCGTCACGCGCAAACAACCAAGCCCAGAACTCTACGCCCGAAATTGTGGAAGCGAATGAAACGCTTGTCCTAAAGTCCGCCCCTTCCGATCTAGACAACCTGATCGGGCTTATAGGGGTGAAGCGAGAGTGCACTCCCTTACTAATCTGATGCGGGTTCAGCGACTTCGCGCAGCGAACGGGATGCATGTCTCGGGTATTTCACGCCACTTGGTGTTCGCTGGCAATTCGGGAACGGGTAAGACGAGACGCTGCGGGAGTTTCAATCAAAGTTTGCCATCGAAGAGGCATGCCGACAGTATCTGGCCGCGTGTCGCTGGCCAGATGAGTTTGCGTGTCCAAAATGTGGGAATCGGCACGCTTATGAATTGGCGAACCTCAGGCGATGGCAGTGTGCAGGCTGTCGGTACCAGGTGTCTCTGACTGCCGGGACGATTCTGCACAATACGAAAACGCCACTGACGGTTTGGTTTTGGGCCGCGTACCTGATGACAACCGATAAGCGCGGGCTCTCTGCCTTGCTTCTGCAGCGCCAACTGGCGTTGCCCGCTACGAGACAGCTTGGATGATGCTGCACAACTTCCGGCGGGCCATGATCAATCTCAAACGGGACCCACTGCGGGGCGACGTGGAAGTGAACGAAACCTGGGCGGGAGGCACCCAGGCCGGCTTGCGGGGAAGCCGCCAGCTCCAGGGGCGGAAAGCGGCGCTCGTTCTGGTGGCCGAGGAGAAGCGGGGAGAAACACCACTGGGCGCGCACGCATGGCTGTGATTCCGGACTTCAGAAGTGAGACCCTGCTGGCTTTCCTGAAGGACAACGTGGCGCCAGGTCTACCGTGTACACCGACGGACTGAAGAGCTTCACTGGACTGAAAGAGGCCGGTTTCCGGCATGTGCCTCGCGGCCAGCCGTTGCGAACTAACCTGCGAAAGGGCGCAAAGTCCGTGGTGCCGATGGCGGATCGGGCCATAGGCAATCTCCAGCAGTGACTGCTCGGCACTTTTCACGGTGTCAGCCGTGATCAACTTCGGGCTTACCTGAATGAATTCGTATTTCGTCACAATCGGCGAAAGACGCCGATGGCGGGGTTCCAGACGCTGCTCGGACTCGGAACTTGGCGTAAGCCCGCTAAATATGAGGAGATAAGGGGTGCAGCCGACTTGGGCGAACCGGCCGCCGTGGGCTGACCACTACCTATTGGGGCTTGCTGAAACAACCGGATAAGCAGGACACGCCTAGGCCGCATATATCAGTTACTGGGCCTCCTCAGCAAGCGACATCTGGTTGAGGTTGATAGATCTGGTCTCGTAGGGGTACCTGGGCCAAACTGCATTGAAGACGCAGGAGGTCGTCACACGGGCGATGGACGGCATTCTGTTTGTTGAGGCTTTATCGAGAAATGATCAGGGTTTGGCAATGCACGTGGCGTGCGAAATATCTTCGAGCTGAGTCAAATCAGGCAGGCGCATAGACTTGCATCGCTGCCGAATCCAAACTGGGATGATTTAGCTGCCCTAAATGCAAGTGACATTCCCGGTTCGATATAGCCTCCGGACCAACGTACCCGTCTTATGCCGAAGCGGCCGAAGCAAAATAGCCCTCGTTCTTTCCGAGAGCCTCGCACCGGGACGCACACTAGTTCTCGTGGCTCTCTTTCGGACGCTTAGCGCCGCCATCCAGGGTATCGAAGCTCATATCGTCGATGTTGAGGTGGATATGTACCCGGCGGGCTCGAACCGCGATTTTGTGACGGTGGGCATGCCGGACGCAGCGGTGAAGGAGAGCAGGGAGCGCATCAAATCGGCGCTTCTGAACTCGGGGTTCGGGTACCCGAGCAAATCGGTTACGATCAATCTGGCACCGGCCAATATCCGCAAGGAAGGGGCGGGATTTGACTTGCCAATGGCTACCGCGATCCTCGGCGCGATGGGAACGGTGCGGCCCTCTAACGACTATTTGATTGTGGGCGAGCTGTCGCTGGACGGCAGCTTGCGGCCGGTTCGGGGCGCTCTGTCCATTGCGGTATGTGCGGCGCGCAAGGGCATCCGCAATCTCCTGGTTCCGAGTGAAAATGCTGCGGAGGCGGCAGTGGCCGAAGGAGTTCAGGTGTTCGGCCTGCGGCACTTGGCCCAAGTCGTGCAGTTTTTGAACCAGCCAGAGACGGTGGCCCCAACTGAGGCTTCGCTTAGACCGACGGAAACCGTCTCTTCGGACGCGCCGGATTTCAGCGACGTTCGTGGGCAGACAATGGCGCGCCGCGCTCTGGAAGTCGCGGCGGCAGGAAATCATAACGTGCTGATGATAGGCCCTCCGGGATCGGGTAAGACGATGCTGGCGAAGCGTTTTGCGGGCATTCTGCCGGAATTGACGTTCTCCGAATCGCTGGAAGCCACGCAGGTTCACAGCGTGGCCGGGCTGCTGCCCGCCGGGATCGGCCTGCTGCGCCAGCGTCCGTTTCGGTCTCCTCATCACACTATTTCGGATGCCGGTTTGATCGGTGGCGGAAGCGGCACGCCCAGGCCGGGAGAAGTTAGCCTGGCGCACCAGGGAGTGCTGTTCCTCGACGAGCTGCCTGAGTTTCCGCGGGGCGTCCTGGAACAGTTACGGCAACCCCTAGAGGAGGGGTCGGTGACACTGGCGCGGAGCAATGGCACATTGACCTTCCCGGCGCGTATTTTGATGGTCGCGGCGATGAATCCGTGCCCATGCGGATTTTATGGCGATACTACTCGCGAATGCCGCTGCACGCCCGGCATCATTCAGCGGTACCTGGCGAAGGTGAGCGGACCATTGCTCGATCGCATCGATCTGCATATTGAGGTGCCGGCAGTGCCTTACAAGGATCTCCGAAACAAAGCGGAAGGCGAGACTTCGGGTTCTATTCGCGAACGAGTGGAGCAAGCCCGGGCCGTACAACGCGCCCGCGGCTTCTACAACTCGCAGATCCCGCCCAAACAGTTGAGAATCCTGTGCGCGCTGGACGATACTGCCGAACGCACGCTGGAGATGGCGGTGCGCCGTATGAATCTTTCGGCTCGCGCTCACGACCGCATCCTGCGTGTGGCCCGGACGATTGCGGATCTGGACGAAGCCCCGGCGGTTCTATCGAAGCATCTCGCGGAAGCCGTCCAATGCAGGAATCTGGACCGGAATTATTGGAGTTGATGAGTTTTTGGGTGTACCAGGCACATTGGGCGATTGCTCACGTCCGAAAGTTCACGGCTTCGAGTCATCACTGCAGTCGTCGTACGACGGATACGAACCGAACTGGCCGTTATCGCGAATACGCCAGGAATCGCGGGAGCCATCAAGCTCGCGTTCGTGTGGTCTTTCGACGTCAACTGACTGATAGCCCGGAGCCTTCTCGCGATTACTTCTACTTTGAAGAGGTTTTCCGCGCGGCACTGTAAGATCGAGAGTCCCGGTATGGGCAGTAGTTACGGCTTTTCCACAGCCGCAGGCTGAACTCTTGGTCTTTGCTGGTTGTGCAGAACCAAGTTCGTGGATGTGGAATCCGGAACATTACCTCGCCGACGCATAACCCCCGCCACTGGATGGTTCCGCTCGTTCTGCGCTAATAATCTCTCAACGGGAGAGATCACCCCGGCCGGCATCTTCTCAGCAGGCTTGTCATTCCGTAGAGCAGAAAGATCCTGCTTTATTTTTTCGTCGGAGAAGCCTCCTGGCTTGGACTTCGTCTCCTGGCCATTCGGCCCCTTTGGTGCAGGTCGATTATCCTTCGATGCGAGGGACGCCGGTATCGAATCGCTACCGGCGATGTAACCCGAGCCGTAACAGAACGTAGAATTGTCGTTTACCACCGAGACATCCACATTGTTCGAGGCATGTAATCCGAATGACTCCCAACCGGCGGAATTCCCGTTATATCACCAGGGTTAATCGGCTCTTGTCCAAGCGGCTTAGGTTCAGGTCTCCGCCCTCGCAGGGCGAGATGCTTGCCTTGCTCTCAAAAGCGCGGGCTTATTCTATCTCTTCTCTTCTCCCTATCCAATGATTGAGATCTGCCGAGTATCAGAGCTCAGTTGGGCAATTAGATTTCGCTAAAGCTTTGGCCCTTTAGTCGACGAATTCCAATTGGAACAGTTCAATTTTCGATTGGCTGATGCCTTGCAAGGAGGTTACCAGAGATTTCTTACGTTCAGCGTGACCAACCTACAAACTACGGATCAAGGCAGCGTTCAGATTCTGAGCGAAGGGGCTCATCATCCCACAGCGGCCGAATCTTGTTCACTCCCGGTCTGCGTGCTGGCGGCGTGAATGTCGTTCTCAATCTTCACGGAAATATGTTCAGTGGCTTCGAGGCACTGTTTTCGCAGGTATTGTAATCGTCTTGTAAACCGCTCTTCCGTTGGCGGTAAGGAAGCCCGATATTTGAGAGGTGTCGGAAACTAGGCGGGAGCGTTGGAGCAAGCTGAGAGCCGAGCAGCAGACGAGCGGGCAACTGGTCCGGCCGTTCTGCCGCGCGCGCGGGATCACAGAGCCTTCGTTTTACTATTGGCGAAAACGGCTACGAGAAGACGGGCGGTGCGATTCGCGCTGCTGGAGACCGAACGGGCAACCAGAGACGAGGCACCAGCAATCGAGCTGGTGCTGAGCACGGGTGAGCGCTTGCGAATCGGCAATGGCGTGAACGCGACGACGCTGCGCCTGGTGCTGGATTCAGTGCGGCGATGATCCACTGCGCTCCGCACAGAACGCCTGCCGGCCAGCGTGCGGGTGTATCTGTGCCTGAACCGGTGTGACATGCGGCGGAGCTTCGATGGGCTGCACGCGCTGCTGGGTGACCATCTGCAGTTGGACGCATTCGCCGGACATGTTTACCTGTTCGCCAATAGAAGAAAAGATAGGCTCAAGATCCTGTACTGGGGGTGTGTGCGTTTGTCAACTTGATTTGGCCCCACTTTGATCGCTACATTTGGCCCCACCCCAAAGCTAATAACATTCGTTCCTTATCTGGTTTTGGAAGGGCGGGCTGGAGCGTAGCTTTGCGTCGCCCACAACACGGCGCGTTTAGGGCGAAGCTGAAGCTCGCTCTTCCAAAACTTCGGCGGTCGGCCGGCCCCGACCAGTGTTCTTCTGCCTGGAAGCAATCGTCCGCCGGAAACGAAAGGATTCAGTCCCGGTTTCCAATATGTGTGCCCGGTCCGTCAGGCGGCCCAGCATGGCTTTGCACAAACGCGCGCTGGGGAACACTTGCGGCCATTCGGAAAATGGCAGATTGGTCGTGACAATCACGGCTGCCTTCTCGGCGCGATCCGCAATGACCTGAAACAGCAACTCGGCGCCCACTTCTGCCAGCGGGACGTAGCCAAGCTTGTCGATCACAATCAGTTCGTAACGCGACCAGCGGCCCAGCGCGCGACTCAGCTGATTGCCGTGTTTGGCTTCCACCAGATCGTTTACCAGAGCCGTGGCGGTGGTGAAGCGCGCACGTCGTCGCTGCCGGCAAGCGGCTACACATAACCCGGTCGCCAGATGCGTCTTGCCGGTCCCGGGCGAGTCAGAAACATAATGCCCATGGACCGAGATCATCAAGGTTCACTATCAGTTTCATCCCCTGTATGGACAGAGTCTCGTCGTTCAGAGAAGGGTGAAGTTTCCTCATGGAGATTACATTTTCTTCGAGTTACCGGATGGAACTATCGGCGGATTCCCATCGTGGTTCGCCGATGCAGCAAAAGCTTCCGAAGTCGCCGTGGCACACCACTAGTTTCCGCCGCAGCGCTCGCCGAGCTGCACACATTGCTTGACCGATTGCGTTCGAGCGCAAAAAGCGATAAAGCATCACTGCAACCGGTGCTAAAGGAGCGCACGAATGACACCCAATGAACCTCCGTCGATGATGCAGATGAACCTGCAGTTTTGTAAAAGCGAACCGATGCTACTGCCAGAAGACAAGCAGCGGGAACTCGCCATCACCCTTGCCGACCTACTGTTGAAGGCGGCAATCGTCGAGCCCACTCAGTGCGATGAAGGAGATCGGCGATGAACCCAAAAGTATCACCGGATCATTTGAAGCGCGGGCCATAGTTTACATTCGGCAATCTTCTCCCGGGCAAGTGATTCACTTGTAGCGGAGGCGCCTGGAAACACTATCGTTTGGAAGCTACCGGTATACAACACGATCTGGCACATGGTGCGAAATCCGATGTATGCCGGCGCTTATGCATTCGGCAAAACAGAATCACGAATTAAAGTAATCGACGGTCGAGCGAGAAAAAGCGATGGACACTTCAAACCGGTCGATACCTGGATGGTCTTGATTCGCAACCACCATTCCGGTTACATTGCTTGGGAGCAGTTCGAACGGAACCAAGTGATGCTCACCGATAACGCGCATATGAAATCACGCAGGGAACCAAAGGCAGGCCGCGGCGGGCGGAGCTTGTTAGCGGGATTATTGCGTTGCCGACGGTGCGGCAGGATGCTCCACGTTGCCTATAGCGGCTCACACGGTGAGGTGCCACGCTATCATTGCCGCGGCGCACACATTAATCACGGTGGGGACTGGTGGATCTCGTTCGGCGGCTTGCGGCCAGACCGTGCGATTGCCACTGAGATCTTGAAGGCCGTGGAAGGCACGCCATAGAAGCAGCTTTAGAGGTTGCGGCACGTGTTGCTGAGCAACAACGACAGCGTCATCGTGCGCTCTCCCTGGAACTGGAACAAGCGCAATACGAAGTACGCTTGGCGGCTCGTCGCAAAAGGGAGTTCATTGTGCACCTCATTTTCAAGTCTTTGAAAACATGGAGGTTTGCTTCTCGGAATTCGGCCGATACGGACGGCCTTTTCGTGCGATCGCGGTAGTGACGCGCTCATCGAGCAGATCGTTCGCTAGGATTTGATACGGAGCATCGGGAACGACCTGATCGGCGGCGAGGATGCCTTGTTTTAATGAGCCGACGGATCTGATGATTTGAGACGCCGAGTTTCACGGCGGCTTCCGACATGGTGAGCCACTCTCCATTCTTCTCGGCCGATCGATACGCGTTTTATTCCTCGTACGCGACGTAAAGAGCTGACTCGGTTTGCAGTCCACGTTTTACCCTGGCCGGTAGGCAATCCCATGCGGTTCAACGTGGCAGCGATGTCCTCGTCCGACCATCGCGTTGCCATGGTGCCGATCACGGCAACGGCTTCCTCGATAGTTCGGCAGCCATGTTCTCCGGATTTAGGCTTAGGAACTCGGAGTTCAGAATGCTGGCCGCCGCGCCAGTGGATCTTGAGGACGATCTCTCGCAAGCTATGGTCGTAATCGGCGATGATCTCAGCGATCAGCGCGAAGAAGTTGTTGGCGCGATCGCATGATCACCCCTGGCGCATTCCAGGCCGCCTCGAGGTCGTCTGCGAGCCCGACAAAGTTGGGTGTTGGTGTGGTGGAACTTGGCGTCTCAAGTGCGGCCAATCGCACCTCACAGCCTTGTACACGCTGCAGTGCTGCTTCCCAGTTTTTTTAAGCTGTGCAGCGATAAGCCGATTACCAGGATCGCAGGCGGCGTAGCGGCGTTCTGCAAGCGAGGCCTCGTAGTGGGCCTGCTGCAGTTCCAACTCTACGATGCGTCGTCGCTCGCCTTGTAGGTCCATATGCCTGCGCTCGGCTTCAAGTGCCGCCTCAATAGCCATCGGCTCCACAGCACGCAGCAACTCGCGTGCAACGGCAGCATCTACGCGCTTTGCTCCGAAGATAATACATCGTGGGCGACCGAACAGCTGGTTGGGAAGCTCGCAACGGTACACCGGCTGACCGGGAGCCCGACCTGAGTAGACCACCTTGAGTCGACGGCCACAGCGTCCGCACAGCAGAAGTCCAGGTAACAAGGAGCGACCACCGCGTCCGGATTTGATTCCGTCGGCCTTCCCGTAGGCGTTCGCCGCGAGTAACTTTTGATTGCGTTCGAACTCGCTCCACTCGATGCAGTCTTCGTGGTGTTCTTGATGATAACCTCCCACTGGTCAATAGGCTTGCGGTGCTTATACGTCGTACGTGCACGCCCCTCGATCAGCACTGTGTCCTTCTGGCTCTTGCCGTAGGCATAGGCACCGGCGTAGAACGGGTTCTTCAAGATCGAGATGACGCTGCGATAGCAGATCGGCGTCCACTCAACTCTCACCAACTTCTTGCCATCGGAGGGGCGTGGAAAGTGCATCTGTTCAGCGGCCAACGACAACAATACTTGGCGTGCGCTACCGTGCTGACGGAAGCGCGCAAAGATCACGCGGACTGCTTCTTGCACACGCAGGTCCGGGTCGAAACCCAGACCGATCTCGCGATGCCAGATGTAGCCGATCGGCACGCTCATACGCAGTTCACCGCGCTGGGCCTTGCCGTGTTTGGCATCGAGCATGCGCGAACGGATCACGAAGAGTTCGAACTCGCTGATGCTGCCCTTCATACCGAGCAGCAGGCGATCGTTCGGACGACACGGGTCATACACACCCTCCGCGTCGATCACTCGCGCTTGGACCAGGCCACACAACTCGAGCAGATGATGCCAGTCTCGACCGTTGCGCGACAACCGCGACGCATCGAAGCACAGCACTGCGCCGACATCTCCAGCGCAAACGGAAGCGACGAGCCGCTCGAAGCCCGGTCTGTCCACAGAGCCACTCGCAGAACGCCCAAGATCATCGTCAATTACTTCAATGTCGACGAAGCCATGCCGCCGCGCCACTTCAACCAGATCGTACTGCCGACGCTGACTCTCCAGGTTCGTTTGCACCTGTGTTTGCGTGGACTGACGCACATAGACCACGGCCTTGCGCTTCAGGAGCGCCGCGGGCAGTATCTCAGCGCTCATCGTCGTTCTCCTCGACCACGACCCCGGCCGCCAGCATAAGCAGATAGGCCAGGTCCATCAGGGCCTTTGTGCGCTCGGCAGCGGACAGGCCGCGAAGGCCGTTCGACTCGAACACAATACTCATCTGGCGCGGCTCGGCCGGTGGCGGCGACGGTTCCTTCTGGATCTTGCGCGGTTTGCTCATCTCGGTTCTCCTGGACGACTGGTGAGTCATCACAGAAGCTTCGCCGAAATCCGCGCTGCAGGAGTAATGCCCAACCTGGAGAGCGTTCCCGATGTTGGCAGCTGGATTGGCAATTAAACGAACTTTGACAGCTTCCTTGACGGAGTCCTGCTCGCAGCCGCGGAACAGACTAATGAACAAGCTGCCGGCAAGTGTCTTGTAGATCGCGATCAGGAGTGGAATGGCTTTGGACCCACTGGCAAGCGCGTTACTCCTGCCACGCTGGGTAACCTCGTGATCGCTGCGCACTCGGGCGGCGGCTTCCCTATGTGGACAATCGTAAACAACCGTAGCAGCAAGCTAACTAACTTGAAGGAGCTCTGGTTCTTCGATTGCCTCTACGGCAATATGGACAGAAATTGGATCTCCTGGGCGCGGGCGAACGCGGGCATCAATCTGCAGATCTTATATACGGTGTTTCCTCCCAAGGAGACTAGCGCCAATTTGGCCAAAAGCATAAGCCGAGCCGCAGCCGGACGACCGCCGATTCCCAACATCCGTTCCGTGAGTCAAGAATCGTCGAATAACCATAACAGTGTGCCGCCCAACAACATTGGGCGATTGATTCGTGCATGAAACCAATCTTTAGCCAGGCGGAGATCGGCAAGATGATCGCATTCGAAACCAAGTAGCTCGTGAGTATCCAGGTGGACTCGTCTACGCCCGCGGACAATCCGCCTGCAATGTGCGGCAGCGCTACATTCGCGATGGAGATATCCATTACCTCCATGAATGTGGCAACGGTCACGGCCAATGCCACGGCCCAGGGGCTATGTCCCGGATGCCGGCCTTGCGCTTCTATTTCGGTGGGCATGCGTTAGCCGACCCTCATCTTCGGCTCGACCGACATGCCGGGCGCAGCCGGTCGAGGCCGTTCTGATTTTTCTTGAAGCGGATGCGCACCGGCAGCTGCTGGACAATTTTCACGAAGTTACCCATTGCGTTTTCTGGAGGCAGCAGGCTGGTCACCGCGCCGGATGCGGCGGGCATGCTTTCGAGATAGCCGTCGAAATCGGCGCTCAGCGCATCCACGTGTATCCGCACTCTTTGCCCCGAGTGCATGCGCCTCAATTGCGTCTCTCTTTAATTTGCCGTGACCCACAAATTGTCGAGCTGGGTGATTAAGAAAACCTGCTGTCCGGGCGCCAGGTGCTGGCCAGGTTCAGCAATCCGCTTGGCCACAATGCCATTTACGGGTGCAACGATCTTGCAATACGACAGATTCAAAATCGCCTGATTGAGCTCTGCACGCGCTGTTTCTGTTCCGGCTCGGCGAGTGAGCACAGTCGCTTGGCGAGCAGCTAATTGTGGTGGAGCGTTATCGAGCACTTCTTCCGCTCGCTTTTGGGCCTGCATCAGTTGTGCGCGACGTTGGTCCAATTGCTTCTGGGCGGCAGTAGCACTCGTCTGGTTCGCAGCGAGCGTAGCAGCGAAGGATTTCGCAGTGGCCACAATTTGATCAAACTGCTCGCGCGCTACTTCGTCCTTGTCCACCAGCGGCTTGAATCGTGCAACGTCCGTTTGGGCCTTGGAACTGTTTGCTGCCGATTCGTTCACCTTCGCAAGCGCAGCCTGATACTCCTGTTCAGCCGCAGTTACTCCCGCTTCGGCGCTAGTTACGTCCGCGGCAGTCGTCGCAATATTGGTCCGATTCGTAACTTCGGTCAGAAGGACATTCGGCCGCTCGGCTTGAGTCTGTGCATGCGCCTGTGATAATTGGGCCTGCGCCTGCTCCAAAGTGGATTCGTAATCGCGCGGGTCGAGATCTACCAGCACCTGGCCCGCTTTCACGAATTCGTTTTCCTCGACATATACGCTCGTGACAGTGCCGGGAATCCGTGCTGCGATTCCGCTGGTATGGCCATCGACGAATGCATCGTCGGTGCTTTCGTAATGTCGTGAACTCAGCCAGAATAGAGCACCGCCTCCCAGCACCAGTACAGCAATCGCGATGAGAGCTATTTTCCGGACTGGATGAGGTTTTTTCTCTGGCTCCTGTTTTTCTTCGTCCGTTTCCTTCTCGCCCTGGTCCGCGGCTTTCTCTTCCTTATTGCCGTTAGCGCTGTCAGGCTGTTTGTCTTGCTCCTGACGTTCCCGCAGGCCACGTATCTGCTCGCGCAGCTCGGTGACTTCCTCTTTCGATGCGTAAGTGTTTCCATCATCCGTCATATCTATTTCTCCTGCAGCGCAGCAGTGTACGGCGCAGTAGCGCCGCCAATATACCCGAATCTTGGAAGAGCGCATCAAGGGAAACTACCAACATTCGGCTTAGCCCCACGGCCTGCATGGTGGCCAACAGTTGTTGGCATCTTTGGCCAGAGGATCGAAATCGGTGCGAACGCGGTGTCTGTTGCAATGCCGTGTAATTTCTACGAGGGCGTAAAAAACGTCTTGCCCAGATCGACCACCCTTGTGCGCACCTCTCCCGCTGTATCAGCCTCCTTGAATAACGCAAAACAGTTGCCGTAACGCGTGTTTATTTGAACTTTTCGAAAGGCGTTCCCTCGAAGTCTTTCTATCTATGTCAATCACGAAACAGAAGTGAAAACACTCGCGTCCTCAGCACAGAAGCCATTGGATCTTCGCACGATCGATTGAAAACGGCTATTAGCCCTCTAACTCAAAACTTGTCTATCGGGAAGGCTGATTCGGTATCGGGATGACTGCTTCTGATGTTTTGGTCGAAACTCTTCTGGATTGGGGCGTAGAGGTAATCTTTGGCCTGCCAGGGGATGGAATTAACGGATTTGTAGAGGCCCTCCGCACGCATCGGCAGAAGATCCGCTACGTCCACGTACGTCATGAAGAGACTGCTGCCATGGCTGCCAGCGGATACGCAAAATTCACAGGCAAACTCGGTGTGTGCTTCGCGACAACGGGTCCCGGAGCGATTCACCTGATGAATGGCCTCTACGACGCGAAAATCGATCAGGCGCCTGTGCTTGCGATCACCGGCATGACCTATCACGACCTGATCGGAACGAATTATCTGCAAGACCTGAATCAGGATTACTTTTACCAGGATTTGGCTGTTTATAACCAACGACTGATGGGGCCGGCACACGCCAAGAATATTGTCGATTACGCATGCCGTGCCGCTCTCAGCACCAGGGGCGTTTCACATCTTGCGCTTCCGATCGATTACCAGGTCGCAGACATGTCGCAGGAAAAACGCTATATGCGCAATGTGAAGGGACACACGTCTGAGGCATTCACAGTCCCCAGGCGCATTCCGGAGCGCTCGCAGCTCGAGAAAGCCGCCCATCTACTGCAGGGCAAAAAGAAAATAGCCATTCTCGTCGGCGCCGGCGCGCGCGGAGCACGGGAAGAAGTAATTCAAACCGCAGAGCGCTTATCTGCGCCGGTCGTGAAAGCCTTGCTTGGAAAGGACGTTCTTCCCGACGACAGCGCTTACACAACGGGCGGAACTGGGGTCGTCGGAACACGCCCTTCTTCCGACGTATTCGAGAATTGCGACGCGTTGCTCATTATCGGAAGTTCCTTCCCCTACATCGAATTTCTTCCAAAGCCCGGTCAGGCGGTTGGAATACAAATCGACGATAAGCCGGAGCGCATCGGTCTGCGCTATCCCGTCGAAATCGGGCTTGTCGGCGATGCACAAGCAACTTTACGTGAGTTGTTGATGTATCTTCCGCGCAATGAGGATCGCGCATTCCTGCAGCAGGCGCAAGAAGGGATGGATGAATGGTGGGATTTGATGGAGGAACGCGGCCGGCGGACGGAAAAGCCCATGAAGCCCCAGGTCGTCGCCTGGAATCTCGGACAACTTCTGGAAGATGACGCGATAATCACCGGCGACTCCGGCACCGTAACGACTCACATAGCGCGGATGAAGTTGCGAGCGCAGCAACAGTTCTCATTTAGCGGAACACTCTGCAGCATGGCCGCGGGGCTTCCCTACGCAATTGGCGCTCAAATCGCCTATCCAGGCCGGCAGGTTGTCAGCTTCACCGGCGATGGCTCGCTGAGTATGGCGATGGGTGATCTGGCGACGCTTGCTCAATACAAGCTGCCGGTCAAAATTATCGTTCTAAAAAACAATACGCTGGGCCTCATCAAGTGGGAGCAGATGATCTATTTGGGCAACCCGGAGTACGGCGTCGATCTCTATCCAATCGATTTTGTCAAAGTGGCCGAAGGATGCGGTATTCGCGGCGTTCACATTGAAGAACCGAAAAAATGTCACCAACAACTCGAGGCGGCGCTCGCGATGGATGGGCCGGTCGTCATCGAGTGCGTAACAGATCCTTTAGAGCCGCCGATGCCGCCCAAAGCGACCAAAGCAGAGATGAAGCATTTGGCGGCGGCTCTCGCGCGCGGAGAACGTGATCGATCGAGGATATCGCTCACGATTGGCCGCCAAGCTATGGATGAAGCATTGTTCCCGGCGAGCGACTACGGTGTTTTGGGTCACCTCAAGAATGCTGTCACCGGTCCGAAGAAAGAGGATTAGCTATGCTTCCGCCGCAAACCGTACTTTCTGCGAAAGAGGCGGACGAACTGGCTTCCGTTCTTACTCGGCGTACACGCGCGGAAGTACGCTTTGATCCTGGTTCGAAGGCGCTGTACGCATCCGATCTATCCATGTATCGGCAGGTGCCAATCGGTGTAGTGGTTCCCAGATCGATCGAAGATGTTGTACATACTGTTGCGGTTTGTCATGAACGGAAAATTCCGATACTCGCCAGAGGCTGCGGCACTAGTCTCGCCGGCCAATGCTGCAACGTGGCTGTCGTTATAGATTTTTCCAAATACCTCAACAACATCGTCGAGATCAATCCGCACAAGAGATATGCGTGGGTTGAACCGGGGCTTATCAACGACCATCTGCGGAATGCGACCGAGAAGTATCACTTGACCCTCGCCCCCGATCCCGCAACGCACGAGTATTGCACGCTTGGCGGGATGATCGGGAATAACTCCTGTGGCGCCCATACGGTCATGGGCGGAAAAACTGTCGAGAATACGGAAGAGTTGGAGATTCTGACATACGATGGGCTCCGAATGCATGTCGGTCCCACCAGCGAGTCCGACCTGAGCGCCGTTATTAAGAAGGGCGGACGAAAGGGAGAGATCTACGCAAAGCTCAAGAGCATTCGTGATCGCTATGCCGCCCACATTCGAGAGCGTTATCCCGATATTCCCCGGCGCGTTTCAGGATACAATCTCGACGAACTTCTGCCCGAGCGCGGCTTCAACGTAGCCAAGGCGCTGGTCGGAACCGAGAGCACTTGCGTTCTTGTATTGCGGGCTAAGATGCGTCTGCTCCCCAGTCCGCCGCACCGGGCCTGGATCGTGATCGGTTATCCCAATGTTTTCGTAGCAGGAGATCACGCCGCTCCCATCCGGCGCCTGGTGAATCCGATCGCGTTGGAAGGATTTCAGAAGCACCTGATTGAAAACGAAATTCGCAAAGGCAACTCGCCCGAAGGAGTGCATCTACTACCCCAAGGCGACACGTGGTTGCTAGTCGAATTCGGCGGTGATACGCAAGATGAGGCTGCGCGAAAGGCGAGATCTGCCATCAGGAAAATTCGAGATGCAGATCATGATCAGCTCGGAATCCATTTGCTTGACAGGCCTGCCGATTACCAGCAAGTCATAAAGATCCGCGAATCAGGAGTGGGCGCCAGCCGAGTGCCGGGCGAAGAAGACTCCCGGCCCAGTTGGGAAGACGCCGCGGTTCCTCCCGAGAAGGTTGGCGATTACCTGCGCGATTTCTATAGACTTCTTGACAAGCACGGGTATGTTTGTACACTCTTCGGACATTTTGGTGACGGCTGTATCCATACCCGGATCAGCTTCAATCCTAAAACTGCCGAAGGCGTAAAGAACTTCCGCGCGTTCATGACGGAAGCGGCCCATACTGTCGTTCGCCACGGAGGATCTCTTTCGGGCGAACATGGCGACGGTCAGGCTCGAGCGGAGTTGCTTCCCATCATGTTCGGCCCCGAGATCATCCAGGCGTTTCGCGAATTCAAATCGGCTTGGGATCCCGAGTGGCGCATGAATCCGGGTAAGGTGGTGGATCCGTATCCTCTGGACAGCAACTTGCGTGAAGGGCCCGACTATCGGCCGAAGCCGGTCCTGACCGTATTCCAGTTTCCTGGGGACCACGGCAGCTTGGCGCAGGCTACCGAACGGTGTTTCGGAGTGGGCAAATGCCGCGGTATGAACGGCGGGACGATGTGTCCCAGCTTTCATGCCACGCGTGAAGAAATGCATAGCACGCGTGGCCGAACTCGCATGTTATTCGAGATGCTGCGGGGCGAAGTCATCCAGGACGGCTGGCGCGACGAACACATAAAGGACGCTCTCGACCTGTGCCTTGCTTGCAAGGGTTGCAAAGGCGATTGCCCAGTGAACGTCGATGTCGCCACGTACAAGGCCGAATTTCTTCATCACTATTATGAGGGCCGGCTTCGCCCTGCAAGCGCTCATGCGATGGGGCAGATCTTCCAATGGGCGAACCTCGCTTCACGCGCTCCGGACATTGCGAATTTGGTCGCGCAGACCCCCGGACTCTCGAATCTGGCAAAGGCTATGGCGGGTGTCACGCAACGCCGTAAACTGCCCTCATTCGCCAACCCTACATTCAAGACTTGGTTTGAGAGGCGTGCAGCCGAAACGAGTCGGGGAACCGATACGCGGCCAGTTGTTACACTATGGGCCGATACCTTCAACAATCATTTCTTTCCGCACACCGCTCAGGCTGCAGTCGAAGTGTTGGAATCTGCGGGCTATCGCGTTCAGGTGCCGTTACGCCCTCTCTGCTGCGGCCGTCCTCTGTTCGACTACGGTTTACTCGATCAGGCGAAGCACCAGCTTCGCGAAATTCTGGAGGTCCTGCGTCCACAGATTATTGCCGGCACGCCGATGGTTGTCCTCGAGCCCAGTTGTGCGTCCGTATTCCGTGACGAGTTGACGAATCTGTTTCCATCCGACGAAGACGCGCAACGGTTACGGCATCAAACGCTCACGTTTGGAGAGTTTCTCAATCGCATAAACTACGCTCCTCCGACATTAAAACGTACCGCGCTGCTGCATGCCCACTGCCATCAGAAAGCTTTGTTCGGGACAGCGAATGAGCAAGCCATCTTCTCTCGCATGGGGCTGGAAGCCGAACTGCTCGATTCAGGCTGTTGTGGGCTCGCCGGCTCGTTCGGATACGAAGAGAATCATTACGATATTTCGATGAAGATAGGCGAACGCGTCCTATTGCCGCGCGTCCGAAGCGCTGGTCGAGACACGCTCGTCATCACCGACGGATTCAGTTGCCGCGAGCAGATCTTGCACGCGACGCCACGGCATGCCTTGCACCTGGCAGAGGTACTCCAAATGGCGAGGCATCAGGCGCCGTCACCTCGCAAAAAGCATTACGTCGAGACCGGATGGATGCAGGAAACGCCTTCGTATCCCACTCTCACTGCAGCCGTTGGAGCGGGTCTGCTGGTCACAGGCGGTCTTTTGTTATTGTCCAAAGGAGAGAAAAAGACACGATTCATGCCGGCGCAATGAGCGGTAGCTCGTCAGATGCCGTTTGCCAGGAAGATACGGAAGCCGCTTAGAGCAGGCATAAAGGCTTGCCTTACGGCGGCGATGAGTTGGGCCGCAGGTCTGATCGACGCTGTAGGTTGGCTTGCGCTTCTTCACGTCTACGCGGCCCATATGACCGGGAACACGGCCGCCGCGGGAGTCAATTTATTCGGCGGCGATTGGGAGCAAGCCTCTCGGCATGCATGGCCGATCGTACCTTTTGTCTTGGGACTGCTCTTCAGCGCGGGAACAACCGCTGCCGCGCGGCGGCATGGCTGGCATTCCTCATTCTCCATCGCACTCTTCACTGAGCTGGCGTTACTCGCCGCGTTCATGTGGTTCGGCATGCGCTACTCCGTAAATGGAGAATTGAAGCAGGCCTCCAATTTTTACGCTCTCATCGCCTTACCCGCTGCGGCGATGGGAATCCAAACAGTTACCGTCACGCGTGTTGCAGGCCTGCGCGTTTACACGACATATCTTACGGGCTCGCTCGCCAAGTTCGCCGAGGCCGCGACACAGTATGCATTTTGGTTCTACGACCGCACCCGAGGGCGGCTCCGGAAACGTCTGTGGAAGGCTCTTCAGGTCACACCGAGGCATAGATATGCGCGGCATGCAGCTCTGACCGCTGTTCTCTGGCTAAGTTACATCATAGGAGCGTTCTGCGGCGCGTTCCTGCATAATCGCTACGGCTTACTTGCCGTTTTGGCTGCGCTAATCGTTCTGGTGATCGCGATACTGATCGATCTCATATCACCGGTCGCAGCGGCTGATGAACCCGGATCATTCGACGATTCGTAGAAGATTCTTACTTGCCAGGCCACGCGACGCCGCTGTTATCGAGTTGATAACCGCGTTGCCCTAACCACCCAGTTTTATGTAAGCGGCGTCCGATCCCATCATTAACGCGTACTTCTCATTCGAGATAGCAGGCGCGCGGCAATGACCCATGCGATACCGGCGCCCACCAGACGCACGAGATTGACTCGATTCCACAGACGTAAGAATGTAAGTTCCACCGCCTGTATAATGCGGCTTCCCTTTCTCCCTATCGTAAGGAACAAAGATGAAGTGTCCTCCTGAAATTATCTTGATCTCCCGTGCTCCTTTGGAGAGCGGCTGTCCGGAGATCAGCTCCCAGGTGCCGTTTAGATGTCTTTCCTTCGATTGTGGTTGCCACCGTAGTTCAAGTAGGTATTGATGTATGGGCCAGTGAATCGCTCCCCCTTGTGACGCGCGCCGCCGAGATAGCCGGTCAGCACTTCTCAGGAAGCAAGCTGAAGCCGACGGAGAAATCGAATCGGGAACCACATCTCAACTTTCTGTCAGCGCAACGAGCTTGGTCACTGTGTTGATGTTCCTGACAGTTGCGGCTGCCCCATTCAATGGAAGCTTCAGCTTTGAGCGCCCCATTCCGTCGGGGTAAAAAATGTAAACCTCCCGCTTACCTGCCTTAACCTGCTCCCCACCAGGGGCGGCCGCATTCTTCATCAGATCCTTAGGTGGCGGTCCACGGAGGAAAGCCACCGCGACTTTTGCCGGCTCTTTATCGGGGAACGGATTGCTTTTTAGGACGGATCGCATCTCTGCTGGTGTACGCACGATCACGTCAATGTTCTTTCCCATCCTTGTGGCTAGTGCTTTCTCCAGAGATGATCGGACATCTTCTTCAGACAGACAGCTTTCAAAGATGACATTCCCGCTCTGGATGTAAGTGCGGGCCGCTTGAAAGCCGAGCCCTGAGCATAGACCAGCTAACTCTTTCATCGGTAGCACGCCCGTTCCGCCGACATTGATCCCACGCAGCAGTGCAATGAAAATACTCACGGCCACCCTCATTTCCTGAAGTCAGCACGCAGCGAGCTCCGAAATCCCCAGCGTGTCGCGGCTACCTGCCCGAGGTCATAGCCCCTGTTTGCATCAGCCATTCCAATCGTCTTGGCGCGAAACCAAACTCGGCGTTTCGCTTTTGCATTCGATGCGCCCCGCAATTGGGTCGCATAGTAAACGAAATCAGATCCAAAGCGCTGAAGTGCTTCCTCCTCGCCAAGCTGCGGCGGTTCGGGCGCTCCGATTGCCTTCGCAAATGCCGGGAGCCAAACCGAATTTCGGATGGCTCGTTATCAACAATATTGTAGACGCCTGGAGCGCAATCGAGCGCCGCAACCGTAGCGGCCGTGGCATCTTCAACGTGGACCCATGACCAGATGGCTCTTCCCGAATCCACCAAGGGACATTTGCGATCACGAACATCATTCGCGACATCGCCGTCATTCGCGAACCACGTCCCTCGTCCATAAAAAAATCCGTAGCGCAAAGCGGTCCCCTTCATGTCATTAGCGCCCAGCACTCTGGATTCAATTTGCACGAAATGGCAGGTTTCCCGGGTCTACTTGCCATTACACCGTTAAAGACACTGTGAAAACCGAAAGCCGCCGTTGCAAAACGTTGGTCGCAGCCGTCCAACAATCGAAGGCTCCGGGTCGCTCACTTTGAACAACGGCCAGAGTCCCGACAAGCGGATTTGTCTGCACAATGATGTGGTGACAACCCGCTGTTCTCAAATCGTAGTGAGTTCTTGCGGTTATAAGAGGAGAACAGAATATGAAGACGATGATCGGGCCGAAGATGGTCGCTGAAGAAATCCCAGGTTACACGTACGGCACACGCGACACAGAGCGCTCGCCGATATCTGTAGCAGAGTTGGAGCAGCTGAAGCACAGTGTCGGCTTTACTCAGCAAGATGAGGAGTACCTGAGAATGGCCGGCGATGTACTGGCTGACCAAACGAAGGCGCTTGTAGACACATGGCGGGGCGTAATCTCAAAAACGCCTCACCTCTCAAAACACTCGCGCAGCCCTGACGGAAAGCCGATCGCCCACTATTCAGAAGATAGCGGGCTGAGATTTCAACAATGGATCTTGGATACGTGCCTGCGTCCATACGATCAAGACTGGCTCAATTATCAGCAGGAAATAGCGCTGCGACATACGGGCGTGAAGAAAAACAAGGTGGATGGGGTTCAGTCAACTTCTTATGTCCCGCTGCGCGACATCATCGCGTTCACCGCCGTTATTAACCAGACGACCAAGCCATTCCTTGCGGCTAAGGGCCACTCCAGCGAAGACGTCGAGAAGATGCACAGTGCGTGGTGTAAGTCTCTGCAGTTGCAAATTGCATTGTGGGCCGAGCCGTATACGGACACGAAGATCGCACCCGGCGAATGGTGAAGGCGCGTGCAGCCCGGTGTTCTTTCCGTCGTAACCCCTGAGCTTCACCTTGTATATGAGGAGACCGGGCCGGCATCGGGCGATCCGGTCCTGCTTCTCCACGGGTTTCCCTACGATGTACGCGAGTACGACGGGGTTCGCGATCGCATCTCTTCAGCGGGCTGCCGCGTGATCGTGCCTTACCTGCGTGGGTTCGGCCCTACACGCTATCGTTCGGCTGATATCGTGCGCTCCGGACAGCAAGCCGCGCTGGGAAGAGACGTTGTTGATCTGCTTGACGCCTTGCAGATCGAACGCGCAACGCTTGTGGGCTACGATTGGGGCAGTCGCGCAGCCTGTGTGGCGGCTGCACTGTGGCCGGCACGGGTTCGGGCGCTGGTCTCAGTTGGCGGCTATACGATTCAAGACATCGCCAAGGCCGCCGCGGCTCCGGAGTCTGCGGAGCAGGAACACCAATTCTGGTATCAGTGGTATTTTCAGACGGAACGAGGCAGAGCAGGACTGGAACAGAATCGGCACGCACTCTGCAGGTTAATGTGGAGAATGTGGTCGCCTACCTGGCAGCTTGAAAACGGCCTTTTCGAAACAACCGCGAAGTCCTTCGATAATCCTGATTTTGTCGCTACGGTGATCCAGTCATATCGTCATCGTTATGGAAACGCCGCCGGAGCTCCGGATCTGGATTTACTGGAAGAGCGGCTCGCACAGATGCCGAAGATCGCGGCCACCACGGTTGTGCTGCACGGGGAATGCGACAGCGTGAATCCGCCATCGACTTCCGAAGGGCAGGAATGCCAGTTCAGTGGCCATTACGAGCGCCGAGTTCTCCCGAACGTTGGACATTGTCCTCCGGCCGAAGCTCCCGATGAAGTCGGCAGAGCCATTGAAGAAATCCTTCGGCTTTCCTGGTGATAAAGACCGATGTCGAGCCAATTTGCGTGAAGACGTCCGGTCGAACTTCTGAAAGAAAGAAAAGCCCGCGATATTATCGTCGAATTCCGGCGCCAACTCGATCATCGCTCTGCGATGTTGTGTCCTCAACGGCCGCTTCGAGAAGATTACTGGGAAGCGCGCCGGGCGGCTTAACTTCCACTTTTATGTCGCACACCCCTCTGCTGAACAACCCTGCTCAGCTACTGCTCAACCGCTTTCAAAGCAGCTAATGTTTGTGGGTCGCGCTGGGCTGCGATCTCGTCCCCACCGGCTACACCGCGGGCCTGGGTCAGGATCTCTTCCTTTAGACGGCTGATGATCCAGCTTCGCTCGGACGTCCACTCTGCCACGCTTGGCTGGATGTTGCGCGATGCGAGGAAGACCTCGAATTCGTCGACGATTTCGGGAGTCACTTCGAAATTCGTAGGCAGCGGCGTGTGGGCCTGCAGATACTGTGTGGCGAAGTTCGTGACCGATGCACTGTTGTCGATCACCTCCTCCAGGCGGTTCGGAATATAGAGTCCGACGGTTATATCGGGCTGTATGCCGCCGCCGCCCAGCACCGTCCGGCCATGATCTGTCAGATATCTAGGGCGATCGCGGTCAGCTACTTTTTGAAAGGTGTCGGAGAGCGCCGAATTCTGTAATGGATGTTGAATGGAACGACCGCTTGGAGTGTAATAGAAAGCCGTCGTGATCGCCAGACCCGCGCCATTCGAAAGCGGCAGAACAGTCTGTACCAAACCTTTCCCATAGCTGGGTTCGCCCACGATCGTCGCGCGATCGTGATCCTGCAGTGCTCCGGCCAAAATCTCGGATGCACTGGCGGTCTTTGCGTTCACGATTACGGCCATTTTGAACTTGTATGGTTTAGCGTATTTGGGTACCTCAGCGGCTTCGCCTTCTCCGATACGTCCCTTCGCCGTGAGAATCTTTTGACCGGGCTCAAGAAACATCGCGGCTGCATCGAGCGAAGCCTTGACTACGCCGCCGGGATTGTTGCGTAGATCGATCACGAGACCCTTGAGCGAGTCGCCCCCAAGCTTCTCGATAGCGGCCTTCAACTGACCCGCGGTCTGCACATCCCAACTTTCGATACGGATGTAACCGATCTCTGGGGCCAGGATGAAGGCGCG
Source organism: Bryobacteraceae bacterium (assembly GCA_036269625.1). Taxonomy (GTDB): domain Bacteria; phylum Acidobacteriota; class Terriglobia; order Bryobacterales; family Bryobacteraceae; genus Bog-105. The sequence goes on along the minus strand of DATBEF010000140.1, from coordinate 22,596 downwards.
AGACACGCTCGGAGCATCCACCAACTCTGGGGTCAGCACAAACGCTAATACTCGCGCAGAGCCTTGGCGGCGAATGTAAGCCGTCACGCGCTGCTGCCGTGCCTCCGTCAAGAGTTGTACGATCTGTTCGGGCTCGAGCCGGGCTATGGCCACGTTGTTGATTGCTACCAACTCGTCTCCAGGCTGGATACCAGCCTTGTTGGAAGGCGTGCCGGGAAGCGTCTGGAGGAAGATCACCTGGCCCGGCAATACCGATACCACGCTGCCGAATCCCTTCTGCTCGGAGTCCTCCATTTGTCTGAGCTGTTGGAACTGCGATGGGTCGAAAAACTGCGTATGCGGGTCGAGTTGGCGCAACATGGAAGGGATGGCGCCTTCGTAAATCAATTTATCGAGTGGCACAGCCTCAGCGCTCTGATCTTGCACCAGAGCCAGCGTTTCGACGAACTGCTTCATTAAGTGGTCGATGCCCTCCGTCGGATTTGGCGGAAGGTCGTGATTCACTGGATTCGCTGCGTTCACCGGAGGAGCCGCCGACGGAACGGGCGGTTTTGCGACATTGTGTATGCCGCTCTGCGCATGTACCGAGGCCACCAAGCACAGGACAACGAGGATTCTTCCAATTTGATTCATGATTAGAGCGTTCAAAGTGAGTAGCGAATCCCGGACCGCGTCTGCGCTCGGCTAAGTGCCAGTTGTATTAGGCGATCCAGCAATGCTGGATAGGACAGCCCGGAGTACTCCCACATTTTGGGGAACATACTAATCGACGTAAACCCGGGAATGGTGTTGATCTCATTTACAAAAAATTGCCCGGTTTCGCTCTCCATCAGAAAATCCACTCGGCCCATACCTTCGCAACCCACTGCTTCAAAACAACCGACAGCTAACTCCTGCATGGTCCGAGTCTGCTCCTCGCTTAAATTGGCTGGGAGTTCAATACGCGCCTGATCGAGCAGATACTTATCTTCGTAGGTATAGAACTCTTGTGACGGGATGATCTCGCAGGGGATCGAGGCCAGCGGTTCCTCGCCGCCGAGAACAGCACACTCAAACTCACGTCCTTTCACGCCGCGCTCCACCACTATTTTCCGGTCGTATTGCGCGGCAGTTTCTAAGGCCCGCTCCAGTTCCGCACAGCTTTTGGCCTTCGTAATGCCGACGGAGGAGCCGAGGTTCGCTGGCTTTACGAAAACAGGGAAATCGAATGGAAGGGGCAAACACTTGGGATCGAACTGTCCGCGGAAGAGCGTAACGTACTCGACTACGGGCAGACCCGCCTCCTTGCAGAGGCGTTTCATAACGCCCTTATCCATGGCGACGGCAGAGGCGAGCACACCGGCCCCCACATAAGGCAACGCTGCCAGTTCTAGCAGCCCCTGTAGCGTTCCATCTTCGCCAAACGTTCCGTGGAGCAGTGGGAAGGCGACGTCAATACCGGGGTTTCCGCCGGGTTCCGGAATTAGCGGACCGGGATGCCAGCGGCCATCCTTGTCGATGAACAACTCGTGCAGGACGTATCGGTCGGGGTCTAACGCGCGTTTCACGGACTCTGCGGACCGCAAAGAAATTTCATGCTCGCCCGAGCGGCCGCCAAAGATAAGTCCAACCCCAATTCTCTGTTGTGTTCCGTTCAAGCTTTCATTGTCTCGCGCCCCAAAACACAAAAGCCGCCAAGCCAGCCTTTTTGGGGCCAGCCTTGGCGGCATTTAGGCGATCAAGCGGGGTGAGCGATTACTTGCGACCCGAAATACGATCGAGTTCGTGGACGAAGCTTTCGGCCTCGGGAGGCGTTTGAACATGCTCGGTCAGCAGGGCCGAGTTCTTAATCTCGTGGCCATATAGCTCCCGGTTAGCATCCTTGTCCTCGTGAATGGTCGAACCATCGAGCGAAAGGCCACCGTAAAGTCCACGCTGACGCGAATAGGTCAGGATCTCGGCGTGCATTTCTGCATCCGTTTCAGCAGAGGAATCGCGGCCAATGGGTCCGGCGGCCGCTGATGCATCGCCACCGATAGTGAATTTGTCGCTGACCAGGTGGTGCATGCCATCTTTGTTCATAACCAACATGACAATATTGGTATCCGCCGCTCCAATTAGCAGTCCGAATTTTCCGCCTTCAACTTTTATGGCGCCCGGCGCGGTCCAGCCAACACCGCTCGGCCTGCGGCATGTGAAGAAGCCCCGGCCATACTTGGCGCCTACGATAAATCCGCCTTGTTTCAGGTTCGGAACCACGACTACACATGCGGCCTTGTCAAACAGATCCTGCGGAATACCCTTGTCATTGGCATTCATCGCATCTTTCAGGTCTTCCGTTGCCGCCGCCAACCGGTCCGCCGTTTTTTGGGCGAACATTGGTACGCCCGCTAACATTACCGCGATTGCGCCTATTAGAATTTTCATAAATCTCTGTCTCTCCTCCTCGTTTGAAACTCGTGTTCAGTAGAAACTGTAGCTCAGCTTGAACTGTTGGTCGTAACGAACCGTCTCTCCCCGTTGAGTGAGACGTTGATTTTTAGCCGGATGAGTCATTAAGATTTTTCCATTATGTTCAAGGCGTTTGCGGATAGGGCGACTCTATTCCCGGTTTCTTTGGCCAAGCGTACGCAATCGGGAATGCCCACGCCTTCGAAAGCATTCGAGGTTACATAGAGGCCTTGTAAATCGTGTAAGTGCTTTAGGATTTGTCGGCAGCGGTCCGCGTGGCCGACGATATATTGGGGCATGGACCGGGGCCAGCGGTGAACGGTATGAAGCACCGGCGCTGCAGTAATGCCAAGCAGACGTATGAAGTCCTCTCGTACTAGTCGCAGGAGATCATCGTCAGACGCATTCATTCGTTCTTCTGCTTGCCGCCCAACAAGGAAGGCGCGCAGGGCAACCAGACCCGTACGAATGCGCGAGGGGAACTTCGTATTTATATACGTCGCAGCTGCAATGGTCCTTCGTTCCGAGGGTGGAGTAAGGAATCCAAAACCATCGAGCGTGTGCTCCAATTGAGCGCGGTCGAAGAGTAGCATCACCGCGATGGCGGACGAATAAGGGATAGCCGAGAGTTGGTCGGCCAGTGCAGGGGCCGCGTTTGCCAGAATGCGCGCGGAAGCGAATGCCGGGCACGCGAGCACGACATCATCGGCCACGATCCAGTCGTCGCCTACACGCACGCGCCATGCACCGTCTGCACGTTCAATCGCCAAAGCTTCGCCCTTCACGATGTTGGGGACGGGCTCAATGGCCCGCTCTAGCGTGTCTATGAGGGTTTGCATGCCTCCGGCGAACGAAAGGAATAAACTGCCACCCTGAGCAGCAGTCTTGCGCTCCCCACGAACACCGCGGATTAGGCTGCCATACTCTGCCTCATATTTAACGAACCTGGGCAGCACACTTCGCGCGCTGAGACGTCCGGCCTCGCCTCCGTAAACGCCGGAGAGCAGCGGCTCAGTAACAACGTCCAACACTTCGCGTCCGAAATGTTCCAAGACGAATTGCTCAATGGACACATCCCCCGCGCGTTCCTTTGGACGCATGAACCATTCCCGTACAAAGCCGATCTTCGTGCCGAGGCTGAATAGTGGAGAGCGCAGGGCAGGCCCGAGTTCGGAGGGCGCCATCATCACCATGCCGCGCGGGAACGGCTGCAAGTTGCCATGGCGCACGATGAAGATACGGCGTTCGGCATCGTTCGACCCGATGATGCGATCTTTGATGCCGAGTTCTTCTGCCAGTTCAGTAACCGCCGGCTTGGCGGCAATATAGCTATCGGGCCCGGCTTCGAGATCACAGCCTTCGAGGCGATCGGTTTGGATCAGCCCCCCGAGACGCTCTGCCTTCTCAACAATGGTCGTGCGGATGCCCTGTTTGCTCAGGAAGTAGGCAGTGGAAAGGCCGGAAACGCCGCCTCCCACGATCAGTACACTGCGCTTTACATTTGGTTTCGCCACTCGCGTTATATGGGACGGAAGTCTCGAACAATCTGGACCACCGCCTTTACGCTTTCGACAGGGGTCTCCGGCAGGAGACCGTGGCCAAGATTTACGATGTGGCCAGGACGCGTCCCGGTGCGCCGCAACAGATCGGTCACTTTGGTCTTCAATTCGGCCAACGGCGCGAATAGAGCCACTGGGTCAAGATTGCCCTGAATAGCGGCCCGATGACCAATGTCGGTCCAAGCCTGGTCGATATTGATGCGCCAATCGACGCCTATGACATCGCCGCCCGCTGCGTGGAGTTCGCGAAAAAATCCGCCGGTGCCTGTCCCGAAATGAATGACAGGCACGCCAGCCGCGCGAATGCGCTCAATCAGTGCACGCGAGTACGGCTGGACGTAGCGGACGTAATCTTCTGGACTGAGTGCGCCCACCCAGCTATCGAAAACCTGCATCGCGCGCGCACCGGCGCCGACCTGAATGCCGCCAAAATCGCCCAAGACATCTACCAGCTTGCCCATCAGCCGGCGCCACATGACCTCGTCGCCATACATCAGCTTCTTCGTCTTGAGAAATGTCTTCGAAGGGCCGCCCTCAATCATATAGCTGGCAAGCGTGAACGGTGCGCCGACGAAGCCAATCACGGGTATGCGGCCGGCCAGCGCCTTTGTTACCAGCTTTATGGATTCGCCCACATACCCGAGATCGTCGGTGCGGGCCGTTGAGAGTCCATCGATGTCTTCAGGCTCGGTGATCGGATTATCGATTGACGGTCCTTCGCCAGCCACAAACTCAAGGCGCAAACCCATGGGCTCGACCGGCAATAGCAAGTCGGCAAAAATGATGGCCGCATCGACATCCAGAATGTCGATTGGTTGTAGAGTGACAGCCGCCGCGAGCTCCGGATTTTTGCAAATTTCGAGAATTCCGTGGTGCGCGCGAATATCACGGTACGGCTTCAAATAGCGGCCCGCTTGACGCATGAACCACACCGGCCGTACGTCGGTCGTGCGGCGGCGGCAAGCATCCAGAAAGCGCCCGCCTAACGGAGCCAAGCGCATGGAACCCCCAGCTTGTCTTCACACATAAAAACGCGGAAATCGTTCGGCTTGTGGGCGATGGTCCATGCCCGGCCCAAAATGTAATAGGGCTTGGCCCAAACTTCGCTATCCAAGGTCCTGGGCGAAACAATTGAGACCGATAGCATGCCTTCCGACGGATATCCGGTGCGCGGGTCCATGATGTGACTATAAAGTTTACCTTCCGCCCAAAAAAACTTCTCGTAATTGCCAGACGTAGATAACGATTGATTGTTCAAATACACTTCCGCAGCGGTCTTGTTTGCGTCTTTTGGATCGCGGATACGAATGTACCAGCCACGCCGGTCGTTGGGAGGCGTTCCGATGCCATAGATGCTGCTGCCGCCCCCGGAGACCAAGGCCGAAGTGATTCCGCGCCGCCGCAGAATAGCCACCACGCGGTCCACCGCATACCCTTTTCCTACCCCGCCCAAATCAAGATTCATTCCATGCTCGGCGAAGTGGACCGTTAGGTGTGCCGGATCGAGTTGTACCTTTTGGTAGCCGACTAACTCCAAAACCGTTTTGATTTCAGCTCGGTGCGGCAGATGGCCGGTTCCTTTATAGAAACCCCAAACCTTCATCAATGGCCCAACCGTAATATCAAAAGTTCCTTCGCTCTTACGGCTGTAATCCATGCAGGTCGCGAGCAGGTCAAACAGCTCGCGTGAGACTCTCACCGGGTGGTCCGCCGCGTGATCGTTCACATTACTGAGTTCACTGTCTGGGATGTAATTGGACATCATTTGGTCCAATCGCTGTACTTCTTCCAACGACTGTTCCGCGGCTGCTTCGAGGAGTCCTGCATTTGAGCCGTAGAGGTCCAGCGTGTAGCCGGTGCCCATTGCGTTCAGCTTGCGCTCGAGCCGTATAGTGTCCTGGCCAGCGAACGCAGCCAGGGCCACGAATGGAAGGACAAACGCGGCAAGGCGGCGAACGTAACGCTTCTGAGGCGCGCGCGTAAGCAAGCGCTTTCAGCCTAACCCTCGGAAGAAGTTTGCTGGTCGCGTGGCCGTCCGCGCCGGATACGCTTCATCAGCTGTTCCAGTCGGATGTTATCCCGGCCGCTCACGTCCGACTCGAAATGCAGTTCCGGCACCCGGAAAAGGTTCAGTCGTTCGGCAAGCTGCCGGCGCAGGAAATGGCGCGCGCCGTCGAGCGCCCGGATGGTATCTTCCTGTTCTCTCGGTTTCTCACTCAAATGCAGCCGCACCTGAGCGTGCCGCATGTCGGGAGAAACCAGCACTTCGGTAATGGTTGCATCCCCAATTCTAGGGTCGGACAGTTCATAAGCGATCATCTCGCCCAGTTCCTCGCGGAGCGCTTCGGAAACCCGTTCAGCCCGGTGAGTATCCAAGTTGGACCTCCAACTTTGAGTGTACGGTAAAGCGCTGCAAGGAAGGGGAAACTCAGGAGGCCAGAAGGGCGCTAGTAGTAATGGTCAATTCTGTATCCCCAGCGCCGCAACAACTGCGTCGAGCGCCTGGGCGTCGGGCACACTGCCTTGCGCCAGCGTGGGCGAGCCGCCGCCGCGACCGCCAACAGCCGTCAACACCTTCTTTAACACCGCTCCGGCGTCGACCCCGGCATCCTCTGAAGCGGCAACGAGCGCTGCCATGGGATTCGTGCCCGCTATGAGGACTAAAGCTCTACCGCGCCGGGTGTATGCTGCCGCTTTTGTCCGCTCTTCGGGACCAATGGCCGGAACGAGCCAAACAGCCCGTCGCACTCCATCGGGACCCGGTGCCGTCGAGTCGTAAAGCGCCTCGGCGTCTCGCCCGGCAAGATCGAGAGCCAGCCGCTGCCGCCCTTTTTCCGCCTCGGTCAATCTGTCCCGCATCGTGGCAACGTGCCCGGGCAAGGAATCGATGGCCACGGAAGTGAGGCGCGTTAGCTCGGTTAGAAGGCGATAATCCTGCCGCGCACGGCGTTGGGCGCGCTGCCCGCATACGAACTCTATGCGGACGTTCCCGCGGATCTTTTCAGACTTCCGTATCTGAATCGGCCCTAATTCCGCAGTAGAGCGAACGTGCGTCCCGCCGCAAGCGCTTCGGTCCACCCCTTCTATCTCGATAATTCGCAAGGCGCCGGTCCGCTCGCTCGGTTTTCGGAGCCCCTGGACTGCTGCCGCCTCTTCGAACGCAATCGCGACCGGGCGCGCCGCCCAGACCAGTTCCTGAGCCCGGCGCTCGGCCTCCTCAATTTGCGATTCAGTAAACTCGGGCGTACCCAGCTCAATCGACGATGTCTCTGCGCCCATGTGGAAGCTTAACGTTGGGAAGCCAAACCGCTCCACCAGAACAGCGGATAACAGATGCTGGCCAGTGTGCTGCTGCATGTGATCGTAGCGGCGGGGCCAGTCAATCCGGCAGTCGGCCTCCTCCGAGCGAGAGAGCCCGGATGCTCCGCCTGCGGCCAGAATATGGGCAATCCGTTCGCCTTCGTCAATTACCTCAACCACTTGCACGCCGTTTATCGTCCCGAGATCGTGGGGCTGGCCGCCCGAGGCGGGATAAAAAGCGGTGCGATCCAGGTAAATTCGCCGTCCATCCTCTCCGCCATCCATGACGCGCGCATGGAACTCGCGCAAATAAGGGTCTGTGTAGTAGAGCCGTTCGGTGACCAAAGAACCACGTTACAAAAGCGCCCTACGCTATTATCGGAGAACCTTTCTTTTCGGGCTTAGCATCCCACCAAGGAGGAACCGTTCAACCGATGTTTGCTCTTCGCGACCACATACGGGCGATTCGCCGTGAAGACCCAGCCGCCAAGAGCGAGTGGGAGATCCTTCTCTGTTACCCAGGCTTACACGCGGTTCTCGCCCACCGCGTTTCGCATTTCTTCTACAAACACCGGTGGTTTGTCCTGGCAAGGGCCATTTCGCAATTTGCACGATTCCTTACTGGCATCGAGATTCACCCTGGCGCGACCATTGGTGACCGCCTCTTCATCGACCATGGCATGGGCGTGGTAATCGGTGAAACGGCCGAAATCGGGGACGACGTTCTGCTCTATCAGGGCGTGACGATCGGAGGTACCGGTAACGAGCGTGGAAAACGCCATCCCACTCTGGGCAACCGCGTTGTGGTGGGCACTGGAGCCTCCGTACTTGGAAACATCATGCTAGGCGACGGCGTAAAGGTTGGGGCCGGATCGGTGGTTGTGCACTCGGTTCCCAGTGGTGCGACGGTGGTGGGAATTCCGGGACGCGTGGTCAAGACCCGTGGAGCCGCAATCGGCCCGCTGGAACATGGTCGCGTGGCGGCATCGGCGGAGTCGTCCGAAATCGATATGGAGCAGTTGGGCGACCGCATGCGCGAGCTCGAGGCCCTGATCCATCTGATGCTGGAAGAGCGCGTCGGCCAGGGGCGCGGCTAAGAATCGTCAGGCTTAGTGCGCTTGGCTTTCCACGTGAGTCATGACGCGCATCCGTTTCATCCGCAGGAGCCGCTTGGGTACCAGGCCGAGATGTGTCTCCGACGGCTCGCCGGGACTATTTGTGAGGGCGACCATTACCGCCCCATTCGACGCGCCGGCCTCATTAATCCCGACAGTCGCGGCCAATTCCGTTTGCGTCGTCTCGATGCATCCGGAGGCTGCCAGAGCGCTGAGAGAATTGCGTTTCGCAACGGCCTGGGCATAGCAGCCACTATCACGGGCAACCCAACCGCTGTATGCGAGCAGTTCTTTTTCGGTTAGGTAGTCGCCAGAAACAGCCCGAAAAACGAAGGTCTTCACGTGCTCGGCTTCCCACGGCGACGATTCGAAATACGTGGAGAGAGGGCCCGCGCAATCTGAACACTGCATCGCCAGTCGCCGTCGCGTGCCGTTTTCGAGCACCATTTCGAGTTGCAGAGTCAAGTGAACCCAGGCGACATTCTCCGCAGGCGAGAGCGAGGCATCAACCCGCGCCGTGTAGGCGTTGATCTCCTGATAAGTAGCGCCGATGCGCACGTCGCGAAACACCAAATTTGGCGCTCCGGGGATATGGAGGATCAGCGGTTCAGTCTGGGCGCGGGAACTGAGTGGCCCAAGAATGACGAGCGCGAATATGAGAGCGAGGTTCATCTGCGGGGCTTACTTTGATTAATTTCATTTAAGCACCACCTTCTCTACTGGTCTTATACCGCTGCGGCAATTGCGGGTACCCCGGAGGAACCACTATATTGAGAAGCTATGTCTCTCGGGGGAACTCTCCGTTCCATCTTTGTGTATCTAGTCGGTGGATGTTTGCTGGGCAGCTTCACCGCCACAGCCCAGACCAATCCGACGACAAACGTACTGGCCGCCAGCCCCAATCCGCTCGCGCCAGGTGCAGTAGCGACTCTCACGGCAACAGTGGAGGTGAATCTTGCGCCCGTTGCCGGCGGGACCGTAACTTTTCTAGAGGGCAAGCGTGTCTTGGGGACGGCGCAAGTGGTGGCGAATGGCACGGCGGCCGGAACCGCTGTTATAAAGACACGATCGTTCCAGCCGGGCCAACATTCGCTGACGGCAGTCTACGGTGGCGCACCCAATGGATCGCAAAAAGCGGCCGGAAGCACGTCGGCGGCGGTCGTGTTGGCGGTGCAAGGGCAAGTACCGTCAACGATCAGCCTCTTGGAACGCATTGATCGCGCCACACCCGGCACTTACGACTTGACCACAATTGTGACCGGAACGGGCCTACAGGCCGCGCCCACAGGCGCCGTGACCTTCAGTAACGGAAGCACAACGTTGGGGAGCGCAAGACTGGGTGCAGCCGAAATAAACCAGGGGTTCGCGTCTACACCTACCCTCTACTCCGCGCCCAATGTCATTGAACAGTTTGTCGCAGCGGATTTCAATAACGACGGGATTCCCGATCTCGCAGGCATCTTACACAACGTAAGCGGCTTAGTTGAGTTCCCCGGAAACGCGTCCAATCCGGGCACATTTCTCACGGCCATTTCCTTTCAAACTTCAGCGCCGGCAACCTCCATTGTTGCAGGCGATTTCAACAACGATGGTTGGACAGATCTAGCCGTTCTGCATGCATCGACGGTCGGTGTATTCCTGGCTGATCCATCCCATCCTGGACAGTTTCTCGCGGAGCAGACTTTTTCCGCGCCCAACAATCCGATCGGTCTGGTGCTCGCCGATTTTAATGGCGATGGCATGTTGGATTTAGCCATTGCGAACAACACCGGGAGCACTGTAGGCGTTCTACTCGGTAATCCGTCCAACCCTGGAACCTTTATGCCTGAAGTGGACTATAAGATCGCCGGCAACCCGACTACCATCGCGGTGGGAGACTTTAATGGGGATTCTATTCCCGATGTCGTGGTAGCCGCGACCCCTTACGCAAGCGATCAGAGTAATAACCAGATAGAAGTCTTGTTCGGCGACCCGAGCCATCCTGGGACGTTTTTGACCGCGCGCGTTGTTAGTTACAGCCCAGTATCAGGTCCGTTGGCAGTTGCGGATTTCAATCACGACGGAGTGCAGGACATTGTTTTCAGCTCGTTGGAAAACGGGCCCGCGACCGCGCTGTCTCTGCTCCCAGGAGACCCAACCCACCCCGGCCAATTTCTCAGCGTGGTCTCGAATCTATTCGTTCTGAATTTTGATGGGGTCACAGCATTGACCACGGCGGATTTCAACAACGATGGGTTGCCGGACCTCGCAATAATCACCCAGAAGTCCGCAGCCTACATTCTCCTGAATGAGGCTTCTACACCAGGGCAGTTTCAAGATGGATTCAGCTTTACATCCCAGTACGGATTGAGCGCTGTTCTGGGAGTTGATCTGAACGGCGACGAAATTGCCGACCTAGTGCTCGGGAATCCGTACCCTTCGGGAGCCGGTGTTATCCTTTCCAGCTTTAGCGGCTCAGCTACCGCGACTCTCACTGGGATCACCCTGCCCGCCGGTGCGCAATCTCTCGGTGCCTCTTATTCCGGCGATAATAACTTCTCCGGTTCCACGCCAGTATCATTTAGCGCCAGCATCGCCGAGCCAACTACGACCACCCTCGCCATTTCGTCGCCCGGAATAGTCGTCAAAGGCACGGCTATCACGTTGACTTCAACAGTCGCTCTAAATGGGCAAGCCGTTACAGCCGGCCGGGTGAAATTTCTCGACGGCAAGAGATTCTTGGGCGCGGCTCAAGTCAGTTCCAGCGGAATCGCCTTCTTGAAGACTTCATCGTTCAATCCAGGAGCGCATTCCCTTACCGCCGTATTCGAAGGCGCGGCGCATGCAGCCCTGGGCAACTTGGCCCCAAGCGTCTCCTCAGCCGTTGGATTGACCATCACTGGCCAACCAGGTTCGGGCGCTGCTCTTACCGCGACAACACGTGACAAGAATCTAGTCAACGACAACTTCACTGCAATTGTAGGGGCTTTCGGGCTAACGTCCCCAACCGGGACGGTCGCCGTTCAGGACACTACTTCTAACACAACGCTCGCAACCGGAACACTTTCGAGTTCCAACGCCGGTATTGGCTATTTGCCCGCCGTCTCATTCAAGGGTCCGAACTCGCCTGGCTATGGTGGGGCCGTGATTACGGCGGATTTCAATGGTGACGGAATCCCGGACGTCGGCGCCGTGGACTATGTAAACAATGTTCTCGACATCTTTCTGGGTGACCCGAATCATCCCGGTCAGTTCATTCAAGGCATGTCCGTGACGCTTCCCCCCAATTCCGCGTACGGCGGTGACCTTATAATTGCCGATTTCAACGGCGACGGGATACCGGACATAGCCTTTCTGGCGCCTGACGCTTCTAACGCATTACAGATCCTGCTGGGCGACCCGGCCAATCCAGGACAGTTCAAACCCGCTATAGGATATAGCTTCCCGACTAGCGAGGAGGCACTCAACTTGGCTGTGGGCGATCTGAACGGCGACGGACTTCCCGACTTGATCGTCGGCGGGTCAAACATCACGATCTTTCTGAACAATCCAGCGAGCCCGGGCCAATTTCTGGCCCCATCGCAAACGGGCCTGGAATCGTATTCATCACTCTTCATTGCCGACCTGAACGGCGACGGCGTCCGCGACATCATCACAGAAAACACATATTTGCCCGGCGATCCAGCAAATCCCGGACAATTTCTGCCCGGTGTTTCGCTCAACCTTGGGAGCTCAGAAGAAATCGAGGCCGTCGCCGATATAAACGGCGACGGATTACCAGACATGGTCGCCGTATCTGGCCAGTTACTGCAGATTTTGCTGAACAGTCCAACCAATCCGGGCCAGTTCATCCCCAATACACCCGCGGCCCTTAACGGAGTTCGGCCATCCCAAGTGATCGCTGCCGATGTGAATGGTGACGGCGTAATCGATCTGATCGTAGGTGTTGAATATGTTTCTCTGCCCGGCTATGTTTCGCCTCAATTTGGTTTGCAAGTCTTCTTAGGTGATACGTCGAACCCAGGCCAGTTTATTGCACAACCTGTTCTGCCGTATTTGGATTTGAGTTGGCATGCGATCGCAGATTTCAATGGCGATGGTCTTCTCGACGTGGCAACTTTGAATCCGATAGCCGTCGATATCTCGCTGGCAGCGAACATTGCGTCCGGCTATTTCGCTGACACACCCGTCCCAACTCCCGGCCCGAACGTACTAAACGCTTCCTATGCTGGAGATTCAATTTATTTAAGCAGCGTCTCGCCGGCGATTGCGATCAACGTACCCGTCAGTTCCACAACTGTTCTTTCGGCTTCGCCGTTAAGCGCACTCCTCGGGACTACCATCACGCTGACCGCTACCGTGACCATAAGTGGCAATCCCGCAGCGACGGGCACTGTACAGTTCCGGGATGGAACGTCGATATTGGGCTCCGCTCAGATTATTGGATCGGGAAGCCAAGGCGGTTCGGCGATTTTCGAAACCAAGTTGGGAGTGGGCGCCCACACCCTGACCGCGGTGTACTCCGGCGCGCCGCTCTCGAATCAGTATGACAACGGCAGCTCTTCGGCGCCCGTGACGGTCACGATCAACGGAACGCCCAATACCGCTACCTGGCTTTCTGTCGCTGGTTCATCGCCCGGTAAATACAACTTGACGGCAGCGGTCTCCACGTTCAACCAAGCAGTACCGGCCGGATCGGTCACGTTTAGAGATTTAGCACAGCACGTGACATTGGGAGAACTCCCGTTGCCTTCTACCAGCGCCTGGGGCTTTGCGTCGCCTGTACTCACGCCGGTGTCGCAATCATTGTACGGCGCCACCTTCACTGCCGGCGATTTGAACGGAGATAGCGTTCCCGATCTGGTGGTCACGAACGGTGGCTTGCTACTCCTCCTCTCCGATCCCCAGAATCCAGGCAAATTCCAAAGACAGATCAGTATAGCGACTGCAGAAACCGCAACAGGTGTTGCCATCGCTGACGTCAACGGTGACGGAGTTCCAGATTTGATCACGTGCGAGGGCACTACTGCACCTCAAGGGTTGGCGGGGTTGGTTGAGATATTTCTCGGAATTCCAAACTCTCCAGGGCATTTCGCCACGCCCGCACAGTACAAGTTAAGCTCGGGCCGTGTTAGTGGTGCGATCCGAGTAGCCGATTTGAACCGGGACGGCATCCCCGACATTGCCGTGCTAACGAGTCCGCTTCTTCAGGTGACTATATTCGAGGGTAATCCAAACCAACCGGGAACGTTTGTCCAAACGGGTCAGGTCGGTGGAGGGCTTGACACATCCGATTCAGGCTATGGGCAAGTGCAACTGCAGATCGCGGATCTCAATAACGACGGATTGCCGGACCTTCTTACGGGCGTGGGCTCAGTAAACGTTGTGCTGAATAATTCCGATTCACCAGGCGCCTTTCTGTCGGCCAATAAAATCGGGACTGGATCGTTCGTCGTCACTGCCGATTTCAACGGCGACGGCATACCAGACATCGCGTACGCTGACGTAGGCAACGTGGTTACCGTGCTGCTCTCCGTAGCCGGTCAACCCGGCACCTTCCAAAGCGCAGTCACCTACTCGGCTGGCAATGGCATTACAGGACTCGTCGCTGGAGATTTCAATCGCGACGGCCATTCCGATCTCGCCGTGGCCAACGCGACAGACACCACGATCAGTGTCCTGACCAACGACGGAACGCATCCCGGGCAGTTTCTGCCGCAGGTAGTCTATCCGACCGCAGCCAGTCCGACTTACCTCGCCACCGCCGACATGAATGGCGACGGATTTCCCGATCTAGTCGCGTTAGATCGAGCCGGAAACGTTGAGGTCCTGCTGTCAGGTCTTGAGAGCAGCGTCGTTCTGTCCAACATAGCGCTGCCCGGTTCGGGCTATCACAATCTCCAGGCAGCGTTCCGTCCGGTGAATAATCGATTCGCCGCACCATTGGGCGCGAGCAACTCGAATATCGTTCAAATCGTGCTCCCCAGTACGCCGACTGTGTCGCTTTCAGCGAATCCAATTACTGTAGCGCTGGGTAATGTCGTTACACTGATAGCGACGGTGACGGTGGACAGTGAGACAACGCAGAACGTTCGCGGCGGGCTGGTCGAATTTTTCGACGGCCCACGTTCACTCGGAACCGCGCAAGTTGTTATCTCCGGGACAGCACAAGGCACCGCGACTTTGCGAACCGCCTCGTTTGGACCGGGAACACACACGATCACGGCTAATTTCGGCGGTGCACTCCGCGGCCCGATCCCGGCCTTGGCCGCAGCATCAGCGCCCGCATCAATCACCATCACCGGACTTGTTGCATCAACAACTAGCCTTACTGTAAATCCCGATCCCTCGAACAATGCCAATTCGGCGTTCCAGGCGACAGTTTTAGGTTTCGCGCCGAATCCTCCTATGGGCCCAGTGAATTTCGTAAACAACACCGCGAGCGCAACGATGGGTTCGATTCCATTGAGCGGCTCTCCCTCCTTTTCCTGTGGGCCAGCGCTGATTTCCCCCTTTAACCTAAACATCGGCTATCACGCGTGGGTTAGCGGCGATTTCAACAACGATGGAATACTCGACCTCGCAGTCCTTAGCCCGCCGGGCGTGTTGGGAGTGGCATTTGGCGATCCCAACCATCCGGGCCAGTTCCTGCCCGAGACCGACTACAACCTCAACCAATCCATAACTGTGCCCACAATGGTGGCAGCCGATTTCAACGGAGATGGAGTGCTCGATTTAGCCATCGGAACAGTGGGAGGGACTACTGGCCCAACGTCGGCTACGACCCAAGTTTTCCTCGGCGAGCCCGCCCATCCCGGACAATTCCAATCGCCCATAACCATGCCGCTGGGCGGCGAATTCGGTCAACTCGTCACCGCCGACTTCAATGCGGACGGCCTTCCGGACCTCGCCTATTTCGACCCGACATTTCACGCGCTCACTGTAGCCCTCGCCGATCCAGCCCATCCTGGACAATTTCTGCCGGGCATCGTCACATCGCTGCCGGGCGGCTACCAGCAGATAGCGATAGCGGATATGAATCACGACGGCTTTCCGGACCTGGTTCTGACATCCGGATCGCAGCCCTCCGGCCTCAATCTTCTTGTGATGATCGCCGACCTCAAGAATCCCGGCCAGTTTGCGGCAAGCACCAGCATCAGTCTGGGCAGCGGTGTCTCGTCTGTGAACGTGGCGGATTTTAACGAAGACGGTCTGCCCGATGTTCTCTCGATTCAAAACTCCAAGCTAGTGCTCTACGCAAATGACCCATCGAATCCTGGGAATTTTCTTCCGCCTGCACCCGCAGCGGCAAAACCATTGAGCGCAACTATATACGGTAATGTCGTGAGCGCGTCCGCTTATGACATGAACGGCGACGGACTCGTTGATCTGGTTTTGTGGAACACTTCTTCCAGCTGGGTCTCGCTCAACGACGCCGCGAATCCTGGCCATTTTTTGAACCCTACCTCTACGAATACGATTTCCTTTGTCACCGGCGCCCTCATAGGCGATTTCAATTCCGATGGATTACCGGATCTTCTCGAAGTGGGCCGGACTGACAGCACGGTCGTCGTTTATCCCGGCGGGTTGTCGCTCACTGCAAATCTCGACAAAATCGCCCTTCCAGCACCAAACCAAAGTGTCGTCGCAGAGTACAGCGGCGACAGCGATTATCAGCTAAGTACCTCCAACACAGTTACTGCGCCATGGCCAAGGCCGATAGATACATACCTATACTTCGGCCCGCTACCGAATACCGTCTACACTGGCGCAACTCTCGTTGTTAACACGGTCGCTGTTGGCCAGGGGGATCTTCCGATGTCTTCCGGGTCGATCACGTTCACCCTGACCGACCCAGCGTTCAATAACACATCGCTTGGAACGTTACCGGTAAACAGTGCCGGTTACGCCAGCATTCCGATAACCGTCTTCACGCCAGGCCGCTATTTCCTCAGCGCAGCCTATTCCGGAACCTCTGTTTGGGCTCCGACGACTCAGGGCCTTACCATTGACGTTTTGGCCAACTCCGCCCCAGCCGCCCTCCACGCCACGCCCAACCCGATCCTCGTCCCAACTGGCTCGACCACCGGCTCGACATCCCTATCCTGGACCGCACCCGGAGCAACCACAACCGAAGTACACACAAACTCACCGAGCGGCCCGTTAGTCGCTTCAGGCGGCTCATCGAACGCCGAGGTGGCAGTCTCGTCCGTCTCCGACGGGACGATTTTCTACCTCCAGGACACGTCGAACGGGAAAGCCTTAACGCTCCCCAACACACTCGACACCGTGATGGTACATGTCCGCACCGCGCCTGTATTCAGCGCGACACCCAATCCCATGATCCTCGGAGGCGGAATGCTAACCGGAACTACCCTGCTCCAGTGGAATGCGCCCGCCGGTATCACAACTGTCGAAATTCATCAGGGTTCGTTCAACGGCCCGCTCATCGGCGGAGGCGGCGCAACCGGATCGGCCGCTGCGCTAGGCATCGCGCCCGGCACGGTGTTCTATCTGCAAAATACAACCGGCGGCCAGTCGCTGAGCGCGGCCGGCACGCTGGGCATCTTAACGGTCCAGTGACCGCGCTCTACAGATTCCGCTTCAGGAACGAGCAGATCTCGTAACCGGTGATGTATTTAAACGGGAACTCGCCCATCGTGTAATGCCCACAAAGCAACTCGGTTGCGCGATGATCCCAATTCATCTTGCGCGCGCCGCGGATCACATCGCGCGAGAGGTGCAACGGAAACGTGGTGTCGTACCGCGTATAGATGAATTTGGACCGCTGTTTGCGAGCCGTAAACTGTTGCCAATAACAGGGCGGGCTGATACACATCCAAAGTTGGCGAAGCGTGTCCCGGCTAATGACCCCTTCAAAGCTCTGCCGGATGTGCTGTGTGGATAAGCCTTCCCAGACCGGATCGGCAAAGTAGGTCGAGCAATGATTGAAGACGTTCACTCGTATTCGCGGATCATGTGCGGCCGCGAGAAACGCATAACAGGACCCCAGGCTGGTACCGACGATCCCGAGCCGGTCAAAGCGCTGCTGCTGCAGCCAATCGAAGCAGGCGCGGGCATCGATGACGGCTTGGCGTGTAGTATCGATTGTGCGGGCGATGTTGGCGGAAACGGCGAAATCGGCGCGGCCCAGTTCAGCTGGCATACGCGCGTCATGGTAGGGAAGGCTCAGGCGTAGAGCGGAAATCCCCAGACGCGCGAGCCCGGCGCATAGCGCATTCTGTTGCGGCAGCTTCGAGTTCCAGTGCGGCAAAACGACTACGGCTCTGCCATTCGCATTTCGCGCCGGGAACCACATGGCGCGAACCGTGTTGTTCTCCCTATACGCGTTTTGCACCGGAGAGCGGAACGAGAGCCATTCGCCTTCGAGAGTAAACTCAGACGGCGGCTCGTAGCCGAAAAACTCGTCGCTATTTGCAATCGCCCACCTGTTCAATTCGAGAAGAGACTCTTGCGGCGTAGCTTCATCCAGCGCCAAATCACGCGCGCACGGCCAATCCTTGCACCATTCGAGCCCATACTCGAACGGCCGCACCACACGATCAGTGGAGCGGAAGCACAGTTCGTTTTCCCATGCGTGCATCCAGCGGCGATAGCGCCGGGCTACAGGTTTCAGCAGGAATCTCATGCTGCCGGCAGTTCTTTGCACGATCACAGGCTAGCGGGCCTCGGGCCGTGGAGTCCACAACCTGGCAGCAAACGGCGAAACTGGCGGATCTAACGTCGCCAGCGTGGCCGTCCAACGCTTCACAGCGTTTTCACTGCTTCCAGAAGTGACGCCCGTTAATGTAACCCGCAAGGCTCCAGACGCGCAGTTCGCCCTCGAAGGCGGCTGCAGCGGGCGCCAAGCCGACTTTGCCTTTCAGAGCGCGGAGAAACCCTCCAGCGGCCTGTCGAATTTGCCAGCGCGGAATGCCTAGTATTTCCACTACTCCGCTGGGACGTGTCCGCGCCAGCACACCTTTTGAAATGCCTTGGCCCCAGCACCATTGCCGGTGATAACGTCGCGTCAGACGTTCCGGCGGCACGTAATGGTGAATGATCAACTCGGGGCAATATAGACCGCGAAATCCGGCCTTAAGCAGCCGTTCGAACATATCCTCGTCTTCGCAGGACAGCAGCCCCTTATTAGTGCGCCCCAATGCCACGTCATAAAGGCCAACTTTCTCGTAGACGGCGCGCCGGACGATGGCATTGCCTGACATCAAGATCCCATGGAATCCGGGCCCATATTCGCGCGGAACATCCCCCGCCTCCACCCAACCAACTACAGACCCGAACTCTGGCATAACCCATTCGGGCTTTTCACCGCCCCAGCGAGGAGTATAAGGGCCGCCGAGAAAGCTATAGTCGGTCGAGGTAAAAATGCGATGAATGACTTCATACCATCGACTGTCGACTTCCTCGTCATCGTTAATCAGTCCAATCAGGTCCCCACGGCTCTCGCGAATGCCGCGATTCATTGCGGGCGATAGGCCCTGGACCGTTTCGGCCACGTAATGCAGGGGAACAGGGAACTCTTTTCGGTTCTCAGCCACAACTTCCGGCGTCGTATCGTGCGAGTTGTTGTCCACGACCCACACCTGCACCGCCAAACCTTCGGGACGGGGTGCGGCCGCAAGACTTGTCAACGTTCTCTGGAGCAGATCGGGGCGCTTATACGTTGGAAGCACAACATCAAGCGTCAGCTTCTGGTCGGATTCTAGCTCCGGCATACCTTCTTCATCGGCAACTTCCCCATTATGCTTGACTAGAGACAGTGACTGAGCCCGAAGCACAGGGTCCGGCCGTGAGCGTGATCGTTCCGGCCTATCGCGTTACGGAATATATCGCGGATACCCTGGATTCCATTTACCGCCAAACGTTCTCCGATTACGAGGTCATCGTAATAAACGATGGATGCCCGGATACCGCTGCGTTAGAAAAAGTGCTCGCGCGGTATGAAGGGCGGTTTGTATACATTAAGCAGCCTAACGGCGGAATATCGAGTGCCCGTAATGCCGGTTTGGCGAGGGCGCGCGGCCAGCTAGTGGCGATGCTCGATTCCGACGACGCATGGGAAACCCGGTTTTTAGAGGAAACCGTAGGCGCATTAACGCGAGATCCAGCGGTTACGGCTGTCTTCACCGACGGGGTGTTCTTCGGCGATCCGGCAGTCGAAGGCCGTCGCCTTTCCGAGTTCAACCACAATCCTGAGCCATTCACGTTCGAACGCATCGCCGACAACACATGCAGTCCCGCTTACGGGTGCGTTATACGGACCAATGCGGTGCGGCGCGCGGGTTGCTATGACGAGAACCTGCGCAGTTGCGAAGATTTCGATCTGCATTTGAGAATTCTCAAGGGTGGAGGCGCTATCACACGTCACCCCGGCCTCCTGTTCCGTTACCGGCGTAGGGCAGGCAGTCTGTCAACGAATGCGATCTGGATGCGAACCTGGGCCATCCGAGTAGCCGACAAGATCACGAGCCGGGATGACTTAACCGTTTCCGAGCGTGAAGCCGTACTGCGGGGCCGGCGCAAGTTCGAGGCCGAATTAGCCTTAGCATCAGCAAAAGAGGCGCTCGCGAAAGGCGATACTGCGGAGGCGCGCCGGCAATTCGAGATCAGGCAGCGGTTGGCGCCCTCTGCGAAAATTGCAGCCGTACTTTGGGCTCTGCGGATCTGGCCTGCAGGAATAGGCGCTTTCCTACGCTGGCGCGGGCACTGACGCCGGATGAATTACGGAGATGGTTTAGCGGCTCGACTCCAAATCTTGGACCAGCGGCACTCAGAATCAATCCACTCTTCGAGTGTGAATACTTCTGGGCCACCAACGACGCCGACCTGCAGTCCTCCACCGGGCAGCTCCTCATGATCCTGAGCTTTCAGCTCCAAATGATATCCGGCAAATGCGCCGGGCGTCTTGTCCGGATATTCTGTGTCGCCGTTGAACGCCACGAATACAAGCCCTTCCAATCTCCCGGTAAGAAGAGTCGCTCGAAGCTTGCAGTCGCTGTTCCAGCTGGGAAGTATTTGCAGTGCAGAGCTTGTCGCCAAGGGGCTTGCGTAACGTTCATAAGAACACCAATGGATGCGAGGCTTCTTCCTGAGGATAAGCCCCGCGCCAGGATTAAGATACGGCAGCTTGCCCTCTCGCATAATATAGTCCCGCACTGATTCCCGTGTTCCATGTACGCTTGCGTGCGAATCTAGAACCCGGTAAAGCTCCGAAGTGATTTCCTCGATCCCAATAATCGGCAGCTGCGGGAAGACCGCCATCGATCCAAACTCCGGATCGTTGATCAAGACGGGATAGTCGGCTTCAAACTGATGCAGGCTGCCAACAAAGCTGAAGAGCTTCTCCAAGCTACGTCTCAGGGCCCTTCTTCCCGAAGGAAGATGCGTCCTGAAGATCATTTCTAATTCCTCTGTTCGATCCGTTCCGGTGTAGTCGACAAATCGACCGCTGATTACAAGGAAACCATCGCGCGCTTCCTCGGTCCATTCCTCGCCAAGCAGCGAAGCTAGCGTTTCGACCTGGGCAGCGGTGATTGGATCGTCAACGAAGTCGAAGGTATCCATTCGCGATCGATACCGAGATCTTACGACAGTCGAGATCTTACGACGGTAAAGTCGCGTCATATATCCGCGGGAGATTCCGGTCGCTCAGCACCCACGCCTCCTGGGTGACCGCAGCCTATCTCGCCCGATCTAACAACTCAGTCAGTCGGCGCTTCACATCCGCCCACTCCTCCGCCAAAATGGAAAACCGCATTGAGTCCCGCGGGGTATAGTCGGCGGCCATACGATGCGCACGGAGTATACCCTCAAACTTCCCGCCAATACGTTCTATCGCAGCTCTGGAACGGAGGTTACGCGCATCCGTGTGTAAGCAAACTCGCAGCACCTGCCAAGTTTCGAAGGCGTGCGTAAGCATCAGTAGCTTAGCCTCGGTATTTGTAGCGGTTCGAATCGAGGAGCGGCTCAACCAGGTATGGCCGATCTCACAGGCATCGGGATCCTGGCGCCCGTGCCTCAAATGTCCCCGCGGCCACAACCAACGCTCCAGATTCCAGAAGCGGGTGGACCCGACGACGACACCGTCCTCCACGCGGACGATTGCGAATGGCACAGCGCTTCCCGCTCTGTGCCAACCCAGTGCTGTATCCACATAGCTGATAGTTTCGGCGCTGGTGCGTGGGACTAGACTCCATTGGTAAAGGGAGGGGTCAACTGCCGCGGCGGCTACCAGGCCATCGACATGCCGGCTGTCAAGCGCTTCGAGGCGAATGTGCCGGCCGGATAGTACGATGTCCTCTGTTTCCATGGCTCCATTGTGCAAGAAACCTCCTGCCGCGCTCAGATCACCGCCGCATCGCAGTTAGCTTCTGGAGCACCGCTTCTTTCGTATCCCTCGCCCACTTGTTGTCTGGCGAAAGGCCCAGGACGACGTTCAGCTCATTCAACTCCGCCGCTTCGTCACCTTGCTTGGCGAAGAGTTTTACTAGATTTTCGCGCGCCGACATGAAGTTCGGGTCGAGTTCGATAGCCTTGTCGAGACTTGTTCTCGCTAAATCTAATTGACCCAGCTCTGTGTACGCCCAGCCGAGAGCGTTGGGGGCATGCGCCGAATACGGGGCCAGTTCGATCGCCTCCTGGTAATCGGCCAAAGCTCGTTCCCGCTGGCCAGAATAGGAAAGGGCGAGATCTCGGAAGCGATACGCCTCTGGCCAATCTGACCAATGCCGGATCACCTGGTCGAAATCTTTGATCGCCGTCGAATACTGCTTCAACTCGTAAGCAGCGCGCCCGTGGAGGAACCAAGCCGCGGGGGAGTCCGGCTCTAATTTCAGCACGTCCTCAGCATCCACCTCAGCCTGAGGGTGCTTCTGAGAATTCAGGCGCGCGTAGCCGCGAGCAAGGAATTCTTGAGCGGTTTTGGGCTGCCAATTTGGATCTGGCCCCGCGGTAGCCGACGAAGCTCTCTGCGCAGAATCGAGCGGCCCATTCGGACTGCCAGGTGAGGTACGTACCAGTTCCAGCACGCCCTTGATCTCCTGCGGCTGCCCGTGAAGTAGGCCAGCGATTCTGTCACCCTTTAACAGGCCAGGGATTTTGTCACCCCCCACCGAAAAGGAGGGTGTGAGATTGAGTCAGAAAGAACTGCAGCGAATCAAGGTGATTGAGAACGCTGTCCAGGGCCGGTTGAC
>DATBEF010000139.1:0-14342 GCA_036269625.1 Bryobacteraceae bacterium | reverse complement strand
TTCCAACATCAAGCGGCACGCGCAGAGGCGGTGCGATAAACATGTATTGGCTGGGCATAGATGTCGGCACGGGTGGATCGCGAGCTTTGCTCGTGGATGGCCGAGGGCGATTCCGCTACTCCTGTATTGCGGCGCATGCCGAGATGCGTATGGATCGCCCGTTATGGGCGGAGCAGGACCCCAACGACTGGTGGCGCGCCTCACAAATTGCAATACGCAGCGTGCTCAAAGAGGCGGGCATTTCCGGCGGCGATATTAGTGGAATTGGCCTTTCCGGACAGATGCACGGACTGGTGCTGCTCGATTCCGGCAACCACGTGATTCGCCCATCGCTGATTTGGTGCGACCAGCGGAGCCAGCCTCAAGTGGACGCAATCAATTCGAAGCTCGGCCGCGAGGCTGTCTTGGCCTACACGGCGAATCCAGTGCTGACCGGCTTCACGCTCCCAAAGCTGCTATGGGTCCGCGACCATGAGCCGCGGCACTACGAAGCCGCACGCAAAATGCTACTGCCGAAGGATTACTTGCGATTCAAGTTGACCGGCGAATTCGCTACCGACGTCTCGGATGCCAGTGGCACAGCGCTCTTCGACGTCGTGCATCGCAAATGGTCGCTTGAAATGGCCAGTGCCCTCAGCATCGATTCTACTCTGCTTCCGGCGGCCTATGAATCAAGTGATTTGACGGGCCGCATCTCGGCTGAGGCAGCGCAAATCACCGGACTTCGCGAGGGCACGCCAGTCGTGGGTGGCGGCGGCGATCAGGCTGCAAGTGCGATTGGCAACGGCATCGTCGCGGCCGGCAACGTTTCCTGCACCGTGGGCACCTCGGGAGTAGTCTTTGCATATCTCGATCAGCCTGCCTACGATCCGGCGGGGCGCGTGCATACGTTTTGTCACGCGATTCCCGATGCCTGGCACGTGATGGGCGTTACGCAGGGCGCCGGATTAAGCTTGCAATGGTTTCGCAATCGCTTCGCGCCGGGCACAGAATACGACGACCTTACCGCCGAGGCCACGCTCTCTCCCGATGGCGCGCAAGGCCTCTTCTGGCTACCGTATTTGATGGGCGAGCGCACTCCGCATTTAGATGCGCTGGCCCGCGGAGCCTGGGTTGGATTAACCGCAAAGCACCAGCGATCGGATTTGGTGCGGTCGGTGCTCGAAGGCGTCTGCTATAGCCAGAAGGATTGCCTTGAAATCGTGGCCTCTTTAGGAGCGCAGCCGGAATTTGTGCGCCTTTCCGGCGGCGGCGCGAAAAGTCCCTTCTGGCATCAGCTTTTCGCCGACATTTTTGACCGGCGTGTCGTCACGCTCGAAACGCAAGAAGGGTCGGCTTATGGCGCAGCTCTTCTGGCGCTCGCCGGAACCGGCGAATATGCAACCGCCGCCGAAATCTGCCGTATCGCGATCCACGAAGTTTCATCGAAAGACCCACGGGCAGCCACAGTAGATTTCTATCGCAGGCGCTACCAGGTCTATACGTCGCTCTATCCGGCGTTGCGGGATACCTACCAAACCATAGCCCAGATTGAGTCGTGAACAACGGCGCACCTCATAACTATTGCGACGTCAGCCTGCCCGTGCCGGTCGATCGCCCATTCACGTATTCCCTGCCCCTAACTCTGCGGCATAGCGTGCGCGTCGGATGCCGCGTAACGGTCCCATTCGGCAGCCGCAAATTGACCGGCGTTGTTCTGAAGCTTCATGCGGATGCGCCCGAACAGGAAGCCCGCGAAGTGATCGGTTTACTCGACCCCGAGCCAGTACTGGATGCGGAATTGATGCGGCTCGCGCGATGGATCGCCGAGTACTATTGCGCTCCGCTGGGCGAGGTTCTGAAGGGCATGCTGCCCTTGAGCGGCGAGATGCGGCGCAGCACACAATACATTCTTACCGATACCGGGCGCGATGTCGCGCGTCAACTCGTCGTCAAACCGGAGAGCGACGCCGCCCTTCACGTGCTCTCTTTATTAGAGCAGCGGCCCCAATCGGCCACCTACCTCACCAGCAAAGTGAAAAACGTTCGTACTGCCTTAAACGGTCTGATCAAGCGCGGCTGGGTAGCCGCCGAAGATAAGCAGGAAGAACGCGACCCGCTCCGCGCTTCCGCCGCACGCCTTACAGTCGAGTTCCGGGCTCGTGCCGCGACTGATTTACGGCTGAACAAGAGCGAGCGGGAATTACTCGCTTTCCTGGAATTACATCCGGGACTCCACAACGTCTCCTCTCTCGCCGGTAAGTTGAAGAATGGAAGCACCGCCGCTCGTTCTCTAGCCCGCAAAGAACTGATTCACCTACAAGCGGAAACCCTGCAGGTAACCGGCGGCTATGAACGCCCGAAGCCCACATTGAATGCCCATCAACAGGAAGCCGTTAACGCCATTCATGCCGCGTTAGCAGACCATCGCTTCCGGGCATTTCTGCTTCAGGGCGTCACCGGTTCAGGCAAAACAGAGGTCTATCTCAGCGCAATAGAGACCGCCCTGGCGATGGGCAAAAATTCTCTGTTATTGGTTCCGGAAATCGCGCTGACCCCCGCCGTTGCGGGACAATTTCTGCACCGCTTCGGCAAGCAAGTGGCTCTGCTGCACTCCGGCATCGGCGATTCCGATCGCGCCGAACAATGGCGGCGAATCCGCAACGGAACAGCCCGGGTGGTCGTCGGAACGCGTTCGGGCGTCTTCGCGCCCGTCCAGAATCTGGGGTTGGTTATTGTCGACGAAGAGCACGACGGCAGCTACAAACAACAGGAGACGCCTCGCTATCACGCTCGCGACGTCGCCCTTATGCGGGCAAAGGAGGCCAATGCAGTCGCTGTGTTGGGCTCAGCCACACCCAGTGTCGAAAGCCGCTTTAATGCCGATAGCGGCAAGTATGGAATGCTGCGTCTGCCCGAGCGTATCGCCCGCCGCCCCATGCCACAGGTCGAATTGATCGACATGCGGATTGAGTTTTTAGAGACTCGCAAGCAGGGTACGTTCTCGCGCAAGCTAATCGAAGAAATCGAAGCGCGCCTGAACCAGGGAGAGCAGACGATGCTCTTGCTGAACCGCCGTGGATTCTCAAGCTTTCTCGCGTGCCGGGCCTGCGGAGAACGAATGCAATGCGTCAATTGTGCTGTGGTACTCACACACCATCGGCGCGACCGGCGCATGTTGTGCCACTACTGCGGCTATGCCGAGAAAATTCCGCCTGACTGTCCGAAATGCGGCAGCGACCATATTCAGTTCATCGGCACAGGATCCGAGCGTGTTGAAGATGAGCTACACCTCTTACTCCCCACCGCGCGGATTGCTCGCCTGGACCGCGACAGCGCCTCCGGCAAAGGAGCTTTCGAGCACATCCTTCAACGATTTCGCGCCGCCGAAATCGACATCCTCGTCGGGACCCAGATGATCGCAAAAGGCCACGACATCCCCAACGTCACGTTGGTCGGAGTCGTGCTGGCCGACATCGGTTTAAGCATGCCGGACTTTCGCGCGGCCGAACGTACGTTTCAGTTATTAACTCAGGCGGCCGGGCGAGCAGGCCGCGGCGACACGCCGGGGCGCGTCATCGTCCAGACCTTGAGTCCCGAACACTATGCCGTCCGCATGGCCGCAGCCCAAGACTACGAAGGCTTCTACAAAAAGGAATTGGAGTTTCGCAAGTGGCTTCGCTACCCACCATACGCCGCCGTTGCCAATGTGCTTGTGCGTGCAGAGAAGCAGCAGGACGCCTTGGATATGGCAACAAAACTCGGCTATCTGCTCAATCCCCCACCTGAAGGAATTCGAGTCATCGGTCCAGCCGAAGCGCCAGTGCCGCGCCTCAAAAATGAATTCCGCTACCAGATCCTGATTAAAGCCGTCAAGCGCGCGGTTCTGCGGGACGCATTGAACCAACTGCGGGCCTTCGCTCAAAAAGACCGCTGGCCGGCCACCGCGCTGGTCGTCGACGTCGACCCGATCAGCTTGATGTAAAGCGGGCGCGGACGCCCCTCCGCAAATGTTAAACTTGTTTTGAATACGGCGGCTGTAGCTCAGTTGGTAGTAGCGCCAGATTGTGGTTCTGGATGTCGTGGGTTCAAATCCCACCAGCCGCCCCATTTCGGCTCTTGCGGTTTTCACACATCCTGGCGGCAACGTGACCCGCAGCGAATTTACCCCAAATCATTCGGTTATGACGCTCATGCGCTACTCGTGATTCCTCCGCAAACCCATCTAGCATAGGAATGGGTTGTGATGATAGGAATAGTTTCAGCCCATGATCATCTTTCAAGTTCATATTCACGTAAAGCCGGAGGCCGTTGACGACTTCCGGGCAGCCACCATCGAAAACGCGCGGAATAGCGTGCAGGAATCGGGAATAGCGCAGTTCGCGTTTCTTCAAGACCCCAACGACCCCACCAAATTTCTTCTAATTGAGGCGTACCGGACAACTGAGGCGCAAGCCGCACATAGGGAGACCAAACATTATCAGATCTGGCGCGATGCCGTGGCCGGCATGATGGCCGAACCACGCGCCGGTATTCGCTATGAATCCATTTTTCCCGCCGACGAGAACTGGTAATGCTCTTCGAGTTTGCCACGGCCGCTCGAATTGTATGTGGTCCGGGGTCTTCGGCGGAATTACCCGGCATTGCATGTGCGTTCGGAAAACAGGCCTTGGTCGTCACAGGACGGAGCGTGAATCGCATCCAGCACCTGATCGAGAGCTTGCATCATAAGGGAATCGCGACGTCGCTCTGTTCCGTCGAAGGCGAGCCAACGGTCGATGGTGTCCGGCTTGGCGCTCAACAGGCGCGCGGCGATTGCGACCTGGTCATTGGCATCGGAGGCGGCAGCGCCATCGATGCGGCTAAAGCAATCGCGGCGCTCGCCGCCAACTCGGGCGATCCGATGGACTATCTCGAAGTAATCGGCAAAGGCCGCCCGCTTGAGAAAACTCCGCTCCCATTCATTGCCGTCCCCACAACCGCAGGCACCGGAGCCGAGGTCACCCGGAATGCCGTTCTGGGCTCACCTACACATGGCGTAAAGGCCAGCCTGCGCGGCGCTGCCTTGTTGGCCAAGGCGGCGATCGTCGATTCCAATCTCACATTGGAGCTCCCGCCCGATATCACCGCCGCAACAGGATTGGACGCGCTGACTCAGGTCATTGAACCGTTCGTCTCCATCCGCGCCAATCCGATGACCGATCAATTCTGCCGGGAAGGCATGCGCCTCATCTCCGCGTCATTGCAGCGTGCCTTCCATAACGGCCACGATGCGGCCGCTCGCGAATGTATGAGCTTCGCCAGTCTCCTCGGCGGCTTATCGCTAGCGAATGCCGGGCTCGGCGTAGTCCACGGTTTCGCCGCGCCTCTCGGCGGCATGTTGCACGCACCCCATGGAGCATTATGCGCAGCCGTATTGCCCTACGGCATGGCTCAAAACATCGCTGCCTTAAGGACCCGTGCGCCGGAACACCCCAGCTTGACGAAATACCGCGAAGCCGCACGGATTCTCACAGGCGTTGTCGATGCGGAGCCCGAAGACGCCGTGGTCTGGGTGCGAGGCCTATGCGACGATCTCGAGATACCGCGCTTAAGAACGTACGGTCTGGTTCAATCCCAAATCCCCGAGCTTGTCGCCAAGGCTGCGCAGGCAAGCAGCATGAAGGCTAACCCGTTGCCGCTTACGAATTCCGAGCTGACCGCGGTTATTGATCAGGCCCTCTAAGCATTTCTTTCAAGCGCAGCGCATCGTGCGCCGCATACCCGGCTTCGTCATTATCAAAGTAAATGTAGATCGCCTTCAGGGTCTGGCTCCACGCCCAAATCCGCTCCGCCCACTCTTTCAGGACCTCATCGCTGTAGCTGCCCTGATACTTCCCACCTGGGCCATGTAACCGCACGTAAGCAAAATCGGCCGTATTGACGATCGGCGAGTGCTCGCCCGCCAAGTGGAAAATACAGTGCGCGGCGTTGTATTGCTCCAGCAAGCGATGCACTTCCGCCGTATGCCATGTCTCATTCCTAAACTCAAACGCAACCCGCTGTCCCGCCGGCAGGTTCTGTAAAAACTCGCCTAATCGTTCGAGGTTCATCTCCCATCGCGGCGGAAGTTGAAACACAATCGGCCCTAGCTTCGGATGGAGCACGTCCACCGTCTTTAGAAATCTCTCCAACCCTTGCGCCGCGTCCTTCAACTTCTTCATATGAGTTAAAAACCGGCTGCCCTTCGCGGCAAATACGAAATTGCCGGGTGTCCCCTCGCGCCAGGCCGTCAAGCTCGCTTCGGATGGAAGGTGATAGAAGCTGTTATTAACCTCCACCGTATCGAATCGCTCGCAATAGTACGCCAACATCCGCGATGCCGGCGTCTTTACCGGGTAGAAAGTCCCCACCCAGTGCTTATAGTGCCAGCCCGAAGTTCCTATACGAATGTCGCAATCGCTATGCATCTGTTTAGTTCCAATACGGCCGGCTCCAATACACGGCGATTAGCGATCAGCTGACCGCTAATCGCTGACGCCCTCAAGACTTCAAGTATCCTTGATTAGTTCTAACCAATTCGTGACTATGGACTCTTTGATCGAAGCGGCAATACAAGTAAGAGAGCGTGCGCACGCCCCATTTTCGGGATTCAAGGTCGGGGCGGCCATCGAAGACGAACACGGGCGCATTTTCACCGGATGCAACGTCGAGAATGCGACCTACGGCTTGTCCGTTTGCGCCGAGCGCGTCGCCGTCGTGAAAGCTATCTCGGAAGGAGCCGGCAAACTACGGCGTGTGGCGGTGGTCGCCGATACCGACGTCCTGACCCCTCCCTGCGGTGCGTGCCGGCAAATTTTGTGGGAGTTCTGTGGCAACGCCAACGTGACCCTCTTAAACTTATCCGGTAAGCAGGAAACTATGTCAATGCAAGAGATCTTTCCGAGGCCCTTCGATGCGTCTTTTCTTTAAGGCACTGTGCATGCTCGCTCTCTCGACCCTCGCGCTGGCCGCGCCTGACAGTGCCGATTGGATCATTCACGCTCGATACGTCGTAACCATGGATCCCCAGCATCGGGTGATCGACGATGGCGCCGTCGCAATCCGCGGAGAGCGCATTGTGGGAGTCGGCACGAAGTCCGAAATCGCCCAGCGTTTCTCCGCAAAGCAGACGATCGACAAGCCGGACGCGCTCATCGCGCCTGGCTTCATCGATACGCACACCCACGCACCCATGTCGCTGTTTCGCGCGATCGCCGATGATTTGAAACTGCAGGACTGGCTGAACAACATCATTTTCCCCGCCGAATCGAAAAATCTATCACCGGATTTTATTCGTTGGGGAACCAAATTGGCCTGCCTGGAGATGGCGCTCGCCGGCATCACCACCTATACCGACATGTACTACTTCGAAGATGTCGAAGCCGAAACCACTAAAGAAGCCGGCCTCCGCGGAGTTTTAGGCCAAACCATCATCGGCTTCCCTGCCCCCGATCACAAGACCTGGGCCGAAGCGCTGGCCGCCAACGAGTCATACATTCAGAAGTACCGCACAGATCCTCTCATCACACCGGCCGTTGCGCCACATTCCATCTACACCACTCCCGACGAAGCTCTGGTGGCCTCGCACCAGTTGGCCGCGAAGTACGGCGTTCCGCTTCTGATCCATGTCGCGGAAACGGAAGTGGAGCGCGATGAAGCCATGACCAAACGCAGCATGACCCCAACTCAGACTCTCGAAAAGCTCGGCCTACTGGACGGGCGCGTGGTCGCGGCTCATTGCGTATGGGAGGACGACACTGACATTCAGGTCCTGAAGAAACACAACACCGGCGTGGCGCATTGTCCATCCAGCAACACCAAGCTGGCCAGCGGAATCGCTCGTGTGACAGACATGCTAAAGGCGGGAGTAAACGTCGGATTGGGGACCGACGGATTTGCCGGCAGTAACGACACGGCCGATCTGATCGGTGAGATGAGCCTCGCGGCCAAGCTGCAGAAGGTGACCATGAAGGACCCTCAAGTACTGCCCGCCGAACAGGCCTGGGAGATGGCAACGATTGGCGGCGCCCGCGTCCTCGGCATGGAGCGCGATATCGGTTCGCTCGAAGAAGGCAAACTCGCCGACTTGATCACCATCTCACTCGCACACCCCAATACCGTCCCCGTATATAACGTCTATTCCGCAGTCGTCTATGCAGGCAAAGCAGCCGATGTAGAAGATGTCTTCATCAATGGCCGCCAGATCGTCGCCAACCGCAAGATGCTGACCCTTCACCAGGACGAGATCTACCGGAAAGCCGCCGAATACAAGGAGCGGATCGCAACCAGCATCAAGCGCTAGTTACTCGGCGGAATCGCCCGGAGGATGCCGCCAAGGACTTTGTTTTGGTCGTCCGTTGCCGGCTTAACCGGGTGGGTCTTCCTATAGGCAACGCACGGGACGTCCCAGGGGTTCCCACCGCAACCCGGCGGCTGCGTGCAGTTCATGCTCAGTTCTTGATCAAGCTGCTGCCGGGCCGCCTTGCTCACTGCCGGCGTTTCTGACTTGGCGAGTTTTTCAAGGGCCTCAATGGCATAGTCTGTATTCATCGAGTACATGTTGAAAGCGTCGATGGCCTTGATCATCTGCTGGTCGGTAGCGCCCCGCCCCCGCGTTAGCAGAATGTCGATCATTGCGTGAGTAACGTCGTTGGATCGGGGCTGGTAATCCGCGTGCGCGCCGCTGAACACGTTCACCGTGCAATGCTTCCACTGATCGCATACTGTTCGCAAATACCCGTTCTCCCGCTGAAGAAAAAACATCAGGCGATCACCGGCGCGCCAACTCCCTCCCTCACCTTCCATCCCCAACCGCGGAGGTCCCGAATACGAAACCACCGGATACCAACAGAAATAGATGGCATTATCGCCTTGGGAAACACCGCCGTGCGCATAACTCGGAAGGACCGTCTCCACGTCCACATCAAGATGGACGAGCTGTACAGGAGCTTGGCCCGTCCACCGGGAAAGACGCTTCCTCCCTACGTTCGACGATCCGCGGACGGTCCCGACCAGAATGATCGGGACCGCGCCTATATCTCCGAGATGACGGAGCGGTAAATCGATAAGTTGTGGGTACTCGGTTATCTGCGGGGTCGAACCGCATCCTGTAGAGAGTAGCAAGGCAGCAATGCCGATCAAAAACCCTGCGAGAAGTCGCGTCTTCATACCTTCGTCTAAGGATATGGGTCCACCGTATTAAGTGAAACGGCAGTATCGGCAGAAAGCTCGGAAGGAGGTCGTTGCTCCCTCGCTTTTAATGATGGCGCTTACCCCGTGCGACGTCGGTGAACGCGCTCGTTTATCACTGCGCCTTTGACGCGAGTCGCTTTTTCAAGTTCGTAGTTCGCTTGCAGGTTCATCCAGAACTGGGGCGAATTACCGAAGAACCGGGATAGCCGTAGCGCGGTATCGGCTGTGATCTGCCGGCCGTCGTTGACAATCGCCTGAATTCTCGTCGCTGGCACGTCAAGCTCGCGAGCCAACCCGTGAATGGTCAAGCCAAGCGGCTCTACAAACTCATCCTTCAGGATCTCCCCGGGCGTGATGATCGGATAAAATCGTTCGTTCTCAGTGGTGGTCAGTGATTTCGACATTTTCCGCATTCCCTTCACTCCAAACGAAGCAGACTCTATACTGATCGTTGACGCGAATACTATGCTGGCCTTCTCGGTCCCCATGCGGTGCCTCCAGCTTGTTTCCCGGAGGAGCCCTCAAATCCGACAGGGTTGTTGAGGCATTCAGTATCAACAGTTTCTTCCTGGCAGCGACCGCAATAGCCTCCAACCTCTTGACCCGATGTCCCGCGTGCAAACGTTCAGTGTCACGGTCTGCAAACGACTGAATCAAGCTAAGGTTAGTCTATCATACGCGTTGCGTATAACGTGATGCGTAAAGCCCTAAAAGCAATCAAAGATCCGAACACCAGTCCGCAGTAACTCTTCTGCCTGCATCACCAAACCTGACGGAGTACGGGCAAATCCGGTGAAGAGGCTTTTTCAAGACCAGACACTTACCTTCTGAAACGACAAATTCTGGAGGGTAAGGAATGAAAGTACGGCTGTGTAGCTTGCTTGGGGCAGTTGCCGCGGGAGTGTTGCTGGCCTCAGTGCCGGCTGGAGCGACATCGGTGACATGGGATGGTTCGAGCGCAATAACCGTCTACGATACTTGGACCGCTGACGTCACCGGTACGCCCTCGCCGCTGAATTTTCCAACCACGACATCTTGCCCCGGCAGTTCGGGCGCCATTTGTGCTGGAGGCAGCGCAAGCGTGGGCTCATTTACGATCTCGGGTACGGGTCTCAACGTCAATTACGACACAAGCAATGGCCGTACACCCGGTTTCGAAGCGCCAGCCATTACCGTCACCACGCCCGTGGGCGGCATTAACGCATTCTTCATCCAAATCGGAGACACTACTTCGGCCGCTCCGATCACGATCACCCTCTCCGATGGCTCGCAAATCACGTCGGTAAATAGCAACCCGATCGACTCCCCCACGTTCTTCGCAATCGCTATCTCACACGACATCACGTCGTTCTCCATCAGCTCCGCATCCGGCAGCGTTTTCCTGGATGCCCTTTACTACGGCGCCAGCTCACTCACGCAAGATGGGGACGGATCGGGTTCGGGTTCCGACAGCTCACAAACCCCGGAAGCGGCAACCCTCCTGATGATCGGCGGCGGATTGCTTGCACTATTCGGTTCGCGGCGGAAGTGGATCGCGCCCATCGCCGCCTAATCGCACCGTCTTGTTGTAATTGAAAACGAGGCTTGCCTTCGGGCGGCCTCGTTTGTCATTTTCTGGACCTCCGCCGAGTAGAGAAATGGGCGGATCGAATTAGCGGCCGTCCTGCACACCCCTAAGAATTCAATCGGAGGACTTGCCAAGCGCGCCGAGGTGGTCATCGACGCCTATCAACCAGCGGCGTCGCCCAATCCGTATCTGCTGTTCCTCACGCAAATGACCAACAGCTCGCCCGCACAACTATGCGATCGCGCTTTGCACGGCTCAAACCGCCCTGCTGGCACAGGGAAGCGTAGCCGGCTATAAACGGCCAAGTGGCTGTCGCCGCCGGCTTGATGCGGGTAGCCTGAACCCAGGCCTAGCCCGCAGGTATAATTTTAGGTTGGCGCTGGAGTTTGAATGGGATCCGAAAAAAGCCGCGATGAACTTCCTCAAGCACAAGGTGTCGTTCGAAGAGGCCGCGACAGTTTTCGGCGATTTGCTCGGCCGTATTATAACAGATCCGCGGCATTCGTCTGAGGAAGAGCGACTCGTGCTCTTAGGGCATTCCGAGAGCCGGCGCCTGGTTGCAGTCATGTACGTTGAACGTGCCCAAAAGATTCGAATTATCAGCGCCCGCCGGGCCACACGGCGTGAACGAGAGAACTATGAAGAAAGCACCCCATAAGCCTAGGGCGGCAGATCCGGACGACATCTTACCGGAATACGATTTCAGTAGGGCAGTGCCCAACCGGTACGCATCAAAGTATGTGGCGGGAAGTTCTGTGGTGGTGCTGGAACCCGACGTCGCCGCGGCATTCCCCACCGCAAGAGCCGCCAATGACGCGTTACGTGCCTTGGCGGGAATCATCCAGAAACATACTCCGAATCGCCCCGCATCGCGCCGCACCAGTTAGAAGAGGCTCTTGACTTTCAGAACGGGCCTTGGCTGATTCGCTCTCAACGGTTTGCCGACTTATCCGGCAACTGAGCGGATGCTAGCGCGTTTTCGGGGACTAATCTGAGATTCAGAGGGTAAACCGCGCTCAATAAGTGAGTTGCCCTGAAGTCAGCAATTGAGGTCACAATCTGCTGGGTGCATCAATCATCTGGTCATTCCACCGGGGCAGAC
This sequence comes from Bryobacteraceae bacterium, assembly GCA_036269625.1. Lineage (GTDB taxonomy): Bacteria > Acidobacteriota > Terriglobia > Bryobacterales > Bryobacteraceae > Bog-105. Next base: position 2,481 of record DATBEF010000139.1, on the reverse strand, counting down.
TCTGCGAAATTCTTCTGCCAGCAAAGCTCGGATTCCTGATCGGCCGGGAAGTACGTCTCGATCCGCAACTCTTGCAACGTGACATCCTGGGGCGTGCCCAGAGTCATGATGGCACTAAACAGGCGCAGGTCGAGTTCTCCCTTGCGTATGTGAATCGGAAGCAGAAGATCGAGAGGACGCAGCGCTGTGTGGGAATTGGCCATTTCTGATGCGCTCGCATAGCCCCTTATCTCTGCCAGCAAAGCGGCGCCAACCGAATCATCCGTTGAGCCGAGTACCCGCTCCGCTTGATTCAATAGGTGCCATTCCACCTCCAGCCAATTGACGATCCAGCGGCGAGAGCCTTCCGGATGGAATGTGGCACGCAGGAGGTTGCTGGGCGGTGCGATCAGTGATGGCGACATCACAGCCTGGAGAAATCGACCGGCCGCACAATTCTCCAACAGTATGTTCGAATAGCGGTCCAGGGCGACCGCTGCATAGGGAAGATGCCGATCGAGGATGAACTGCAGCTTGCCACGCATGTGGGTCATTTCGTCTGCGGATAGAGGTGTTTCGCGAAAGATGTGGGCGAAGCCGGCGGCTTCGAGAAGGCGATTGCGGTCGCGAAGGGACAGGTCGAGCACTTCGCCCAGGGCAAGTACCGCCTCACGGCTGGGCCTGGCGCGGCCCGTTTCAATAAAACTGACGTGTCGCGTGGAGAAACCTGCCCTGCTGGCCAATTCGAATTGGCTCAGGCCGCGTGTTTGCCGCCAGGCCCGAATCCGCGGCCCAACCGATATCGCTGCATCCACCATGCTGGTATTGTATTCACCTCTCAAACACCATCCATTACCTCGCAGGTAATGGAGGTTTCGGTTCAACCTCGTCGCTTGCAGGGAAAGGCGATCTTCATTGCGGGCGTCACTACGCTCAGCTCATGCTGATGAAATCAAAGAGGTCACGATTCAACTCGTCCATGTGAGAAATCATCAGGCCATGAGGGCCGTCCTTATAGACCTTCAGCCGAGACCCCGGAATCAATCGATGAACCCTTTGTGCCGTGACTTCGAGCCGGCAAAAAACGTCGCTGTCCCCGTGGATAATCAATGTCGGTTTTGCTATGGAAGGCAGCTCCTTCCTAAAGTCTGTCTCCGTATCCGCTATTTGTGTCCCGACCAGGGCCGGGAGCGATGAGTGATCAACAGACATGCGAATGGCCCAGTCTTCCGTGCTGGAGGAGACCCTCCGTCCAAAAAAATCGGGAGCGAGTGAGCGCAGGTATTGCGGGAAATCGTGAGTGATGGCGTCACGTACTGCTACCAACTCACTCTTGGGAACGCCGTCAGGATTATCGTCTGTCTTTAGGCCGAATGGGAGCGACGTGGCAACGAGCACGATTCGTGAGACGCGCGCATCGCCGTACTTTGACAAGTAGCGAACGATTTCACCACAGCCCATCGAATGCCCCACGAGAATAATGTCTTTCAGGTCGAGCTGTTCGATGATTTTTGCCAGATCGCCGGCGAGCGCGTCGAAATCGTAGTTGCACCCAGGATCATTCGATCTCCCTTCGCCTCGGCGATCGTATGCCACCGTCCGCATGCCTCGTCCGCAGAGATAGTTCATCTGATATTGCCAAATGTCGGAATTCAACGCCCACGTGTGAAGAAACAACACCGTACGGGTTTTCGGATTAAACTGGCCTGCGGGGGCGCACCAATCCTTGTAGAAGAGCCTGGCGGTTGGGCCGACGATCACGTACGGCCAGGTTCCCTCGACATTTGACTTCTGAGATGGGTACTCCTCCGTGGTTGCAGCGCGAAGACGGGGCATTTGTGCAAGGGCTGCAGCTCCGCCGATTGTCTTGTGAAGAAAAGATCGCCTCTCCATGTTTCCTCTCGATTCCATGAATTCAAAGCTTGCTTGCACTGAGAATAGAAGCAGAGAGTGTAAATGGTCAATTACGTCTGAGGTAATGATTGCCAACTAGGGCTTTGCCCTCCGCAAGCGGTTTATGAGAGTGCCTGCCCACGTACTTCCGTAACACGCATTCCGACCGCATGCCAGCGGATATCATCGCCCTTGCGAGAGCGTGGGACACCGTGATGGTCGGTGAATGAGCGCATCATCGCCAATGCGCTCATCGAGCCCGGATCGTACCGGGAAGTCGGCTTCTCAACTGCGGCCTTCGCAAGCCTGTCAAGTTGACGGGAACGCGCTATCCGGAGAGTCAGATTGAAGCACCCCTGTCAAACGCCAGTCCGCCGTCCGATCGTCCGTGCCTGGTGCTGACAACTTCACTTCACCCCTCTCCACGATGTCATAACTTTCGGGTCGGCCCATATTCGGCCTGCCGGGCTGAAGTAGGCCAGCGATTCTGTCACCCTTTAACAGGCCAGGGATTTTGTCACCCCCCACCGAAAAGGAGGGTGTGAGATTGAGTCAGAAAGAACTGCAGCGAATCAAGGTGATTGAGAACGCTGTCCAGGGCCGGTTGAC
>DATBEF010000228.1:0-79192 GCA_036269625.1 Bryobacteraceae bacterium | reverse complement strand
AGCCCGGGATGCGAGCTTGGAAGGTTTGACGTTCCGGTGGTTTCGGAACGGGGCGGCGCGGTTTACCGTCCCCATCCGATTGCTCCCTACCAATCCTGGCTCAGATTCATATCCGATGTATGACGAATTCCTGGAAACGGTACGCTCACGGGGATTTCAGGGACCGATTGCGGATTTCTCGCTCTGTGCTGTCTTGCTCACGGCCTTGGTTGGGAAATATATACGGCTTCGGGACACGTCGGCGCTCTCAGGTCCGTTCTACGCCAAAGCAAAGCTACATGATGTTTGGAGGATCATCCCATTCGTGAATATGAGATCCTACGTCGCCCACGTTAAAGAGTGGGGCATCCCTCTTGTTCAAGAAAACGAGAGCTATACTCCGCCCGGCCTCGCGCCCGAATCGCTCATCTCGCTCGACCCCGGGGCCAATCTCATAAACGAAGATCGACGTTCCGCTGGACTCATTACCGCATTGCCGCTCGCAGGGTGCCTATTATGGGCGGTGGGCATTGGCAGCCTCGCCGACGCAAAAGGCTTGAACGAGTTTTCTGGAGCGATGATGGAAGCTGCCACAACACACCGGGCCCACTAGCTAGCTAAGCTAATTCTGTCATCAGTCCGCGCGTGTGGTCAACGTTCCGGCACTTACGCCAAAGTCGATGAATGTAGATGCCTCACTCTTAGCGCTGAAAGACATATACCGCCGACCAGCGAAGTCGCTGGCGCGCTATGCTCCCCGACCCTCGGGCTCTTCGAGGTTAGCGTTCCGCGTTCTGGGCCCATTACCCCTGCGTCAGTTCGGCGATTGGAATTCCAAACGCGGCGCCGACTCCCATACTGATCGCCACTCGGCGAGTGCACCCGTGTCTTGCATCTCCCGCTCTACTGACGGCTACGCATTCCTGATGACGCTCACGCGCTCGGCTGGCCGGCAGTCGCGCCGCGGTCCTGCATCCATACGAGCATCTTACTGTCACCGCGATTAGCCCACGCGTGATAGGGAACCGCCGTGAATTCCTTTTCCGCTACGGTTGTGCCATCGCTTGCCTGGTGAGCCGCGACACCCTTGATCACCACCGTGCCGTTCAGCATATCCGGACGATACTCTGTCGCGAACTTGGCCTCCCGCGCGAGCGCCATCTCGATCACGCTTTCCTTGGGATTATCAGGAGACTCCGTGCAATACACAATCGGGCCGCGCTGGAGAGCAACTCGGCCGCGATCCGCTTCGACTTCCTCCGTTGCGATTACGCGGCGTACCGGCATCGGAAGTTCCAATTCGATGACATCGCCGCGCTTCCAATTCCGAGCTAGCCTGACGTAGCCCTTCTCCAAAGCTAATTCCGCAGGCCGCCCATTCACCTTCAGAGAAGGTGGTTCGGCGATCGCGTCCGCAAACCGGTATAAGTTTCCAGGAACAGCTTCACCCCGCGCCCAGCCCGGGATGCGGACGTTGATGCTGAAATTGCCGCCTGATCCGGGGTCTACGGTCATTTTGATATTGCCATCCCAGGGGTATCGTGTCTCTTGAACAATCGCCACCGACCGATTCTGCATCTTGATCTGCGCCTTGCCGGCAGCGTAGAGATTCACATAGACGGTATCGCCCCGCTGCGCATACATGTAGCCGGGAACAGATGCCATGAACCGGGTGATATTTCCGGGACAGCATGCCACACCAAACCACGGACTCCGATCATACCCGCCGATCGACTCCAAGGGATTGGGATAGAAGAAAGACTTTCCGTCTAAAGACACCCCAGAGATCAGACCGTTATACAAAGTCCGCTCCATCACGTCGATGTACTTCGCATCGGCGTGCAAAAGAAAAAGCCGGTGGTTCCAATAATCGTTGCCCACAGCAGCGCAGGTCTCGTTATAAGCCGTTAGATTCGGCAGTTCGAAGTTGTCTCCGAACGCCTCACCCTCCTTCCTCGCGCCAATCCCACCGGTTAAATACAACTTCTTCGAAGCCACGTTCTCCCAGATGGCATCAATCGCCGTCACATACGCCGTGTCGCCGGTCATGGCGGCTACATCTGCCATCCCCGAGTACATGTATGTAGCGCGTACAGCGTGTCCCACCGCCTCGCGTTGATCCACAACCTTGAGATCCGCCTGATTGTAGGCTTTACCTCCCGGACCGCGCGCATCCAGCATGAACTTCGCCAAACCAAGGTATCGTTCATCGCCGGTTACACGGTAGAGCTTGACGAGACCCATCTCAACGATCTGGTGCCCGGGGTAGATGCTGCGTTTGCCGGGTCCGAACGTGTTACAGAGCAGATTTGCGCTCTTGATTGAGATGTCCAACATCGATCGCTTGCCAGTCGCCTGGTAGTGGGCGGTGGCGGACTCATACAAATGCCCCAGGTTGTAAAGCTCGTGGCTAAGGACTTCTTCCTGTACCCATCGCTCCTTGCCGGCCCACTTGTGCGGATGCTCGGGATCGATGGTCCGCGCCGTATACAAATAGCCGTCGGGCTCTTGCGCCGCCGCGATCTTCACAATCAAGCTATCGACGTAAGCGTCCAGCTTCGCATCATATTGGACGCGCAGCGTGTAAGAAGCTCCCTCGATCACTTTATACACATCGGTATCGTCGAAAGGATAGCCGGGCAGTGTGCGATCCGAGGTGTCTCCACGCATCACCGCTGCCGCTCGGACAAAATTCGCCACTCGACCCGTCTCCTCGCATTTGTGAAAAGCGAACGGTATGGTCACCTTTCGATTTGTCTCGATTCGAGGCGCCCAGAACACGTCATCGACATGAACCGCCGTAAAAGGTACAGGCTCAACTGGATAATCATGAGCCGGACGAAGTGGTTGCGGCTTGTCAGGAGCCGCGGCTTCGGCCTGCATGGGCCGGTACGCGATAAGAGCCGCACTGCCAGCCAACATAGCTCTTCTTGAAATCTTCACTTTCATTCCCTCCGGAGCGCGGAAAAAACAATCACTCAGAACTTGGTACTGGCTACTCTTCTGGGCTCACCAATCACACACTGGTGATCTTGCCTGTCTCAATGGCTGTAAATTTCCCCTGGGCTCTCAATTCCTAGCGTACGCCGAATGCCTTAATGGTGCAAGCGCTTACTTTTTCCTTGACTGCAATCCTGCTCAGATGTATACCTGACTCGTAGTCGAAAACGCCTAGGGGCACACTGCCCAGGAGATCTCCATGACGAGTCCAGCCGCAATCGGTCGAACCGCGCTCCTTAGATTTTCGGTAGCAATCTCTTTCTTGTATCTGTGCATGCCCTGCTCCTTATTCGGTCAATTCACTGCGAGCATTCAGGGCGTCCTCCAGGATCCGACTGGCGGGGCCGTACCGAAAGCGCCAGTCGCTTTGGTCAACCTGGCAAATCAAGTAACCTCCAACACCACCACAGAGTCGGATGGCGTTTACCATTTTGTGAGCTTGGCGCCCGGCAGGTACCGCCTTTCCGCGGAAGCGCCTGGATTCGCGAAAACGGAAATCGAGATCAACCTCGAAACCAATCAAAATCTGAATGTTCCCATTTCGCTTCAGGTTGCCTCCGCAACTCAACAAGTCGTAGTCACGGGCGAAGCTCCGCTCGTCAATACAGCGGAAACGCGGAACCAGGTCACGCTCACCACCCAGGCCCTCAGTACTCTTCCTTTGGCTGGACGCAATATGATTTCACTCGCGACCCTCGCTCCCGGCGCAAGCGGTCTTGGGACGGCCGCAGGTGGCAGTCCGGGATCGGGAGTTGACAATTATTCCACTGAGACTCAGGTCGACCTCAGCGCCAATGGTCAGGGCAGCGTTGGCAACATGTTCATCGTCGACGGACTCGACGTTACCAGCGCAATCCGTCCCGGAGTGCTGAATCTCACTCCAAACCCTGACTCCATTCAGGAGACCAGCATCCAAACCAACACCTACAATGTCGATTACGGCCGGGCCAGTTCCATCCAGATGATCATGACGACCAAGTCCGGGACCGACATCTTCCACGGAAACATATCCGACTATTTCACGAATCAGTATCTCTTCGCGGGCACCGAATTTGTTCACAAGTACGCCCCGTTCCACAGCAACAATATGTCTGCTTCCATCGGCGGCCCGATTATTCCTCACCACCAGTTCTTCTTCTTCGGATCGGTCGAGCCCCTTTGGTCCTCTCAGTCGGTCGGATACGTAACTTCATACGAAGATCCAGCGTTCACAAACTGGGCCCAGACGAACTATCCAGGAACTTTCGGTACAAAACTCCTGACTTCATATAAACCGGCCGGCGGAGCCACCACGGGCGTCGCGGACACAGCTCAACAGCTTTTCCCGTCCGGATCGCAGACGGCGTGCGGAACTGCCTCCACCAGTTATCTGCCCTGTAACTTACCGGTGCTGGATACCGGCGTCTTCAGTTCGTCCAATTTTCGGAACGGTTTGCAGTGGAACGCGCGTATCGACAAATATTTCCAGAACGACCGAATTTATGGAAATTTCTTTCGAACCACCCTGGACTATGGCGGCCCGAATGTCAGGCCTGCATTCAACACCGGCAACAATACGGTGGAGTATTCATTCCAGGCGAACGAGACCCACACTTTTTCCCCAACGACTCTCAACGAAGCCGAATTCGGGCTCAATCGCGTGGAGGGCGTCCAGCCGTCTTCCGGCCTGTTCACGGTGCCTGTCGTGAATGTGACGGGTATGACTGCGGGCTTTGGAGACGGCTTCGCGCTGGGCGATTTCATTCAACACAATTACCACTGGCGCGATGTTCTTTCCCACGTCCAAGGCAGCCATTCGCTTAAATTCGGCTATGAAGGCTGGTTTGGTGATGACGTCGAAGATTTTCAGGGCCCTTACTCGCAACCCACGTTCCAGTTCAATAACCTGCTGGACTTAGTCGAAGATATCCCTTACACCGAAACCGGAGTTGCCTATCTTCCTCTTACAGGGAAACCAGTACTTTGGAACTGGAATGCAGCCAGTTACACTTGGGGACTCTTTGTCGCTGACACCTGGAAAGTAACCAGCAGGCTAACTCTCAACTACGGAATGCGCTGGGACGATTTTGGCAATCCCTATTCGCGCAGCCCGCTAACCGCGTTCTCGAACTTCTTCTTCGGGCCCGGGCAAACTACCAATCAACAGATCGCCAACGGCGACATGGTCCAACACACCCATGCACTGAATAGGGCCATTACGGATGTCTTGAGTCCCCGTTTCGGAGTGGCTTGGGACCCGACCGGCAACGGAACGTGGTCTGTACGCGGGGGTTTTGGCGTATTCCATAACTGGCCAACCATGGCGAATGAGCAGGAGGAATACCGGGGAAACCCGCCAGGGCCCGTTTATCCGACTTTTTACTCCGGTACATCAACGGCGCCTCTGCTTACTTTCGGTACGACTAACTCCGCGCCTCCTTTTGGATTCACATACCCGAGTCTTCCCGCCGGCCAACTCGATTCCGCCGGGGGTATTGTAGGCCTGCAAAACACTGTTGGCGCAATAAACCCCAATCTGAAGTCACCCGTTGCCTACAATTATTCAGCGACCCTGGAGCGAAAGATCGGCGCCCGGCTTGTCGGGTCGGTCGGCTACAGCGGAACTAAGGCCACCGATCTCCTTTCCGGCGGAGGGCAGCAGTTTAATGTCAACTACGGCGTCGACATTAACAGCTATCCGGGTGATGTAATTCAGCACAACAGCCTCATACCCACACGCCTAAGCCCAAGCTTCGGTCAAATCTTGTATACCACTAACGATCGGTATTCTAATTACAACGCGTTCATTGCGTCCGTGCGGGGAAGATTTGGAGATCGCGGCTTCGTAACTGCCAGTTACACACGGGCCTCGTCTAAGGACGACACTCAGGTTTATCCAACATGGACCAACCCTGGCCAGTACTACGGGCCATCCGTATGGGACGCGCCCAATCGTTTCTCATTGGGCTGGGACTACACTTTGCCGGGCCTGAACTCAGGGCGCGGCTTCTTAGGCCGAGCCACCAGCGGCTGGTCTCTTACAGGCACTTCCATTCTGCAAAGTGGATATCCTTTCACGGTCTACACAAGTGCCGCATTTCTCCCGCTTAAAAATGCCAATGGCGTCTTCACCGGCTATGCCGCTGGAAGTGGAGATTACAACGCCGACGGTGATAATTACGATTATCCAAACGTCTCCAACTATGCAGAGAACACATCACGGCAAGCCTTCCTGAATGGAGTGTTTTCATCCGGCCAATTCGGCGCCCCCAGCACATTCGGATCCGAAGGAAATGAAAAATGGGGATCATTTCGCAGCCCCCGGTTTGCGGAAACGGATGCCGCGCTTCTCAAAGACACTGTTATCAAAGAGCGGCTCAAGCTTCAATTAAGATTTGAGTTCTACAACATATTTAATCATCCAAACTTACAGGCGGTTGATGCCAATATGGCTGATGCCACTTTCGGGCGAGTGACCAATCAATACCTCCCGCGCTGGATTCAGTTCGCCGCTGATTTGACCTTCTGATTCATGACCAAGGTTGTGATCGGGCTACGGAGATGCCCCGGGTATATTTGCCATCCTGCTTCGAGACCGCGCAGTAGAAGTGATAAAGAATAGATTGATGAGCAAACATCGAGGGTTTGTGTGCGTACGCGGAATCGACCGACCCGGGCGGCCCCACGTCCAACATAATTTGATCGGATTTCTGCGGGTGCAGTAAATCCGGACCGGTCGCGAGTAAGTCCCTCGCAACCCCGTGATTATCGAGGCCGAAATAGTAGAAAGCCCAGACTTTCCCATTCTTCAAAACACAAGGGTTACTCGCGAACCGGCAATCCGGGCTCTCTGGCGGCCCATTGGCGATTGTCGGATTCCCGCTAAATCGTTGCCAGGTTTTCAAATCGTGGCTTATAGCCACGCCCGTTTGTTCGTTCCAAGGCTGCGCGGTCCTGTTCTTTGCGTTGTAAAAAAGGTAGAGCTTGCCTTCATCGTGAACGAGGCAGATCTTATAGAGCCCGCCTTGTTCCCACGGTGCGCCACTCTGAGGTAAGAGGCAAGGCTCCTCTATTTGCCAATGACTTAAATCAGTGCTCCTGCAAAGACCGATCACTCCGGCGCCCTGCTCGTACCCCGACCCTGGATACGCTGTGTAGGCGCCTACGTATTTGCCTCCGATTCGCGTTAGCTGGCCTGGGCCATAGAGCGCATTGTCACGAACAATCCAGGTCATCGCCACGTTGTACTTGATAGCGGCCGATTTCTCGTCCCTGTGAAGGATGCAACCCTCCTTTTTCCAATTGACGAGGTCGGCAGAAGAGGCCAGCCCAGTCTGGTAACCGATCCCGTCGAACCCGACGTACGTCATGTAGAATCCCCCGTTGAAGCTGAACACGAACGGATCGTCTACGCTCATGGAGTCGAACTCACCGGGAACATTCGATCCACTAAGAACTAATTTCCCGTATTTATACGGCGTTGCGAATCCACGGCCATCCTTGGCTTGCGCATTTCCAAAATCAGTAAGTAGCGTAGCTGCAATGCCACCGCAAAACTCTCTGCGCCGGATTCGGCCTGGCAAATAACTCGTCAATTTCCCTCTCCTAGAACTTTAACGATTTGGGCTTGCCATCCAGAGCTATCTTTTGAATCTTACTGCTGCCTGCAAGCCTGACGTCGATACTGTGTGTCAGTGTGTTCCAGAAGCGGTCATTACGCGGCTTGATAGTAAGTAGCCGATCTTGATCGTTCCACGTCAGATCGAGAAGATTGTATTGTCCTTTTTCGAAGTCAAAACTAACTCCGTCGTCATCATAGAGGGCGAAATGTCCGTCCGCTCCTGGGTAGATGGTGATTGTGAGGGGCGCGTCCACTTTTTCGCTACTGTACTGCTTGACGGGTCCCATGGGGAGCATCGCGCCCGCTCGCACGTATAGCGGGGTAGTGCCAAGATCGACTGCCTTCGAGACTTCCCTGCCCCCCTCCAACTTCTCGTTAGTCCAGAAATCATACCAATCGCCTTTCGGAAGATAAACCGCGCGAGACGCCGCCCCTTGTTGAGTGACTGGTGCGACCAGGATGTCCCGCCCCCACAGAAATTCATCGCCTCTACCAGCCGCTTCCGGGTCATCCGCGTAATATAGCCACAGTGCCCGCATCAATGGAACACCAGTCTCCGATGTCTCGTATGCGTTCGAATAGATGTATGGCAGCATCCGATAACGCAGGTCGAGATACTTTTTGCAAATTGGCTCCACGCTTGAGTTGTGAAGCTCGCTTACATTGGGTAAAGCGCTTCCGGGAACGTCAGGGCTCGCTTCTGGCTCGCCCATCTCGCCCGTGTTCCAACTCCACGGATAGCGCAGTGCGGACGGGCGGCCATGTGACCGAAAGACGGGACAAAAGGCGCCGAATTGAAACCACCGCACATACAGTTCGCCCGTCAGCTCCTTCGTAGAGAAAAAGCCGCCGATGTCCGTTCCCCAATACGGAACGCCCGTAAGTCCAGTATTGATGCCTACCGCCACTTGGTTAGTCAGCGTCTGCCATGTGCTATTTAAATCGCCCGACCACAGCCAGCCTCCATAGTGCTGCATTCCGGCATAACCTGCGCGATCTAACGTATAGGGCCGGTTATTGGGACGGTCCACGAGTTGGCCTTCCCAATACATCCGGATCCGAGCGAGCCGGGATTCACGGCTAAGGTTCTCACCTTCATCCGGCCACCAACCGTCGACGCCAAGTTTCTCAAGAGGCGCATGGAGTTTCCAGTAATTAGCAGCTTCATTAAGGTCGGAGTTTGTAACCTTATCCGATGCCCGGCCAAATAGGCCCTTAGGTGGGCCCATTTCATGCAGAATTACTTTGAAATGCATGTCGTGCAATTCTTGAATATTTTGTGCCGGATTCGGGAACACCTTTGGGTTGAACTCAAACGAGCGATGGCCAGTATTCCAACCCGACGGCGCCCAGCCCGTTCCCAAATAGATCAGCACGTCGCATGGCAGTTTCTTCTCTCGAAAGTTACGTGCCACCGCAAACAACGCGTCCCGATCCACAACCGTACGGTGCGACTGTTCATATCCCAAGGCCCACAGCGGCGGCATGGAGGGGAAACCGGTCAAGCGCGCAAATTCGGCCAACGCTTCTACAGGCTGGCGGAGGCCTGTGACGAAAATATCTATCGGCAAGGCGCTGTCAGCAGGCGTAAATTTTCCTTTGCTGCCGGACAGATCGATACCACCTTGCGGATCATGCAAAAACAGAGCCCACCGATTGCCGGTAAGCCATCCAACAGGCATGCGCCCGCCAAAGAATGGCTTGTTGTAAGCGTCTTGCGAACTGTGCATGGGAAAATCGTGACCGCGGCGGTCGTACTGAGGACCGCCTTCACCCAACCCGAAGATGGGACCACTTCCTAAGTCGAACGTAACGCTTCCGTCCTGGTCCACAACCAACGTCTGAATCAGCCTGCCGCCTCCATCTCGGATTTCAATCCGCAGCGGATTATTGCTGACTGCGGCCACATAACCGCCCACTCGCGTCACGGCGGGCGTCTTCACATTGCGCAGCTTGGAATTCTCGATCGGTACGATACTGACTCTAAGCGACTGCCGGCCCGCGGGTGTGATATTCAACTCCGCCGGGCGGCCCGCAATTTCTAATTGCCCAACCTGTGCCAGTACCGGGCAGATTTGAGAAACGATTAACAAAGCTGAGGCAAGGGTGACAGACTTCATAGCCGATAAGCTGTTTGAATCGGTTGTAACACATGACTCTGGTGCGCTGCTATTTAGAAATACTTGCACATTCTGAGCCCGTAACTATTCGGGAACCGGCACTAGACCCTGCTAGATCGCCTGATCCACGGCCTCTCAGTCGTACCGAAGCGTCGCTATCGGATCTATACGTGCCGCTCGACGGGTTGGAAAATAGGCGCCCGCAATCGAAGTCGCGGCCACCAGAATCACGCTCCCGCCATATGCCAGGCTGTCAAAGGGGTTCATGACCACGAGATGTGCAGCGAAGAGACGCGCCACGCCAAGCGAGAGAGCCGTTCCCAGTCCGATGCCAACGCCGGCCAAACGCGTCGACTTCCCAAGAACCAGGCGCGTCACACTGCCAGTTGTTGCGCCGAGAGCCATTCGGATGCCGATTTCCTTGGTCCGCTGAGTGATTAAGTAGGAAAGCACTCCATAGATTCCCGAGAGCGTAAGCAGTAGTGCGAGTCCTCCAAGCGAGCAACTTATCCAGGACAGTGCACGAAATGGGTAAATGCCGGCCGCGAGGAGCTGATCCAATGGATGAATCTCTTCGATGCTGCCGGGAGCCAATGCTTCGACTTCCGCATCAAGCTTGCGGCGCACCGCCTCCGTGTTCCCGTTCACACGGATGAGGAGGGACGTATTGGCAACTGCCGATGTGACCGGGAAATAAATCAACCCTGGGTCTTTTCCATGCACTACGCAACAACTGATTATGTCGCGCGCCACCCCTACCACGCGCACCGCCTGATATTGCGGCAGTTGTTCTCCCCAATTGGTCTGCGCATCGTGATGGACGCGAATCTCTTGGCCCACGGCATCGCCATTCGGCCACAGCCGCCGAGCCGTCGCTTCGCTGATGATGGCCACAGGAGCGCCGGAACTCGCCTCTCCAGAAGTGAAATTTCGGCCACTGAGAATGGGAATCTCTAGTACAGGAAAGTACTCGGGCGACACATGGTTGTACGAAGCCCGAAGGCCCGTTGCTCCCGCGTTCGAAGAAATAGACACGGCCGGGAGCATCCCATTGAGCGGTGTCGAGCCAGCTGCGGCTATAGTTTGGACCACCGGTTTGGACGATAGCTGGTCAACGATCCTCGCGCGGAATCTCTCCCCAACTCTCATATCGATAACGCCTCGCGTTTTGAACCCGACATCGATACGCCCCATACCATCGGCGCCACGGAGCAGCACGCCGGAGCAAATGAGGAGTACGACACACACCGTGATCTGCACGATGACCAGCGCATCGCGTAATCGCATTGGCCGAACATCGCTTGTGAATTCTCCTCTCGCCGCCAGCATCACATCGGTGCGAGTCGCCTGAATCGCGGGCGCGAGCCCGAACGCCACCGCCGATACCAGAGCGGCTATGATCATGAATCCGAAAACGCGAGCGTCCGGCGGCAGCGGCACGGTCCTGATGAGCGCAACCAGGTCGGCGGGAAGTGTGGCAAACATCGCGCGGATGCTCAGCTCAACGGTCGTCTGCGCAACGATGAATCCCAAAAGGCCCGCTGGTATCGCGAGCAAAATGCTCTCTGTCAGAAGCTGCCGGATTAGTCGCCTCCGGGCGGCGCCGAGCGAGAGCCTAATCCCAATCTCCCGCTGCCGGGCCACCGCTCGCGCGAGCATCATGTTCGCCACATTGGCGCACGCCAGCAGCAGGACGAGACCAAACGCAACAACCAGCGGACTGCCTGCGGCGATCATTTGCGGTGTCAGAGGCATGGCTGTTGCTTCAGACTGAAGGGTCGCCGCGGCCGCTTTTTCGGAATCCCGGCGGTCTGCTGTCATCTGTTTCGACCAACCCGTGAGAGCGGATTCGGCCTGCCTGACGGTCAATCCGCGCTCGATCCGGCCGATAATCCTCAACTCTTCGGGTTCCTCAGGACCAAATAGGTCGGGACCAGTCTCTAACTGTGCCGCCATAGTTAGCGGAGTCCAGTAATCACGCGGCGCATCGCCCAAGCCGCTGAACCCCTGCTTCGCTATTCCGATGACTTCCAGTGGATATCCCCGTAGCAGGATTTTCTTCCCGACTATGTCCGCATCACCCCCGAACTTATCCTTCCACGCAGAGTAGCTGAGAACGATAACCGGGTCTCTTCCGGGAGCCGCGGAGTCTTCCGGAAGCAAAGTTCTCCCTCGCGCAGCGTTGACCCCAAGCATTTCAAAATAGTTGCCCGTTACCAGTTCGCCCATCAGCGGATGACCATTCGCCCTGGCATCAAGGAAGCGAGAAGCCGCGCATTCCGAAAACGCCGGGTTCTTCTTCTGGAAGCTCTCAAACTCACGCCATGAGAATGCGTGGCCTTGCCCCGCATGATTGATCCAGGTAAAGGAATACAAACTGTAGGGATCGCGGATCGCCAGTGGCCGAAGCACATACGCGTTGAAGATCGTAAACAAGGCTGTATTGAGGCCGATGCCAAGCGCAATCGTCCCGATGACTGTAAGTACGAACGCCGGAGTGCGTCGGAAACCCTTCAGGGCGTAACGGACGTCCTGCAGCACAGTTTCAATTAACTGAGTGCCGCGAGTGGTTCGGCATTCTTCCTTGATCTGCTCGAGCCCGCCAAAGCGGATGCGCGCCAGCCGGGCGGACTCCCCATCGCTAGCCCCGGCCGCGGCCTGCTTTCGAGACTCCATTGCCAAGTGAAACCGCAGTTCCTCATCGAGTTCTCGCTCAACCCGCTTTCGGAAGACCAGCGCCTGTATCCGCAATAATAAGTCGTTCCAGCGCATATCACGCCATCTCGGGCCTGGATGACCGACTCATTGGTGTCGACTCCTTACAGCAAGAATATGAGACTTGCTGTCGGATGTCAACAACAATGCCGGGAACATCAATTCCCTCACTGTTCAGAAATGCACCTGAAAAAAGAGCTGCATCTCGCGCCCGATCGACCCGGAATCGAACGCGGATGATGAGTCGGATTTCAAACGGAACCCACGGGTGGGATCTACCGCACGAGCATCACGATCTAATCATTCCCGTCCGAATCCGATAGGCCGGCCTTTCTCGTATCCCGATTGTGCAATTCGTATTAGCCGCATGAGACTCCTCCCTTTGTATTTGTTGGCCATATATTTGCTGGCCATCGTTGGGCCGGTCTCAGCCTTCGTAATCGCAGATCAGGCGAGTTCGGCTCTGCTTGTCTCCGGGCGTGTGACTGACCCGCAATCTAATCCCGTTGCACATGTTCGAGTACAGCTATTCAACCCGAATCAGATCCTGGCTGGAGAACAGGCAACGGACACCGCGGGCCACTGCGGGATTCCAGTCGCTGCGCCCGGCTCTTATACCCTTAAAATCAGTGCGCTCGGTTTTCAGCAGGTAACTCGTTCCGTCCAGGTGATCGTGGATCAGCCCGTAATTGCCGATGTGCAACTCGGCAGCCTCACTGAAAAACAGGAGTCCATCACAGTCACCGCCGACGTGAAAGACGCAAACATCCTGTTTCCTGACCCGGCACAACGTGTTTAAGTCCGGCAAGAGACACTCGACGCCAACCCAGGCCGGCCCGGTGCACCGATCTCCATCCCCGGTCTCCCCATCGAAACCGCTTCGGGTGGCATTAAAGCCCCGCAATATTTCACGCCTGGCGTTGCCGGCGATCATGGCGAACCCATCGCTGAGTACATTGCGGTCGGCACTTACCTGGTTTCGAATAACCTATCCGCAAATGCGCACGGCAACGGGTACGCCGATCCCAACATCATGATCCCCGCAATCCTCGAAGGAGTGCAAACAGATGGCGGAGCGTTCAACGTCCGCGAGGGTAATCACGCCGAGGATTTGGCAGCCATTTACGAACCTCACCCCCGCTTGATACCCTTTGTAACCGTCACCGGAGATTACCGGGACGTCGACGTCGAGGCTGGATGGAGCCCTGAAGATCCGGCAACGAAAGCTTGGCTCGCGGTTGAAGCGGCCTATGGAAACGGCTTTCTCGACCGCTTGGAACACCGGCAGCAGTATAAGCTGAACGGTTTTCGGGTCTTCGATTGGGGCCAACATGAACTCACCCTGTTCGGCATTGGCTATTACGGTTCGTCTTATGTTCCCGGCCTTGTTCCCATCAATGTTCCGAACCTCCACGACACCATCGACCCTCGTCAAAAGGATCAGACACACACTGGGGAATTAGCGCTCAACGACAACTGGCATCTCAGTGACGCCCAGCAACTGCAGCTTTCCGGTTTCTTGCGGACTTACAATTTGGCGCTTGACTCCAACTTTGGCGATGGCCTGATTCGCCAGAGTGAATTCCGTACAGTTGGCGGCGGAAATGCATCGTATGTCCATCGATTCACGCATTCACTTTCGCTCTTGGCGGGGTGGATTACCAGCGTGACGCGCCGGGGCGGCTGGACCTCGACCACTACCAATCGACGGACCTCTCGTATTATGGTCCATTTCAAAAAGTGACCGCGAATAACGTCACGCTAGCGGATGCAGCTCCTTATCTGGCTCTGGATGGTTCGTTGGCCCGGTATCTTTATTACTACGTGGGCTGGCGTCGCGACGAAATTCAGTTCAACAACATAGACCTGTTGAACAGCCAAGGTACTTACCATACGCTCGTTGGGTTCAATTCACCGAAAGCGACTCTATCGTTCCTACCGCCAGATAATGGCGTGTTGCCCTCTGTTGCTATTAGTTTTGGCGAGGCGTTCTATACCAACGATCCGCGCATCGGCACAGGTACAGTACGGGGAACTCCCGTCAGCAGGGAGCATTCCTATCAACTCGTGGCCGGCAAATCGATTAGCGGTACCGATTTCCGAGTGACGCTGGGCCACGTCACCACCGAAGCATCGTTGGCCAAAATCGATCCGGATACAGGGCTGCAAGAAGACGAAGGTCCGGGCAGAAACAAATACATCACTATAGCGGCGCGGCACTATTTCTCCTTTGGGTTGCTACAAGCCTCTGTCTCGAAAGCCGATGCGCGGGATCTCGCTTCGGGGCTCCCTACGCCCGAAGCGCCGCGGACCATCGTCGATGTTGTTGGAACTGTAAATCGCCTACCGTTTCGTCTTCAAGCCAGAGCTGAATTCGAAGAAGACGGAGCCAAACCGCTGGGAGACGGATTTGTCAGCGTTCCCGTGAGGGAATTTCGCGGCGCCTTAATTCGCTCCTTTCTTAAGGAACGAATGGACGTGGCCGTCAATTTCCTGATCGCCAGCGGCTACACAGGACAGACCACCGAGATTCTCGCAGCGCCTGGACAAGATTCGCCACCGGAGCAAGTGACGGGCGTTCGACTGCCGTCCTATGTCAGTCTTTCGTTCACCTATCGGTTCCGGCCGAAATACTAACGCACCGCTGGCCAGAACGTGAACTTACTCATCACCACCATCACGCGTGATGACAAAATATCAATCTGCTGTTTCGTGAAGGACGTGGCCAAATTAGCGTTTCCCGTCTCCAGCGCCGATGCCTCCGTCGTTACTTGAACCATCTGCTGCGTACCTTGCGCGTTGGTCGTCAGATTCATCTGCGCCATTTTCGATCGGCTTTGTTTTAAAGCTCAATCGTTAGCGCTGTTCTAGGAGCTAGTAGTCGCCCAGCCGCCTTACTGAGTGCCGCCTGCAGGACGACCGCCCCCCGGCGCTCCTGCATCGGTGCTCTGCCGATTACGACTCCCACCGCCAAACCCGCCTGCCCCCGGCTTCGGCAAAGGTTTGCGCGGCAGCATCTCACTCCGATTCGCCGTGTTATATGCAAACGAAGCGATGATCGCCGAGGCCTGCATCAGATCGCCTGCTTGCAACCTGTCATACACGTCCATGTTCGAATGATGCGTTCTCGTCTCGTAGTCCAGCGGATCCTGAATAAACTGAAAGCCCGGCAATCCCACCGCATCGTAAGACTGATGATCCGTACCGCCCGTATTTTTGATCGTGATGGTGCTTGCGCCCAGATCCTTGAACGGTGCCAACCACGCTTCAAAGATCGGCCGCATCATGTCGTTGCCCTGCAGATAGACGCCGCGAATTTTGCCCGTCCCGTTATCGTAATTGAAGTAACCCGATAACTTCGCGTGCTCCGACGTCAGCTTCATAGTCTCGCGATCGCCAAAGTGTTCCTTGACATAAGCGCGTGAACCCAGCAGCCCTTCTTCCTCGCCGCCCCAAAGTCCGATGCGCACGGTTCGATCAAGCGGCAAATTCGTAGCCTTCAAAACACGCACCGCCTCCATCATCACCGCGCTGCCCGCGCCATTGTCGGTTGCGCCCGTACCGCCGTGCCATGAATCGAAGTGCGCGCCCAGCATCACTAGTTCATCCTTATGGGGACCAGTCCCGGGAATCTCGCCTGTGATGTTGAAGCAATCCGGATCATCATTATGGAATTCGTTCTGGATATTGAATTCCAGCTTTACCGGAATATCATGTTCCAAAAGCCGCGCGATTCGGTTGTATTGCTCCGGCATCAACGCCACCGATGCCACTGCCTCCGCCGCTTTCGGATCGTACGAACCACCCGACGCCACAAAGATCGTCCCGCCATCGCCATTCGTGCTCTCCGTCAGGCTCAGCAGCACTCCTTCGTTCTTCATGAATTCCGTTATCTTCGCCTGCATCTTCATGCGCTCTTCGCGCGACATGACCGGTTGCTGTCCGCCCGCGCCGGCCCGTTGTCCGCGTGTCAAAGGTGTCGGAGCCGCGCCGAACGGCAAACGTCCGGGCTCCGGAGCCGTCGCCATGTCCGCCAGTTCCGCATCGCTATAGCGTTTGCCCTCTGCCTCTGTTGGAAGCGCCATCTCCCGCGGCAGACTGGTCAAGATGATTTTGCCTTTCAGCTTCCCTTTGTACTTCTCCATGTCCGCGTCGGTGCGGAGGGTGGCCATCATGGCTTCCCCAGTCACGCTTCCGCTTGTCCCGCTGGTCCATGCCAACGGAATGCCGTTCAACGAGTAGAATCGGGGCTCCACCATGTGCCCTTCGTAGTATTTGGTTTCCCAGCCCTTCCCGAACGGGCCCCACTTCTCTTCCTTGACGTTCACCAGCCCGAACTCCTGTAACCGCTTTACCGCCCAGTCGCCTGCCGCCTTGTAATTCGGCGAATTCGTAAGCCGCGGACCATACACGTCCGTCAGATAGAACATCGTATCCATCACCTTCGAATTCGAGAAAGCTTCGGTCCGAATTCGATTTACGGCAAATAAATCAACGTTCTCTCCGGCCCAAAGCACCAGAGGAATAGCAGCGGCGGTAGCAAACAGGAATGAACGTCTCGAAAGCAACATATAGGATTATCCGAGAATAACCGCTTAGGCGCAGACGTGCAATCACTTTTTCTTAAATATGAATCACAGAACTCAGTGAGATTGCGCGCCTTCACGGCTGGGCAATGGAGTAAACACGCACGGGCCCAATTAGCCCAGATGGCAGCAACGGCGAATTCGTTTTGTATGGCTTCACATCGGCAAATGTATATTTTGTCGCGCCCGGCTGTTCATCTCCGATCAACCTGTTGACCCATGCGTTGATCACCTTGATGGTGATTTCATTTCTCCCCCGGTTTCAGGGCATTGGTCGCATCCACACGATAAGGAGCATGCCAAATAACGCCGAGCGCCTTATCGTTTACCGTAACTTCAGCCAGATTCTTAACGCCACCAAGGTCGATCCACTGATGCCCGCCTCGCTTGAACCACTCCGCCCGGGCGTTGATCGTCTTGGTATAAGTACCGGTTCCTGAGAAGTACTTCACGCCTGCGTCCTGGCTCTCGCTCCACGAAGTCAGTTGATTCAAAGTGATCGACGATGGCGCTCCGCGATTCGGCTGAAAACTTACATTCCAGGAGCCCTCGATAGTACCCAACTGCGCCTCAATTGCCTTCGGCAGCGTATGAGAGCTCTCCGTTGTTCTCTCGCGGAACACCACAAATACTGTGCCCCACGGTTCAAGATGCATCGGTATGGTCGTACGCCCATCGGCAATCTTGTAAGATGCGGGCTCCGGCTTACCAGTCTCGGCGTGCCAGAGTTCCGGCGCCTTACCTGTCATCCGAAAACTCGCGTCCACAGTTTCATCCTTGTCGCCGCGGTTGTCCAGAAAGTAGAGATCGCCATCGGCAAGCTTACGATGAACAAAAAGAATGCGAGTATCTTTATCCGGCTTCGTGTAATCAAAATCCGGCGCCACTTGTAGCGCTCGGAAAACATTGTTCAAATTCTGACCCGCGTAAACCGTCCCTTTACCCACCTTATGGATACTCGTTCCGTCGCCAAACAACTCGGTAAAGAGCCTGTGAAACTCCACCTGATCGTCGGCCAGACTGGGATCGTCTGCCGGCTTGGGTCTGGCAACCACTGCCCCGCGTTGAACCAGCTTGTAAATCGCACTCAGCACGGGCAACGACATATGTTGATTCGTAATGCCCAATAGCGAATAGCCGAAGCGCACGACGGTCCAGCGGCCTGGTGGTGGCGTCCAATCCAGCGTTCCGCCCGGATGCATCTTACTGGTCAGATCAATTACATCGGCTTTCGAAACCACCGCGCCAGCCTCAAACGCGGGTGTTGCGAATTGATAAAGATCAGGTATGGGCGTGAAGGCCGCCTTCTCTTCGAATCGGTTCACCCGGCCCGCGCTGCGGAGCGCTAATTCGGCAATTTCATAATTGGTCGGAGGCGCACCCACCTTGATGCCCATCGAACCAAGATCGATACCGCTTAACCAAGGGGCAACGGAGGAGGCGGCGTCCGTTTGAACACAAAACGGAAGAACTTCGCCTTTACGGCTCGAAACGAAACCGTATGTTCTGGCGCGCCACCATCGGCACGTTTCGCGACTTCATGAAAAGTCACTCCGTCATCGCTCGCCTCAATGGATTTTCAGAATTAGTGATGCCGGCTATCATTCCAGTAATGGCATCCACATCTTTACTAACGATTGTGACGGATCGCATCGTCTGCGGTTCGGCGAATTCATATTGAATCCAGGCGCTCTCACCAACTTTCGGGATAGGTAGTCCCGTTATCTTCTCTATGTCGCCATCGTTCAGTATCTCTTCTTCCGGTGTACCTGCGCTTGCCGTCATCTTCGGGTGCAACGATTCCATCGGCACATCATCTGCTGCCCTGTGATAAGCAATTACCGCGGCATCGGCGTAAAACTCCGGACCGGGCGCAGCGCCCTCCGGCGCGGGAATCAGGCTTGTTCGACATACACATCATGTCTCTGCCACTCCAATTTGTTTGTAAGCTGATGGTGGACTAACAATATCACTGCGAACATCCTTGCCCTTCAAGTCCAGCTGCCCAAGCGATTCCGCCTTCCAACTCTTTCAGATGCAATGGCTCTTGGTAAGTGCTGGCGGAGTGCCCCAAAGCGGAATAGAAGACCCGTCCCTTTCCCACGCAGTGCTTCCAGATAATGGGATGATCCGCGCCCATGCGAATATCCATCCACATCATCTTGGGACTGTAGGTGCCTTCGTCCAATGTCGCTAGCACCTTTACCCCGCTCGCTCTGGGGTCCGTCTCAAAGGAATACCATTCGTCCACCCTGCTCCAATCCCTGGGAAGTTGTCGCGTGGCCGGATCGTCGGGATCTTCGACATGAATGGTGGCGCGTTGGAATTGCGGCCCCAGCGGGTGTCCCTTGAACTGTGCTCCGATTAGTGTGTCAACATACCAGCGCCATTCATAATGTGGATCGCCGCCGGCGCCATGAATTCCCACGAAGCCGCCTCCGCTTTCGATATAGGAACGGAACGCTGCTTTCTGCTCCGCATTTAAAACGTCGCCGCTGGTGTTATTCCACACCGTCGCTTTAAACCGGCCTAACATGGCTGGATTAAAGACTGCGCCATTCTCGGTGACAAACACAGTCCAGTCTCGGCGTTTGGCAAGTGCGGCAAGCGCCGCATTAGATGCGCGGATCGCGTCGTCTTCACGGAATCCGTTCGTCTTTGAAAAAATCAGGATTGCTGGGTCATTCATGTGATCCGGCAACCGCGGAGGCGCCGTCTCGTAAACGTGTTTTCCGTAATAGACCCGATAAAATCCAAAGCCGGCAACCGCGACTACACCGGCTATCAAAATGCCCAGGCCCAGAAGAATCCATTTCAATACTCGCTTCATGGCTCACTTACTTTCGTACAGTGTACGAATATGGTATACACTGTACTTGCGCACAGCAAAAATGTCAACGGCAGCTCCTAGGCGTCCGAAACCACGGCACGCAGATCGTTCTTCCACATGGGACGGCATAAGCGTGGACAACGCCAATAACGGTCTAACGCGCGAACGAATTGTGGCAGCAGCCGTTGCCTTGGCCGATAAAGACGGATTGGCAGCGGTCTCCATCAGGAAAATTGCATCGGAGCTGGAAGCAAGTGCGATGGCTCTTTACCATTACGTCCCAAGCAAGCGCGACCTGCTGAATTTGATGCTGGACGCGACCTATACCGAGTTCGAACTGCCGCCGCCCGACGTGGCGGACTGGCGCGCATCTCTACACCACTTCGCCTGGGAGAGTCGCCGGTCTCTTCAGCGGCATCCCTGGGTCAGCCTCCTCCGGGCGAATGATCCGGAATATGGGCCGCAATGTATCCGTAGCCTTGAGGCTCTCCTGACCCGCCTCTCGCGCTTCGGATTGGACATCAGAAACGCAATCCACTTGATAGGTGCTTTGTTTGTCTTCGTCAATGGCTTCGTCGCCTTGGAGGATATCTATCAGGGAGAACAGCCGTTGTTTTCAGAAGCCGTTCTGGCAACCGGAAATTTTCCGAAAGTGGCGCGCTTCATCCAGATGGGCGCGGAGCCTCCTGATCAGGCGTTCGAACGCGCGCTCAATTGGATGCTTGATGGCATGGCGTCTGATATTAAGCATCAGCTCCGTCCACCGAAAAATCGAATCAGATAACATCGACCGGATCTACTATGACCAAGAACACAAGCCGTAGAAGCTTCCTGAAAGCAGCAGCCCCTTGCGCCGCGGCGCCGTTTCTGCTTGAGATGAAACCTATGAATGCAAATCCATTGGGCCTGCCCATCGGCCTCCAACTCTACACCGTCGGAAAGGAAATGGACGACGATCCTATGGGCACCCTGCGGCAGGTTGCCGCCGTCGGATACAAAGAGGTGGAAGTGTCGCCGATGTCCAAGATGTCCTCCAAGGATCTTCGGAAGGCGCTGGACGAATTCGGCCTCAAGACTCCCTCAGGCCACTACATGCTGCCCGATCTACAGACCAAGCTTCAGCAGAATATCGACGCAGCAAAAGAACTTGGTCAGGAATATATGGTGATCACAGTTCCTTGGGTGGCCAATCCTTCGCGTTTCAAGAGCGACCCGAGCGAGGGCCAAATCGGCTTATTTCTCGCCATCATCCGCGGTCTGACGCTCGATGACTGGAAGTGGAATGCCGAACAATTCAACAAAGTGGGTGAGCAAGTAAAAGCCGCCGGCTTACAACTGGGCTATCACAACCATAACTTCGAGTTCAAGTCTTACGGCTCCGTCACCGGCTACGATGAATTCATCCGGCTTACCGATCCGAATCTAGTGAAACTGGAGTTAGATTGCGGCTGGATGATGGTAGCCGGCAACGATCCGGTAGCCTACTTGACGAAATATCCGGACCGCTATCGATTGCTGCATATCAAAGACTTCAAGAAGGGCTTCACGCCGCGCACAACCTTAATGGACAAGTCGCCCGGAGCGCCCGTCCCAACTGAGTTAGGCCGCGGAGCCGTAGATTATAAGCCGATCTTCGCCGCAGCCCGAAACGCCAAGATTCGCGCTCTGTTCGTAGAGCAAGAGCCGCCATTCACCGAGATGCCCGCCCTAGAAGCCATCAAAGTGGACTATAACTATCTTAAGAACTTATCCGCCTAGGAGGTCACCACCACTCCCTTGCGGTCGTGGCTCGGAAAAGGCTCTCTTGTTTTCAGTAGCTTACTGAGCCGCGACCGCGAGGGAGCGGTCTTTAACCTGATCATGAGGAGTCGGAGCTGTTAGCTGAAAGCTGAAAGCTGTTAGCTGAAGACGAATGGAGATCCAAAAAATCTAATGCATCATCATCTCAGTCGATGTATCGCACTGGTTGCGCTGCTAGTCGGAGTAGCCCAGGGCCAGGACGCGGCTGCGCGCGCCCAAAAGAAACCTGATCCCGCCTCGATATTGGGGGGCCCCAATAAGGTCGACGCCGCAGCCGCCGCACGCGGGCAGAAGTTGTTCGCGCCCACCTGCGGATTCTGCCATGGCGCAGATGCCGCCGGAAAGAGCGCACCCGATCTCATCCGTTCTCAATTGGTGTTGCACGACGAAGGCGGCAGTCTCATTGGACCCGTAATTCACAACGGCAGGCCCGATCGGGGAATGCCGGCGTTTCCCGCTTTGACCAATCAACAAATCGCCGATATCGGATCGTTCCTGCAATTACGCAAGCAAGAGACGTCAAACCGCTTTGGCTATGTTATCCAAGGACTGCTAACCGGTAACGCGAAAGCGGGTGAGGCCTACTTTAATAGCGATGGCAAGTGCTCCACGTGCCATTCTCCAACTGGAGACTTAGCCGGAATTGCTGGCCGGCTTGAGCCGGTAGACCTCCAGCGGCGTTTCTTGTCGCCAGGCCCCTCCATGCTGGACATGTTCATGGGAAAGCAAAGTAAACCGCTCCCAGCGGCCAAGGTGACCGTCCGATTGCCCTCGGGAGAGTCCATCTCAGGAACCCTGGTCCGTGCGGATGAATTCAATATAGAGATGAAAGACTCTGCCGGATGGCACCGATCAGTTTCTCGAGAAGGAGCACAGGTCGATATTGAAGATCCGATGACCTTTCATCGCGAGCAACTGGCTAAATACAGCGACGCTGAGATGCACAACTTACTGGCATATTTGGAGACTTTGAAATGAAATTCGGATTAGTCTGTGCTATTGCGCTTTACCTCTCGCCTCTGTTCCTGGGACAGGAGTTGAATCCCAATGCACTGAAACAGCTTCCGACCGATACTTGGCCCACTTACAACGGCGATTACTCAGGGCGCCGCAATAGTTCCCTAACGCAAATCGACGCGGCAAATGTAAAGAACTTAGCCTTGCAGTGGATTTACCGCGCGAGTAACACGGGACTCAACAGCTTCGCGGGCTCCATTAAGTCGACTCCGCTGCTGGTGAAAGGCGTGCTGTATTTCACGATGCCCGACAACGTATGGGCCGTGGACGCCAGAACCGGCAGCGAGATCTGGCATTACAAATTTCCGGATAACCCAGGCGTTCATATCGGCAGCCGCGGCGTCGGTATGTACGGGGACTGGCTTTACTTCGAATCGCCGGATTGCAACCTTATCTCTTTGAACGCCAAGGACGGCAAGGAGCGCTGGCGCAAAACCATCGCAGACGTGAAGGCCGAGTACTTCTGCACCATGGCGCCCGTGGTGGTGGGGAACCGAATCATAGTTGGAGTCGGCGGAGACTCATTGGACAACCCCGGCTTTCTGCAGGCAAGAGATCCCGAGACCGGCGATGTCCAGTGGCGCTGGGATACGGAGCCGCTGCCCGGCGAACCGGGCTCCGAGACCTGGCCGAATCAGGAATCAATGCGTCATGGCGGCGGAATGACGTGGATGCCCGGCACTTATGACCCGGATCTCAATCTGCTGTATTGGACCACCGGCAATCCTAATCCAGTGCACGCTGGAGATGCCCGGAAAGGCGACAACCTGTGGACCTGTTCAATCGTAGCCCTTAATCCCGATACTGGAAAACTGGTTTGGGCTTTTCAGCCGTCACCGCACGACACTCACGATTGGGATGCCGTGCAAACCCCTGTTTTATTCGACGGCGAGTTCAAGGGCGAGCAGAGAAAGATGCTCGCGCAGGCAAGCCGCAACGGATACTTCTTTGTCCTCGATCGAACGACTGGCAAGAATCTGCTGACCATTCCCTTCATGGCAAACAATTGGTCGGAGGGCGTGGATTCCCAGGGCCGGCCGATTCCAAATCCAAGCAAAGAGCCCAAACGCGATGGCACGCTGGTCAGCCCAAGCTCAAATGGCGCGACTAACTGGTTCGCACCCACCTACGATCCTGCAAAGGGCCTCTTCTATGTCAATGCGTCGCAGAATTACAGCGTTTTCTATTACACGGCGGAGGGCAAGCCGGAGGGGTACGCAGGACGCGACGACTTTCTAACGTTCTCGAGCGTGATCGAAGCCATCGATTATAGGACCGGCAAGATCCAATGGCGGCACGACATCAGCAGCGCAGGAGCGATGAGTTTCGGAGGCTTGCTCAGCACCACGGCCGGCCTTCTATTCGCTGGTGACACCTCCGGCAATTTATTAGCGCTCGATTCCAGCAATGGCGAAACCTTGTGGCACACCCGAGTGGCCCAGAACACTACCAACGGTCCGATCACTTACACCCTCGACGGACGCCAATATGTCTTATTCGGCGCCGGCGACTCACTTTTTTCCTTCGCGCTTCCGACCGGCAAGCCCGGCAGCCAAGCGGCGCTTGGTCAACACTAGTCACTCTTCGTTCGCGCAAGATACTGATGCCGAGCCGGAAGCGTCTGCGACCTCATGATTGGACGAGGTAAGGTCGCTTAAGTAAACAGCGGTGAGACTCTCACTCTACCCGGCCCGACTCCTCCGAACGCAGGTTCCGATTGAAGCCTGTGAGAAATCCGCGTTCAGATAGCGGCCGCACCTCCGTTCGACATATCTTACGATCGAAGAGGAACTAACATGCCAGCCACAAACGCCGTCGAAAAGCCGCAGGAAATCTATCAGATCAAAGTCACTCTGCTCGGCACGGATCCGCCGATCTGGCGGCGATTGTTGGTTCCCGCAGACTTGACCTTGGAGCAGTTGCATGATGTCCTGCAAGTGGCTATGGACTGGGAAGACTGCCATATGCACGACTTCCGTATCGGACGGCAGAGGTTCGGAGAACCCGATCCGATGGAGCAGGCTTTTGGTGGACCGCGCACTGCCAGCGAACGAACCGCACGATTGTTTCACGTACTCGGTAGGGCAGGAACAAAAGCCGTCTACACCTACGACTTCGGTGACACTTGGGAACATCAAATCGTGGTCGAGAAACGTTTGGCGCCTGAAGCCGAACGCGCCTACCCCACGTGCTTAGCGGGTGAACGACATGGACCACCCGAAGACTGTGGCGGAATACCAGGTTTCTACAACCTGCTGGAGGCGATAAGCGATCCCAAGCACGAGCAACATGAAGAACTCCGGGACTGGGTGGGTGACGAATTCGATCCGGAGGCTTTTTCAGTCGACGAGATCAACCAGCGACTCGTGCCCCTGCAGCGTCGCCGAAATAAAGCCGCCGCTGCAAAGAAATGAGCGAGGCATCTTTCAGATCCACCACCACCTATCTTGAAAACCACGAGCACGATTCACTAACCGAACTGCCATCCTGCATGGTCAAAATTAGAGTCACCAATAAGTGCTCATTTACACGCTCATAGGCAACCGACCCCGCCTCTAACTCATCGCTGGTAAGCTTAACCTCGCGCGCCTGCATGCCATCGGCGATTTCTAACGTGCCATACTTCGCGATGTAAATCGCCGGCGCTTGATGATTCCAGGTTATTTGCAGCACACGGTCCGTTCCGCTGACCACGGCTAAATCGAGCTTTATGTCCGAGTGCGGCAATTGCCGATCCAATTTCGAACCGGGCATCAAAGGCCGCACAATAAAGCCGGCCGCAAACGCGAGCAGCGCCAGGAGAACGCCCAGCGCTACGATCCACTTTATTTGCGGATTACCCGGTTCCGCCCACGTCACCGACGGGGCAGCGGGAAGGCTATCCTCATGCTGCGTAACAACCTCTTCCTCTTCGATGGCGGTCAGCGCAAGACTCGGGTGTACGGCGGCTGGGCTACGCAACACCTCCGCGGTGAACTCAAACTGGGGTACAAGCAGTTCCGGCGGCGCGTGCGTCCCAGTCGACAAGTAAATCGACGCTACCCTCGGCGCTTCCGATTTCACGAGCAGAATCACATGCACGGCATTCTTAAACTCTTCCGAAGACAGCCGAAGGTCTTCCGCCGACAGCGTCAGCTCAGATCCCCTCACGCTCCGGAAGAAGCCCACTGCGGACGTTTCCCTCGTGTTCGATTCCCGCACGCCTGCACGGAATCGGTCGAGTTGCTCCGCGCTTAAAACAAAAGGTTCGCCATCGTCCAGCCGCCGCTCAATCGGGATGATCCGGTCGATCCGCACCGTCAACTGCGAGGCACGCGGAAACGTTCCCACCAACACGCCTCCAGTTTCGATACCTATATCCTGCGCTGCCGCGGTCTCCTCGATAATTCGCTCGACCAGACCGGCCTTCAGCTGCACAGCGTAGGGGCTGTGTTCGCCGTGCCAGTGAATGTAGGAGCCCGGGCTTGTCATACCCGCGCCTTTTTCTTCGGAAAGAGCCTGCATTGTAACGTCAGTAAATACTTCAGGTTCAACGATACACTTTTAGTGTTTTGGCCGCCACCCTCTACTTGATCGCAACGCCCATTGGCAACCTGGAGGACATCACGCTCAGGGCTCTCCGTATTCTCCGCGACGAAGTCTCCCTGATTGCCTGCGAGGATACCCGCCAAACTCTGAAACTGATCGAACACTTTGAAATTCGTAAGCCTTTGGTCAGTTATCACGACCATAATGAAACCAGCCGAACCTCCGGTCTCCTCGAACGCCTTGCTCGTGGAGAATCCGTAGCGCTGGTGAGCGACGCCGGCACCCCGCTCGTTTCCGATCCGGGTTATCGCCTCGTCGTAGCAGCCATAGAAAACAATTACCGCGTGGTACCCGTCCCCGGCGCCTCGGCCGCCTTGGCCGCCCTTACCGCATCCGGCCTGCCCGTCGACCAATTCCGGTTCGTCGGCTTCCTTCCCCCCAAATCCACCCAGCGCCGCAAACTGTTTGAGGATTTCTCGGCCGATTTGGGTACTATCGTCGCCTACGAGAGCCCACACCGTATTATTTCCACACTCGAAGACATCGAAGCCGTCCTTGGCAACCGGCGGGTCGTTCTAGCTCGGGAGCTCACGAAAATCCACGAAGAATTTCTGCGCGGAACGGCCTCAGATCTCAAACGATCCCTCCAGGATCGGCCCGCTATAAAGGGCGAATTCACTCTCCTCATCGCCAAAGCCGATCAGGCCTCTACCCCCGAAACTATTGATCCTCTTAAGGAAATTAATCGTCTTCAGACCGAAACGGGCTTAGATCGCAAACAGGCCATTAAGGCCGTTGCAAAGCGCCTTCGGTTGCCAAAACGGGAGGTCTACCGGCTCGCGACGGAGCAGGACAACAATCCGCCGGACAGACGTCGTGATTAGGCCCGAATTCCCCCATGGCCAGCCGCAGTTCGTTTGGTAAAATCCGCTCAACTATAAGATTCTGCACCATCTTGATAAAAGCCGGGTGAGTCCCGACCGTCCCCGCCCGAACCAACTTTATGCCCAATTCCCGAGCCAGTTCCGCCACTTCCGTATCTAGGTCATAGATCACTTCCATGTGGTCGGAAATGAAGCCGATCGGCACGATAATCACATTCCTGCCGTCCATCTGTCGCAGGAAGTCCAGCACATCAGGCTCCAGCCACGGTTGCGATGGCGGGCCGCTTCGGCTTTGATACACCACGTTCCAACGCGACACCCCCATCGCGGCCGCAACCAGTTGCGCGGTCTCCCGCAACTGCCGCTCATACTCGCAGGTCTCGGCCATCGAGCACGGAATGCTGTGGGCCGTGAACACGAACCTGGTTTCCGGGAGTTCGTTTGGTAAAAACTGGCTCATCGCTTCCCGCACCCGCGCCGCCGACGCCTCAATGAAGCCGGGATGGTTGAAGAAGACCCGCAGTTTATCCACTTTTGGCGCGCCTTCACCGACTTCGGCCTGCGCCGTCACAATGTTCTCCCGATACTGCCGGCAACCCGAATACGAGCTATAGGCCGAGGTCATGAAAGCCAGCGCATGTTTCACGCCGTCATCCTTCATTTGCCGCAGCGTATCCGCCAACATCGGATGCCAGTTGCGGTTGCCCCAGTAAACCGGAAGATCGAGCCCCGACTCCGTCAGTTCCGCCCGCAGTGCCGCGATCAATTCCCGGCATTGATCGTTAATCGGGCTCTTCCCGCCGAACACGGAGTAATGCTTCGCGACTTCGAGCAGCCGCTCCCGCGGGATATTACGGCCTTCGGTGACGTTCTCAAGGAATGGCAGAACGTCTTCATTTCTCTCCGGGCCGCCGAAAGAAACTACTAGGATTGCGTCGTACATGTCAGGCGCGAAACCCGCTTACGTGGTGCAGTTTCAACATATTGGTGGTGCCGCGCTGATTCACCGGTTGTCCCGCCACGAACACGATACTGTCGCCCGGGTGAACACGCCCGGTTTCAATCAACAGACGCTCCATCTCCTGCAACATTTGATCCGTCGAATGCATTTCCGGTGTCAGAATAGCCTCGACTCCGAAAATAATCGAAAGCTGTCTTGCTACTGTCTCGGTCGAGGTAAAGGCGAAAATAGGCACGGGCTGGCGATACCGCGCCAATAACCGCGCCGTCGCGCCGCTGGTGGTTCCCACAGCGACCGCAGTCACGCCAACAGACCGCGCCGCATGATAGGCCAGATCGGCGACAATCTGCGGTATCGAAGCGTCCCCTCGCAGCGGAATCTCGCGATAGCCCTGTTTTCGCTGCGCGCAATCCGTCTCGAACGCGATCTTCGCCATCATCTTCACCGATTCCACCGGATACTTGCCCGCTGAAGTCTCCGCCGATAACATCACTGCGCTAGTACCGTCATAGATGGCATTCGCGATATCGCTGACCTCCGCGCGAGTCGGCAGCGGATTCTCAATCATCGATTCCAGCATCTGCGTCGCGGTAATCACAAATTTTCCGCACGCTCGCGCCTTATCGATGATCGATTTCTGAATCGCCGGAACGCGCTCCAGCGCCATCTCGACACCAAGATCGCCGCGCGCCACCATCACGCCCTCGCACTCTTCCAAAATCGAGTCAAGGTTCTGACAGCCTTCCGGCTTTTCGATTTTCGCGATAATCGGCTGTTTTGCATCAACGTCTTCAAGCAGATGGCGCAATCGCATTACATCTTTGGCTTGCCGCACGAACGATAATGCAAAAAAGTCGACCCCTTGCTCAACTCCGAAATGCGCATCCGAAATATCTTTTTTCGAAAGCGACGGCGTACTCACGTTCACGCCCGGCAAATTAATTCCTTTGCGGTCGCTCACTATTCCGCCGTGCTCTACAAAACAACGTGCGGCAATGCCATCTGTGCTCAAAACTCGCAACTGGAGGGTTCCATCCGCTATCAGAACTGAATCACCCGGCCTCACATCGCGGGCAAAGTCCAAATAGCTGGTCGAGGCTATCTCGGACGTCCCCTCAGTCGCTTCGGTTGTAATGGTGAATGTTTGGCCATCTTCGAGCCGGCAAGACCCATTCTTGAACGTACCGAGCCGGATTTTGGGACCCTGCAGGTCCAGCAAGATACCGCTGTAGCGCTTCAGTTCCGCCGAAATTTGCCGAACGGCTTTAATGCGTCGGGCGTGGTCCTCTTGCGTGCCATGCGAAGCGTTCAACCGAAAAACGTCGACTCCTGCTTCAAACAACTTGCGAAGGACTTGTTCGGAATCCGTCGCGGGTCCAAGAGTGGCTACGATTTTGGTGGATCTCATATTTTGATTCGTGTGTTCCGCTACACTACGAGAGCAACCTCCACAACTGGGGAAGAAAGTTCGTACTGCACCACACCATTATGCCGCTGTACCAAGCCATCATCCTTGCAATTGTTCAGGGTTTAACAGAATTTTTACCCGTTAGCAGCACGGCGCATTTAGCTCTGATTCCGGAACTGTTCCATTGGCACGATCCGGGTCTCGGGTTTGATATCGCATTGCACGTCGGCACTCTCTTCGCGGTCTTCGTTTATTTCTTCCGCGATTGGGTAACCGTCATCGCAAATGGCCTCGGCTTTTCGTATGGCAACTCCAGGCCTGACGAGAACAGCCGCGCCATGCTCTGGTATCTGATCGTTGCAACCATTCCGGTAGGTCTAGCCGGAATGCTTTTCAAGGCGCAAGCTGAAGGGCCTTGGCGCAATCCATACGTTATAGGCACTATGTTGATCTTGATCGGCATTGTCATGGCCATCGGAGATCGATTGGGCCAGGAGAAACGCGGACTGAATCAAATGTCTTGGACGGACGCAATCGTAATCGGGCTCGCGCAAGCTCTGGCCGTGGTGCCGGGAACGTCCCGCAGCGGCGCCACTATTACTGCCGCGCGCTTCCGTCACCTCGATCGCGAAGCCTCCGCGCGTTTCTCTTTCTTACTGATCGCTCCGGCCATCGGCGGCGCGGCGGCAAAGGATGCCCTGGACCTTCGTAAGGAGGGCGGCATCCCGCCCGAAATGCGGCTGCCTTATCTGGTCGGTATCCTCGTCAGCGCCGTTGTCGGAATATTCGTTATCGCCTTCTTCCTGAAGTATCTTCGCCGCAACACGCTATCGATATTTGTGTGGTACCGCATCGTGTTTGGCATAATAGTGATTGCTCTGGCAGTGTTCTTCCGCATCGGCGGATGATGTTTCTCTCACCCTCTCGTCACTTACGGCTCAATGAAGCCGTGGGCTTTCTATTGTTACTGGCCGGTCTGGCTGTCGCTCTAGGCCTTGCTTCTTTTACTCCGGCGGACCCGTCTTGGGACACCGCGGCGAGTGCTGTTCGCACTCATAATCTGCTAGGCGCTTTCGGTGCGACCGCATCCGATTTGCTGTTGCAGACGTTCGGCTTAAGCGCTTATTTTCTGCCGGTACTCATCTGGATCTTGGGTTGGAAGTGGGTACGATCCTCGCCAGTGCACAATCCGTGGATACGTATCGCGGGATCGCTGGCTCTTTGGTTCTCGCTATCGGCCGCCTGCGGCCTGCTCCCGCCCTCCATCTCTCTGCAAGGCGGCATCCGCGTCAGCGGCGTAGCGGGCATGGTGCTCGCCGACTTTCTACTTTCGCGGTTCAATCTCGTTGGCGCTGCCATTGTGGCCGCGGCCGCTGCGATCGTCGCACTCTATTTCGTCACAACCTTTGAGGTCGCCACGCTTATGCGGGCTCTTGAGGGGCCGGCCGCTCGCTGGCGCGCCCTCGTCTCCCGCTGGAGAAACTGGCGCGAACAAAGACGCGAACACGCCATCCAACAGGCAAAAGAGAAAGCTGCCGAGCGGGCGCAGAGACGAGGTTCGCGCATCACCACGGCCGAGCCGGAACCCGCTGACAGCGCAACTGCGAAGCGAACACGCCGCCAGCCCACGCCCGCGGCAGGGGAGCAGACCGCCGAGACCCAAGCCCCGTCTGACGATATTCCTATCCGGCCTTTGGCGCCGGAGCCAGTTGTCCGTGTGCAAGCGCCCGTCATTCAAGAGACCGGCCAGACAGAAGACGAGGAATCCGATTCAGATTCGCCTCCCTGGGAAGCGCAACTCGAACCCCTCAAACCCACGGCGAAGCGCAGGAGACTTTATTCTCTGCCATCGACCAACTTGCTGAACGAAATTCCGCCGGGCAATGGCTTCGATGGCCAGGAATTAAAGGAAGTCGCCAGCCGCATCAAGTCCAAGCTCGAAGAATTCAATGTCCGTGGCTCGGTCGTGCAAATCAATCCTGGGCCCGTAGTCACAACTTTCGAATACAAACCGGAAGCGGGCATTAAATACAGCCGTATCACCACTCTCAACGAAGATCTCTGCCTGGGTTTACAGGCGGAATCGGTATTGATTGAACGCCTGCCTGGTAAGCCGACCGTCGGAATCGAAGTGCCCAACACGCGGCGCGAGGTCATCAGCTTACGCGCCATTCTGGAATCAGGCGAGTTTCAAGAAGCGCCGTCCAAAATGACGATAGCTTTGGGTAAGGACATCAATGGCCGCATCAAAGTGGCATCGCTCGAAACCATGCCGCACCTGCTGATTGCCGGCTCTACCGGATCTGGCAAAAGCGTGATGCTCAACGCCATGATCATGTCGTTTCTCTACAAAGCGACACCGGACGAAGTGCGCATGATTATGGTGGATCCCAAACGCGTAGAGATGGGAATGTACGAGGGCATCCCGCACTTACTGACGCCCGTCATAACTGAGCCCAAGAAGGCGACCAACGCGCTGAGAAACGCGGTGCTGGAGATGGAACGGCGTTTGAAACTGTTGGCTGCCCACAGCGTCCGGAACATCGATCAGTTCAACCGGAAGATACAGCAACTGCGGCAGCAGCCGCTCAACCTGTTTGAAGGCCCGGAAGACGATGAGGATCTGAGGCCGCTTCCGTACGTGCTGATTATCATCGACGAATTGGCGGACCTGATGATGCTGGAACGCGCCAACGTGGAAGAATGCATCACGCGCCTGGCGCAGATGGCGCGAGCCGTTGGTATGCACCTTGTCCTTGCGACCCAGCGTCCCAGCGTCGACGTGATTACCGGGCTGATCAAGGCGAATTTTCCTTCGCGCATCAGCTTCCGTGTTGCAACTCGCGTAGACTCGCGCACCGTGCTCGATTCCATGGGCGCGGAACACCTCCTAGGCAAGGGCGACATGCTTTATCTGCCGCCAGGCTCATCCCGCTTGGTTCGTGTCCACGGTGCGTTTGTGACCGAAACCGAGACCAATCGCGTGGTGGATTTCTGGAAAGACCAAGCCGCGCCTGATTACGATAAGAGCTATCTCCTGACGCCCCCCTCTGAGGAAGGCGGCGGGGACGATGATGACGACGAAACTTTCGATGGCGAGCAGGACCCGAAGTATGAAGAGGCGGTGCGAGTGGTTCTTGAAGCGGGTAAAGCCTCGACTTCCATTCTTCAGCGGCGATTGCGCCTCGGCTACGGACGCGCCGCTCGTATCCTGGACATGATGCAGCGCGACGGCATCATTGGAGCGCCCGACGGCAGCAAGCCCCGCGAGGTCCTGAAACGGCCGGACTGGCTGCGCGAGACTGAAGACCAGTTGCGGTAGCTAAACTAAGAAGGGAGCACTGATGGCGACTTCAGCGCTGGTTTCAGTCAGCGAGTATCTGAACACCAGCTACCGCCCCGATCAAGAACTGGTCGAAGGGCGACTCGTTGAGCGGAACGTGGGTGAATACGATCACAGCAATCTGCAAGGCGCACTGGTGGCCTGGATGCGCCGCCGTCAACGCGAATGGAACATCCGGGTCCTTCCTGAGCAGCGGATTCAGGTTTCCTCGAACCGTTTTCGAGTTCCGGATGTGTGTGTCGTCTCTCGCGAGCAGGAGATCGAACCGGTTTTTACCCGGCCACCATTGCTCTGTATTGAGGTTCTTTCCAAGGACGATACTTTACGTAGCATGCAGGACCGCGTGGACGACTACCGGTCCTTTGGAGTCCCGAATATTTGGGTGCTGGACCCAGTGAAACGCCGCGCTTACGTTTGCATGCACGGCGATTTTCGCGAACCTGAAGGCGAAACTCTGGAAGTCGCGCTTTCACCGATCCGTATTCCGTTGCCCGAGTTGTTTGCTGAGCTGGACTGATCTGAGTCTGTTCCCGCACCCCTCAGCGGACCCCGTGCCATACTCAATTTGAGCCGGACACTTCTAATAGGGATTGGTCTATCTTGACTCTTGCTCGTTGCGCGGCCGCCGCCATTGTTCTTGTATTTTTTAGCGTTTCTTTGTGTGCTCAAACCATAGAGGCGCTCCATTGCGGCGCATTGCTCGATCCGCAAACAGATCAGGTGAGCCAAGACGTTTACGTGATCACGGATGAGGGAACAGTCAAGGATGTTCTGCCTTCCGCAAAGGCGAGCGAAGTGCCGGCTGGCGCCACTCGAATCGACCTCTCAAAAGCATTTTGTATGCCGGGCTTGATCGATGTTCACGACCACCTCACGGGTGACCCTACGGAATCAGGCTACGCTTCGCTCGGCGTGTCCGTCCCACGGAGCGCGATCAGAGGTGCAAAAAATGCTCGGGTGACGCTGCTTGCTGGATTTACCACGATTCGCAATGTCGGCGCAGCCGGATTCTCTGATGTAGCACTGCGGGATGGCATCAATGCGGGCGAAATTCCCGGACCCAGGCTCTACGTCTCGGGTCCTCCGCTTGGGATCACCGGCGGCCATTGCGACGACGACTTGCTCGCGCCCGAATTCGAACACACCGATTTCGGCGTGGCTGATGGCCCGTGGGCCGCGCGCCGCAAAGTGCGCGAAGTGATCAAGTATGGCGCGGATTTGATCAAGATCTGTGCATCTGGCGGCGTGCTCTCTAAAGGCGATTTGCCCGGAGCTGAGCAATACACGTTCGAAGAGATGCAGGCCATTGCCGATGAAGCGCATAAGCTTGGCCGCAAGGTGGCCGCTCACGCCCACGGTACCCAGGCCATCAAAGACGCCATCCGCGCAGGCATTGATTCCATTGAGCACTCCAGCCTAATAGACGATGAAGGTATACAGCTGGCGAAGGAACACCACACGTTTTTGGTATTCGACATTTACAACGACGATTACATTCTGCAGCAGGGTGCGAAAGTAGGCATGCTTCCCGAATCGATCGAGAAGGAAAAGAAGATCGGCAAGCTGCAGCGCGCCAACTTTAGAAAGGCTTACCTTGCCGGCGCGCCGATGGCCTTCGGGACGGATGGCGGCGTGTATCCTCATGGCGACAATGCAAAGCAGTTCGCAACGATGGTTGAATTCGGCGCCAAACCTATCGACACCATTCGCATGGCAACCGTGCAAGCCGCGCAATTATTAAATCTGGAGGGCAAGGCGGGCGTCGTGAAGCCCGGTTCATTTGCGGACATGATAGCGGTCGATTCCGACCCACGCTTGGGAATAGAGCAGTTGCAGCATGTCCGGTTCGTGCTAAAGAATGGGCGGGTATACCGGGATGACTGGGAGCCTGCGCTCGCCCTGCAAGGCCGATAACAGCGCAAGTTAATTAAAGATGACTCCCAAGCACATCATCGTAGCGATTGACGGGCCGGCTGGCGCGGGCAAAACGACTCTCGCCAAACGTGTCGCCAAGAAGCTTGGTTTCGTCCACATCAACAGCGGCGCGATGTATCGCGCGGTGGCGCTCTGGGCCCTGCGGACCGGCACCGGTCTCGACGACATGCATCGGCTGGAGCAGCTTGCCGCGCATGCCCAAATCGAGTTCGGACTCACCAGTGGTCATATTTCTCTGAACGGCGAGGAGGTCACCGAGGAGATTCGGAATCCGGAAGTCTCCGCCGCAGCATCCCGCGTTTCAGCGGTTCCCGGCGTGCGACGAGCGTTGCTCGGGATACAGCGGCAGATTGCTGAAGTAGCGAGCGTGGTTATGGAAGGCCGTGACATCGGCACGGTGGTCTTTCCCAATGCGCACGTCAAGATTTTTCTCGATGCCGACCCGAGAGAGCGCGCCCGTCGACGCACTTTAGAGTATGAACAACGCGGCCAGCGCGCCGAAGCGGCCTCGATCGCGGCTGAACTAGCCGAGCGGGATCATCGCGACCGCACCCGTTCCGAAGCGCCGCTCGTGCAGGCGCCCGATGCGCAGCTAGTGGACACGACACACCACTCGATCGAAGAGGTGGAAAAAATCATTCTGCGCCTGGTTCGCGAGCGCACCTCGAACGGTAAGGATTTCAAAAGACAAGGAAGCAGTGCGTGAACAACTTATTGGTTATGAAGTTCGGCGGAACCAGCATGGGCAGCTCCGAGCGGATGCGGGCCGCGGCCGCCATCATCGCCACACAGCAAGCTAACCGTCCGGTTCTGGTCGTCGTCTCCGCCATGTCCAAGGTCACCGACTTATTGCTCGAAACGTTGCGCCGCGCGGAATTGGGCGACCGGGCTGCCGTCGATGTTAACATCGCTACCTTGCTTGACCGCCATGTCATGGCATGCCAGGACTTGTTGGCCGACGCTGCAGCAGCCGCCTCTTTTTGCGACGTCGCACACGCATCCGTTGAAGCGTTGATGATGGAATTCCGGCGTATCGCAGACGGCGTACTAATGCTCGGCGAGCGCCCGCCGCGTTCAGTCGACGAAGCGGTCGCAATCGGGGAGCGGTTGTCTTCAGCTCTGCTGGCTTACTATCTGGATGCCATTGGTATCCCTTCGCAATCCATCAATGGAAGCGACGTGATTGTTACTGACGCGGTTTTTGGGAATGCTTCCCCACAAATGGAACCCACTCGCCGCAAGTGCGCGGAACGCCTGACGCCCTTGCTGAAGAAGGGCATTACACCAATCGTTACAGGGTTCAACGGCGCGACTGCTGACGGGCGCCCGACGACGCTCGGCCGTGGCGGTTCCGATTTTTCGGGTTCTATCCTGGCCGCGGCGCTCGATGCCGCCGAGCTCTGGATATGGACCGATGTCGATGGGATCATGAGCGCCGACCCACGCCTGGTCGCGAATGTCACCGTTTTAGATAAAGTCACTTATGCTGAGGCTGCGGAACTGGCTTATAACGGAGCAAAGGTGCTCCATCCGCGCACTTTGGCGCCGCTGGTAGAACGCAAAATCCCGGTATGGAGCAAGAACAGCTTTGCGCCGGAGAAGCCGGGCACGCAAATCGTTTCGCAACTCGCCGAGCCCAAGGGCGTCCGCGCCGTAACATCCATGTCCGATGTCGCGCTCGTCTCGATGGAGCCTGCCAACGCGGTCCTCAGCGGGACGCGGCTGATGGCGCGCTCGCTCGACGCACTCGCCCTGGCCAATGTTGAAATACTCGTATTCACCAGCTCCAGCTACCGCCAGAGTTTCTGTTTCCTGATCCGCAGGCACGACGTACCCGCTGCGCTCGAAGCCTTGGAATTGAATCTGAATATCGAGCTGGCGCACGGTTATTTGAAACCGATCGCCGTCGATGAGCATGTTGGCCTTCTAGCCGTGGTCGGCGAGGGCATGCGCGGCACGCCCGGACTTGCCGGCCGAATATTCAGCGCGATCTCGCGCGAAAAGATCAACATCATTGCCATCGCGCAAGGGTCCAGCGAGTTGACCATCGGAGTAGTCGTCAGTCTCGATGGCCTTGAAAAGGCGGTCCGCGCCGTCCATGACGAATGCCTGCTTGGCCACCCATCGCAGGCGGCCAGACCAGTTTTGACGGCCAAGAACTGATCTCGAAGTATTCCAGGCCATTGCACCCTCGCACCCTATGTAGTAACCTACGGACATGCTCGAAGCACGGTCCCTCACCAAGTGCTACTCCACCGTTCCCGCCATTGAGAACGTCAACTTCTCTATTCACCCGGGCGAGGTCCTCGGGTACCTCGGCCCGAACGGCTCGGGCAAGAGTACTACCGTAAAGATTATTACCGGGCTGCTGGAGCCAACCAGCGGCAAGGTCCTTTACCGGGGCTGCGATATACGTGACGACTTGGCGGGCTACAAACGGCTGGTCGGGTATGTACCGGAGGAAGCGAATCTTTACCCGTTCCTCACGGGCCTTGAATATATCGAATTGGTGGGACGTCTGCGCGCACTTCCCGGCAGACTGATTGCGAAGCGGGCTGATGAGTTGCTGAAGCTCTTCGCCTTGCATCCTCATCGCCATACCCTAATGTCAGCCTATTCAAAGGGCATGCGCCAGCGCATTCTACTGATTACGGCGATTCTTCACAATCCGGAAATCGTCATTTTTGACGAGCCACTATCAGGCCTGGACGTTACGTCGGCTCTAGTCTTTCGCAAGCTTGTTTCGTTGTTGAGCCGAGAAGGGAAATTCATCTTCTACTGCTCGCATGTTCTGGAGGTCGTCGAAAAGGTCTGCTCCCACGTGATTGTTCTTCAGGCGGGCAAGCCGCTCGCCTATGGCACGGTTGAGGATTTGAAAAGCTTCCAATCGATGCCGTCGCTCGAGGCGGCGTTCTCATTGCTGGTCCAGGAAACGGATGCCACGGAAACCGCCGAGAACATTCTGGACACGGTGCTAACGGCATGAAAGAACCCACAAAACTCCGTTTAGCCGAGCGGCCGTTTGTATATCTGGTCCAGCATTTCCGCCGTCGATTGTTCGCGAGCGAGGAAGAGCAGGGCTCCGGTGGTATGGGCCTGGGCGTTGGCAGCGTATTGGCCATGTTAGCCGCCCCGGGCGCGTTCGCATCTATGTTTCTGCTCGATAAGTACTCTACTTTGCTGCAATACTTCCGCGGCCAGCGCGGTTTCAATCCTTATCACGCTTCAATTGGCGATGAGTACTTCTTTGTCGTGTTGTCCATGACGATTATTGGCTTGGCTATGGTTCTACGTTGGAATCGCTTGTTGCCGGATCGGCGCGACTATGCGAATTTGGCGGCCCTCCCCATTCCGATCAGCAGCCTGTTCCTGGCCAACTTCATCGCGCTCACCGGCATGGGCGTATTGTTCGCCATCGATATCAATGCCGTCTCATCGTTTCTGTTTCCGGTGTTCGTTACGTTCAGTGAAGATTCCCTTTCAGCGTTCCTGGTCGTGGCCATCGCCCACATCACTACGGTCTTCCTGGCCAGCCTATTCAGTTTCTTCAGCATATTCGCCTTGGTAGGCGTGCTGATGATTATTCTGCCGGCGGCCTGGTTCAAGCCGGTTTCGGTCGCCGTACGCATGTTGCTGGTCGTCGTTTTGCTAACGAGCTTTCTGTCGAATCTGTTCTTGCAGCTGTTGGCTGGAAAGATCCCGAGCGACACGCAAGTCTATGTGCGGTTCCTCCCGTCCTACTGGTTCCTCGGGCTCTATGAGGGGATGATCCACCGCGCGACGCCCGATATGGTTGCCCTCTCTCATCGTGCGCTAAGCGTGTTGGCGGCTTCGATTGTTTTGACCTTGATAGCGTACACGCTCTGCTATCGCCGACATTTCAAAAAACTGGCCGAATCGTCCGCCGACAGCGTTGGAGGCGCGTACAGACGGTTTCGCTGGGACACGCCAGAATGGCTTGCCTCGCTTCTGTTCCGGTCGTCTTTCGAGCACGCCTGTTTCAGCTTCATCTGGCGCGTGTTGACCCGAAGCGAACGGCACCTGATGTTTTTCGGAGGCTATCTGGGCATGGGCTTGGTGGTTATCGCCGATAGTGCGGTTGCCCGCGCAGCCTTCCATCCTGTGCCTCCCGCGAGCCTACTCGCCGTTCCTTTGTTGATCACCTTTTTCGTGATCACTGGTTTTCGATTCGTCTTCGATATGCCCGCATCTTCGGAATCGAACTGGGTCTTTCGATCCGCCGCGTTGAATCCTTCGCCGCCTCCCGCTGACGTGGTCCGGCGTTTCGTATTGATGACCGTTATCCCGCCGCTAATCGCGGTTTGCTTGCTCTCGGTCGGCCCGCGTTACGGATGGCTTCCGGCCATTCTCCATGCAACCACCGCGGCAGTGATTGCGGAGTTGTGTATCAAAACGGTCTTTCTCCGGTTCCACAAGATTCCATTCACATGCGTGAAAGAACCCGAGATGCGGCAAATGATGATGCGCATTTTGGCTTGCGCGTTCTGCGTTTTAGCCATCGTGCCGTTGTTAGCGGATATAGAACATTGGGCGATCGAGAGGGCGCCTCACTTCCTCGTCTTGGCGGGG
This sequence comes from Bryobacteraceae bacterium, assembly GCA_036269625.1. Classification (GTDB taxonomy): domain Bacteria; phylum Acidobacteriota; class Terriglobia; order Bryobacterales; family Bryobacteraceae; genus Bog-105. The sequence goes on along the minus strand of DATBEF010000228.1, from coordinate 39,896 downwards.
TTATTGCTCATCGCGTGGTTCTTACTCGGGCGTTATCAGAGGGAACAAACCGACACCCAGACACTCACGTTTGAGGAGCGCCCGGCGGCCGCGTTTGAGTTGCTGAAATTAGCGTGAGCAAGCCCCAGTAAAACCCGTATCAGGAGTCCTTAGGGCTCGATTCTCCAGGGAGAGACCGTCTTCCAAACCTTCAGTTGGTTCACAGCCCAAGCTGTGGTCTGGTCTTTATGACAGGTCGTGCAAGGGTTCGGGATTTTGTACCGATCCGTCATAGACGGACTGATGAATCGAAAGGTGTGGCTGCGAACGTTCTGGTCGGCCAGGGTTTGTTGAATCTTTGGCATATGACAGTCGATGCACTCGCCGCCTGTGCTGCCTGCTCTGTGGTGTGTGTGCTCTTCGATTGTGCTCGTGTGGGGTCCGTTCGGAGAACCTGGGCCATGGCATTCGAGGCACATAACGTTTGCCGGTTTAATCAACAGACCCGGGTTCTCAGTCCCATGCACATCGTGACAGCTGGAACATTTCACCCCCCGCGTGTACATGACGCTCTGAACGAAATCATTCCCCTGCATCCGGTTCTTGTGTGCCGTACCATCCGGGAAATGTGTGAACGTTGTCTCGCCGAGTTTGTGCTCTTCGAGCTTCCAGAAATCTTGCAGCATTCCGCCAATATGGAATCCGACAGGCCAGTCGTAATATTTGCCTTCGATCGGATTCTTCAGCGGTTGTCCTTGTGAATGGCATTGAATACAGGTATCGTTGGCTCTTACAAAATCGAGTCGAGCAGGGTTCACGATGTCGGCTCGCGATGGGTGTGACACGTGCTCGCTGCCCGGTCCATGACACCGTTCGCATCCAACATTCCATTCGGTTACCGCCTTCGTTTTGATGTCATAGTTCACCGAGTGACAGCCGTCGCAGAGTGGGCCTGTCGGCCGTTTGAAATTGTCAGGCGGGTAAAGGGATGCCCACCAGTCCGTTCCGTTCTTCACAAAATACGGACGCCAGATCTGGTTCGCAATGTCCCATTGCGCCGGTAAAACAATGTAATCGTCGCCGACCTTCTTGAAGTAGCGTTGCTTCCACCGGCTTCCATAAACGAAAGCAATATCGGTCTTTGTGAAAGTAACCAAAGGATCGCGTTTTGAAAGGTCTGGAAGAATCGCGTGTGCGTCCAGCCGCGGGTCGCGGACCACATTCGCCATTCGGGTCTTTTTCCAGCGCGCATAGATTTGAGGATGGCAGGTCTGGCAGGCGACAGAACCGACATAGGTCGTTTGTCCCGCTACAGGCTGAGCGGACAGTTTAAACCTAACGCCTGGTAGTAGCGCGAAGAAAAGGGGGACCGCAGCGAAGCGAAACCTTGGCATTGAATCAAAACTCCCTTTGGCGCCAAGTCTACAACAGCGTCGATGACGCACCGCAACCATTTCCGCGCCGCTTTCCGGCAGCCCTTGCTGCAATACCCCCCCGCGTACCTGCCTACCTCGGGTTGCAATTCACCTATTCTTCTTTATAGTTGGCCATATGTCACGAGAAGTACTCGGGAACTTTGAACTGATGGTCATGCTCGCCGTAATCCGTCAAGGGCGCTCGGCGGGGTGACTTACCGCGCAGAAGTTAGACTGCATCCTTTCCCTTTCGATAAGGGAGTAACAGACCGCCCTCGACCGTGCACGCGGTAAAGTGGAGATGAGGGTTAATTGAAAGCTGCTCTCAAACACGTGCAGTGGATCTCACTTCTTGTCTGTGCGGCGTTCTTAGCCTCCGTCTTGGACAACATTCCTGATTGCCCCCAACTGAGTCCAAAAAGCTCCGCTATTTCGGTTCAGGCTGGCGTGCATTTGGATCCCGGAGCGGTCCCCGTTCCGGCCATATCGGTTACAACGCTCACCACGCTCCTTCAGCGACCAGCAGTTAGTGCACCGATCACGGCTCCACTGATTCCTGTTCCCGTCTCTATTGTTCGATCGCTTTCTCAAGCGGCCAACACCTCGCCACCTTTGCTTTAGTTCCTTTTTTTATTTGAATTGGCGAACACTCTGGTGGATCTGAGATAGACCTTTGCCTGCCTCTCTCCGCCCCCAGAATCCTGTCTGATCTCGGGCTCCGGGAGTATCGGTTCGCCTCGAATTCATGGAACTGATCAGAGAACGAAAGGTGTAAATGATGCTAGAACGAATTGATACTTCGGGCATCCCGCCCGGCGACATTGTAGAAAATGGGATTACTCGTTTAAGGACCTCGCGCAAAACGGGTCCGGCGTGGCCGCAGGAGTTCCTGACACTGTTTTGGCGGCACGCCGTCCCCTTTGCGCTTTTCAGGTGCAGCAAGCTCGGCTTACTTTCTTTGGCCATCGTCAGCCTAACGTTTGGGCTGGAAGGAGTCACGATGCTTAGACCGGACGAAGTGTTTTCGGCTATCGACAAAGCTCAGCAAGTTCGAGATGAGAAGCTGGCCGGATACACAGCAACCGAACATTACACCGTTCATAACAGCCATTTTGCTGAAACAGCTGAGCTGACCGCTAAAGTTTGTTACCAAAAGGGAATCGGCAAAACGTATCAGGTCCTATCCTGCCACGGGCCGCGATTTCTGGAGGAACGCGTGATCCGCCGTATTTTAAAGGAGGACGCGCAACTCAGCCGCAACGCGGCAAGATCGCATACTCTTCTCACGTCAGACAATTATTCCATGAAGTTACAGGGAACCAAAATATTTCAAGGAAAGCCGTGCTATGTCATCGCCATTCATCCTCATCATCATGACTTTTCATTGATTGAGGGAACGGCTTGGGTCAATGTTGAAGATTTCTCGCTGCTCCGCGTCGAAGGGAAACCCGCTGCGAGCCCGTCTTTCTGGGCCGGCCGCCCATTGATCGAACGCGAATATACGGTCATTGATGGGCTTTCATTTCCAAGCCACAGCCGAGCGACTAGTAAGGGATTTTTCGCTGGCAAATCGCAGTTGGAAGTTGATTACAGTGAATACGCAGTATCCGTCTCCCCTTAATGAGCGCTAACTTGCCATCAATCAGAGCGCGGCAAGTACGGCGCCCACCAAAGCATCTTCTTCCTCGTCCGCGATGGTCCGCATATCCAGAATGATCCGGTCCTTTTCGATACGCGCGATCACAGGCGGTTGCCCGGCGCGCAAGTTCCGCTCGAAGGTGGAAGCGCTCGGCACATTTAAAGAGACAACCCACGTCGGGAGCGTCTGATCCGGAGTCGAGCCGCCTCCGACCCCGGTCTCGCCGGCGTGAACGCTGGCCTCCATCGAGGAAAGCGCATGCCGGACGCGATGCGCACGCTGTTCGATCTCGGCCGGTTTTGCCATGATCATAGCCAACGTGGGAATTTCGAGCCATTGTTCAAGCAACAAATGCCGTAGTGTGTTTTCCAGCGCTTCGACGATCAACTTATCCACGCGGAATGCCCGGTACATCGGGTTCCGGCGAATGCGCTGGACTAAATCTTTGTCACCGGCGATGATGCCGCTTTGCGGTCCGCCCAGAAGCTTGTCACAGCTAAACGAGATCACGTTCACGCCCGCATTGATGCTGTCCTGAGCCAGCGGTTCATCGATTCCATGTTGATTTAAATCAACCAGACAACCGCTACCGAGATCTTCATAGACCGGAATCGCACGGTCGCGCCCCAGTTTGGCCAACTCCTCCAGAGCAGGGCGCGCGGTGAATCCTGCGATGTGAAAATTCGATGGATGAACGCGCATGATCAGGCGCGTGTTCGCGCTGATGGCGTCGCGATAATCTTCAATCCGGGTTCGGTTCGTTGTGCCCACTTCGCGCAATAGTGCTTGTGAACGGGCCATGATTTCGGGAATACGGAATCCATCGCCGATCTCAATTAACTCGCCGCGTGAAACAATCACTTCGCCGCCCGCTGCGAGTTCATTCAGGACAAGGTAGACCGCCGCGGCATTGTTGTTGACCACAATCGCGTCGCGGTGCAGCAAGCGTTCGAGCAATGGCGCGGTGTGCGCGTCGCGCCTGCCGCGTTTGCCCGTGTTGAGGTCGTATTCGAGATTCGAATAGCGGCTGATGTGATGGAAGCGGGGTAGCGATGCCCGACCCAAATTGGTGTGCAGAATCACGCCCGATGCATTGATTACGGGGCGCAATGAGGGTGCCAACAGCGCTTGCAGGCGTTGCTCAACAATCTGCTCGACCGGACGGTCGTCGAAGCTTCGGCCCTCGCGAATCGCGTCCCGCCGCTCCGCCAAAACCGCTCGAGCCTCGTTCGCGATCACGCTTTGCGGAACGTCTCGATGATTCTGCTGCAATTGCCGCATTACCCAATCGACCGAGGGCAGATCTCGCGCGGGCGACATGCTCAGGCTATAGCTTTCTGCATGAACAGTTGCTTGAGATATTTCCCGGTGTATGAGGCCTCGATTGCCGCGATTGCTTCCGGAGTGCCCTGGGCAAGAATGCGGCCGCCCGCTTCCCCGCCCTCGGGACCGAGATCGATAATCCAATCCGCAGCTTGGATCAGTTCCAGATTGTGCTCAATCAGTAAGATGCTGCCTCCATTGTGGATCAGGCGTTCAAACGCTTCCAGCAGCTTCGCTATGTCGTCGAAGTGCAGACCCGTTGTTGGCTCGTCGAATAGAAACAACGTGCCCTCGCAGGTGGATTGCGCCAGGTGGGCGGCCAGTTTTACACGCTGCGCTTCGCCGCCGCTGAGCGTTGTCGCCGATTGACCCAGACGCAAGTAGCCTAGCCCGACGTCTTGCAACACTTTCAAGCGAGCGGCCAGACGCGGCGTGCCCGCAAAAAAGGAAAGGGCCTCGCGAACCGTCAACTGCAGAACTTCGTGTATGTTCAGGTTCTTGTAGTGGATGTCCAGAACGCTTTGTTTGTAGCGCGTGCCGCGGCACTCTTCGCAGACCAGTTCCACATCGGCAAGGAACTGCATTTCTACGGTCACGGTGCCGTCACCCTGACATGTCTCACAGCGGCCGCCTGGAATATTGAAGGAGAAGTGGCCGCCAGCATAGCCGCGTTTTTCGGCTTCGGGCGTACACGCGAAGAGATCGCGGATGATGTCGAACGCTTTGATGTACGTTACCGGATTCGAGCGCGGTGTGCGGCCAATCGGCGATTGATCCACCATCACGACGCTGGTCAGAAGGTCGGCCCGGTCCACTCGCTTCCAAAAAAGCTTACGGCTCGGACTCTGCTCGGACGACCCTTCTTTCACCGGCTGCCGTTCTTTGTTCACCTGCAAATCGAGCGCGCGATAGATGACGTCATGTACCAGGCTGGACTTGCCCGAACCCGAAACTCCCGTGACCGCGACCAGCATGCCGAGCGGAATATCGACATCGACGTTCTTTAAATTATTCGCGCGCGCGCCGATGAAACGCACCGTGCGCTTAGAATTCACTTTGCGGCGTTCGCGCGGGCGCGATACAGCAAGTTCGCCGCGCAGGTAACGTCCAGTTAGAGAGAGGTTTTCGCGAGACGCAGGCGGCTGGAGCAGTTGCGGATAGGTTCCGCCGAAGATAACACGGCCGCCTGTTTCGCCTGCGCCCGGACCGAGATCGAGAATGTAATCGGCCTCCATCATAACTTCGGGATCGTGCTCCACAACGATGATCGTGTTGCCAAGATCGCGGAGATCCTTGAGGATGTGCAGCAGGCGAGCGGTGTCGCGGCTATGTAGACCGATGGACGGCTCATCCAGCACATAAGTTGCCCCAACCAGGCGTGAGCCCAAGCACGTCGCGAGCTGAATACGCTGGGCCTCGCCTCCTGACAATGTCGCCGCGAGCCTGTCCAGCGTTAGATATTCCAGGCCGACGTCATTCAAAAAACGGCTGCGCTGGCGAATTTCGAGCAGTATCTTTTCAGCGATTTCCGATTCTTCGGGACTCAGTTGCAGGTTCTCGAAAAATTCGGCGGCACGGGCGATATTCAGGCGGGACAGCTCCGCGATGTTGAGGCCGCCCATGCGAACCCAAAGGGCCTCCGGACGAAGGCGCGCTCCGCGACAGGCCGGACATTCGGTGTATGCGCGATAGCGGCTCATGAACACGCGCACATGAACTTTGTACTTTTTCCGCTCCACTTCGTGGAAGAAACGAATTACGTGGCCGCGCACGAACTCTTTTTCGCCCCGGCTCAGATCCATGTATGGAACGGTGAGCCGCACTTTGGATCGAGCCTTCGGCTTTAACTCTTCTTCGTAGTACCAGGAATATTGCGGCTTGGTCCAGGGATCGACCGCGCCCTCTTCCAAGGACAACGTGGGGTCGGGAATGATCAGATCGAAATCGTAATCAATAGTGTTGCCGAAGCCCTGGCAGACGGGACAGGCGCCAATCGGGTTATTGAAACTGAATAGCGTCGGCTCTGGAATAGCAGCCGTCTGGCCGCACTGTTTGCAGGCAAAGCGCTCGCTGAAGTGCAGCATGCGCGGATCGGCCGCACCCGCTTCCTCGAAAAAAATCTCACCCGACTCGCGATAGCAGACCTCCACGGTATCGACAATGCGTTGATGCAGATCACCACGAATGACGATACGATCCGCGAGGATATAAAGCGGCTTTGAAAAATCAATATCGAGCAGTGATTCGGGTGTGGAGAACTCGAACATTTGGCCGCCCTGGAACAGGCGATTGAAGCCCTTTTTGCGCAGCTCGAATAACTGGTCAGGCAAAGCTGCCGCATCTTTTTCCTTTCCTTGACACTGCACAGGAAACAGAGCGTACCAACGCGAACCCTCCGCCTGTTGGAGCATTGCCATGGCAACCTGGTCCACCGTGTCGCGCTCGATGCGAGTCCCGTCGTTGGGACAGTACGTGCGCCCGGCGCGAGCATAGAGCAGCCGCATGAAGTCGTATAACTCAGTCGCAGTGGCTACGGTCGATCTCGGATTGCGCGTCTGATTCTTCTGACGGATAGCTACCGGCGGCGAGATGCCGAGAATCTCATCCACATCCGGTTTCTCCATGCGCTCGAGAAATTGCCGCGCGTAGGCAGAGAGCGACTCCACATAACGCCTCTGCCCTTCGGCGTAAATCGTGTCAAAAACCAAAGATGATTTCCCGGAGCCGGAGACGCCCGTGACAACCGTCAACGCGTTGTGCGGAATATCGACGTCGATGTTCTTCAGATTGTGAACGCGCGCGCCGCGAATTGCGAGCACAGGTTCGCCAAGGCCTGGCATAGTACCGTTTAGAGGCGCGGATTCAGTTGACGATAAGCTGGAAGCTTCCGGTATCACGAGCGGAGTGCCTGATGGGAAAGGCCGAGGAACGGACTTCTTCTTCAGTATAAGATGCCGCGAGTGTCCGGAAGCGTCAAAACAGGCCGCCGTCGAGTGGCATCTTCATGACAGCAAATGAGATCAGCCAACTTCGCGTGCGCTTGCTGAATTGGTTTGACCAACATAAGCGCGATCTCCCGTGGCGCCGCACCAAAGATGCGTATCGCATCTGGATCTCCGAAATCATGCTGCAGCAGACGCGCGTCGCCGCGGTGATTCCGTATTACGAACGCTTCATAGCGCGGTTCCCGGATGCTGAAGCGCTCGCGAATGCGCCGGAAGTGGATCTGTTAGCGCATTGGGCAGGGCTCGGTTACTATTCGCGCGCGCACAATCTACGGAGCGCGGCCCGGGACGTCGTTAGTGCTGGTGGGTTCCCTGCGACGTACGACGGAATCCGAGAGCTGCCGGGCATCGGAGACTACACGGCGGCCGCTGTCGCCAGTATCGCCTTCGAACTTCCGCACGCGGTTTTGGATGGCAACGTCTTCCGCGTTTTGAGCCGCGTGTTCAATGATTCGACCGATATTAAAGGTCCACGTGCCCGGAAGCACTTTGGAAAGCTTGCGGACGACTTGCTGGACCGCACGCAACCAGGCGATTTCAATCAAGCCATGATGGAGCTCGGCGCAACGCTGTGCCTACCCAAAGCGCCGCAGTGCCTTCTCTGCCCTATTGCTGAATTCTGCCGCGCGCGAACCGCCCAGACGCAAGCGAATCTGCCCATCAGAGTAACGCTACAGCGAAACGCCGAAGAGCAGCGCACCGTCTTCTGGATCGAGCGAAACGGCAAGCTGCTGCTGTGGCAGAGGCCCGCTGATGCTCGCCTGATGCCTGGATTTTGGGAATTGCCGGAAGGAGCGCAACTGCCGCAAGCCGAAGCCAGCGAGATTATCGGCGGATTCCGGCACGGAATTACCGTGCACAATTACAAATTTACGGTTGTGCGTTGCGCGCCGCCCACCGACGTAGGCGTTTGTCAATGGGTATCGCTTACCCAATTAAATGGGCTACCCACCAGTACGATTTTTCGGAAGGCGTGGAGAGTAGTTCATAGGGACTCCGGTCGCGAGAAAGTTCAGCTGGGAGTGTCAGCCGCGGGATAGATGAAGCGGCCTCGAATTTCGTTTAAACTGAGATGTTAGGAGCCACAGAATGTCCCAACGGTTAGTGCTGTTTTCGCTGCTCGGAGTTGCCACCCTCTTGGCAGCGGCGCAGGAGCCTCCACCTGCCACCGCGCCGCCCGCGAATCAGGCCCCCGCAGGTCAGCCACCGGCTGGGCTCAAGTCTCGCAGCGATACCGCTCCCGATAACGCCTATCATGTCGATCCGGGAACGCACATTCTGCTGAACATGATCAACAGCATCAGCACCAAGCAGGCTTCCGTCGGTGACTCGCTGTACCTCGAGACCGCTTTCCCAGTCCTGTCGAATGGAAAGCTCGTGATTCCTCAAGGGAGTTGGGTAAAAGGCACCGTTACAAGCGTAAAACGCCCCGGACGTATGAAGGGCCGCGGTTTGCTGCAGGTCCGCTTTGATTCGCTGACACTGCCGAATGGCGTGACTCGCAATTTTCGCGCGGATATAGGTTCGCTCGACGCACGTGCCGACGAGACATTGAACAAAGAAAACGGAAACATTAAGAGCGCAGGCAACAAAAAAGGCGATGCGGAGACGATCGCGGGCACGGCGGTGGGAGGCACAATTTTGGGCTCTGCAGTGGGGGCTGCCGCAGGGAATGCAGCCAAGGGATCCGTTATTGGCTTGGGCGCGGGCGCGGCCACTGGGCTCCTCGGCGTTTTGGCGTCTCGCGGACCCGACGCCATGCTCACTAAAGGCTCCACGGTAGAGATGGTCCTCGATAGGCCCTTGACCTACAGCGAGCAGGACCTCAACTTTAACGGGGCGCCTCCACACGCAGCGCTCAGCGACGGCGGACCACAACCGAAGCAGGAGCGCAGCGGTTTCGGACGCGCAAATCCGTTCTAGATGGCGTGAGCGAGGAAGATTATTTCGAAGTAGCGGTTACGGATGTATTCGATCTGCATCCGTTTGCTCCGCGCGACGTGAAGAGTGCGGTCGAAGCGTACCTTGAAGAGGCTCACCGCCTGGGCTTGGTTCATCTCCGCATCATTCATGGCCGTGGGATCGGAGTTCAGCGCGAAACCGTTCGCAAGATCCTGGCGCGCACGCCGTATGTTGTCGAATTCCACGACGCGCCGCTCGAGGCCGGTGGATGGGGAGCGACAGTCGTCCAATTGGGGGCGGGCTAACCAAGCCCGAGTGGAAAGCGCTCGCGGACTTCGTATTGTGAGCCGCTGGGGAGAGTGAAGCTTTCATACAGCCGGAATTCTTCGGCCACGAATTTTGTGAAGCTTGGCTGCCGGGCTACCTTGTTCTTCAGTTCGCGAAGGCCCTTCGATCCGGCTTTGCTGCGGGCGAGAGTGATGTGGGGATGGTAAGGGCGCGTTTCCGGAACGAAACCGCACGGGCCAGTCGCAGTAGTGACACGCTGCTGCAAGTCGACAAGTTCGGGAGTTGTATTCACGCCGGCAAAAAAGATTCCGGCACGATCAAAGAAGCCAATTCCTTCCAGTTCAACCGGCACCGCCGCCGAGTGGAGTTCGCGAAGCCGTGCAACCACGCATGGGTACTGTTCTTGGCTGGTGTTCCCCAAAAACTGCAAGGTGACGTGCCATGTCTCCGGCGTGGACCAGCGGAGACCGGCGGCGGTGGATGCGAATTGAGCAGTAATGGACGAGAGTTCCGCGATTACTGCCTCCACCAGCGGAACTCCGATAAATAGCCGCATTGATAGGGCTATATAACGCGTAGCAGTGCGAAGCCGTCGTATGTTTTGCCGCCCACGGTCTGAATGGCAGTGGCACTGACGCGCGGCTCGACGGACACAGCGTCAAAGAAGCGGCGGGTTCCTTGCACCATCGGCTCGGTCGAGTTCGGATCGATCACCTTACCCTGGCGCACAACGTTGTCGGTAACGATAATCGTGCCAGAGTGCGAGAACCGGAGGGCCCAGTCGAGATACGCCGCGTTATTCTCCTTGTCCGCGTCGATGAAGATCAAGTCGAATGGTGCGGTCCCCTCTTCGGGGAGCTTCGCCAAAGTATGGAGCGCTGGACCTTCGCGCACCTCAACACGATCCATCAGACCTGCGCGCGTCAGATTCTCACGCGCGATGGCCGCGTGTTTCGGCAAGAACTCGAGCGTAATCAACCGGCCCTCCGGAGGAAGCGCGCGCGCCATCCATATAGTGCTGTATCCCCCCAGTGTGCCGATTTCCAAAATACGCCGGGCGCCAATCATTCGCGCAAACAGGTGCAGCATCTTGCCTTGCAGGGGCGTGACCTGAATCGCCGGGAGACCCGCTGCTTCGCTAGCTTCGAGCGCAGCCTCTAAAATCGGATCTGGCTCGATCAATTTCTCAACCAAATAGTCATCCACTGCTATCCACAACTCGCCGCTAACAGTACTCATGCATCCTTTCCTTCGATGAAACTATTGTGACCCGCCCTAAGCTGGCTTTTCGCCAGTCACCAACAGCGTCTCAAAGTGCGGGGGTTCCTGCTCCCGATGTACCACGGCGGCATGGGGCTTGCGGAATCCCGATTTTCGTAAAAACCGGCGCAATTCCAACTCGGTGAAACCAAGCCAAGTGTCGGCATATAGCTCGCGTGCTTCTTCAAAGTGATGGCGGTTCAAATCCAGAATCACGGTTCGGCCGCCGGGCTTCAAAATTCGCGCCGCTTCCGCGACCGCCTGTTGCGGATGGACGGCATGGTGGAGCGATTGGCTAAAGAATGCGAGATCCACGGAGGAATCGTCGATGGGCAAGTCTTCCATATCGCCGTGTCGATATTCGAGATTCCTCACGCCATGTTTGCGTGCCAGCGCCGCTCCAAACTTCACCATTTTTTCCGAGCTATCGACGGCAATCACGCGTTCAGCGCGCTGCGCCAGCAGTTGCGAAAACGTCCCTTCACCCGCGCCCAGGTCCGCTATCGTGATCTTCGGCAGTAAGATCAGCAGCGCTTCGGCCAGCCCTTTCCATGAACGGCCCGGAACATACTCGCGGCCGAACCGCCCGGCCAAACCATCAAAATAGGTACGCAGCCTGTCGTGACGCTTGCGCAGGACCAGTTTCAACGCCTCGCGATCCTGCTCGGCCTCGGGCACCTCGGCGGACGCCTTTCGCAGCAGATCGAGCAATTGATTGATCAGCTTCGCTTCGTTGCCCCGCGCGGCGGCCAGACGGTAAAAGATGTTCTTCCCCGTGCGCCGGTCTTCCACCAATCCTGCTTGCCGTAATTGCGAGAGATGTGTAGAAATCTGGCTCTGGCCTTTGGCGAGGATCTCCTGCAGCTCGGCGACCGATAGTTCGTCGCGCTCAAGCAATAGCAAGAGACGAACACGGTTAGGATCGGCCAACAGACGCATCGCCTTGAGCATTGCAGCCATACCTATCAACATATCAAGATCTTTCGATATAATATGGTCTGAGGTTTTAATGAGCACTGCAACACTGAATAAGACCGCCGCCGAATACAAGGTGGCCGACATCGCCTTGGCCGACTGGGGACGCAAGGAAATCAGCATTGCCGAAAAGGAAATGCCAGGTCTGATGGCCATTCGCCGGAAATACACTGACGCTAAGCCGTTGAAAGGCGTTCGCATCACCGGGTCGCTTCACATGACGATTCAGACCGCGGTGCTGATTGAAACGCTGGTCGATCTCGGCGCCGATGTCCGTTGGGCTAGCTGCAACATTTTCTCAACTCAGGATCATGCCGCTGCTGCTATCGCCGTAGCCGGCGTTCCGGTATTCGCCTGGAAGGGCGAGAGCCTGGAAGAGTATTGGGAATGCACTTACAAGGCTATTATCCATCCGGACGGCAAGGGCCCGCAACTTGTCGTAGATGACGGCGGCGATGTGACGCTTTTCATTCATAAGGGCTACGAACTGGAAGAAGGCAGCGATTGGGTGAACAGCCCGTCCGGCAGCCATGAAGAGACCGTTATCAAAAATCTCCTGAAGAAGATTCACGCGGAGAGCCCGAATCGATTCCACGAGCTGGCAAAGGAATGGCGCGGCGTCTCGGAAGAGACCACGACTGGCGTGCATCGTCTTTATAAGATGCAGGAAGCCGGCAAGTTGCTGGTTCCGGCCATCAACGTGAACGACTCGGTTACAAAGTCGAAGTTCGACAATCTATATGGCTGCCGCGAATCGCTGGGCGACGGCATCAAGCGGGCAACAGACGTAATGGTGGCCGGCAAAGTCGCAGTGATCTGTGGCTATGGCGACGTAGGCAAGGGTTCCGCGCATTCGCTTCGCGGCCTCGGCGCGCGCGTGATCATAACCGAAATCGATCCCATCAATGCATTGCAAGCGGCAATGGAAGGCTTCGAAGTGACAACGGTCGAGGAGACGCTGGGTCGCGGCGACATTTACGTGACCTGCACGGGCAACCTGGATATTATTACGCTCGAACACATGCGTCACATGAAGGATCAGGCGATTGTCTGTAATATCGGGCATTTCGATAACGAGATTCAAGTGGACCTGCTCAACAGCGAGAAGGGCGTTAAGCGAACTAACATCAAGCCCCAAGTGGACATGTACACGTTCCCCGACGGCCACAGCATATTCATGTTGGCGGAAGGCCGGCTGGTAAATCTCGGCTGCGCGACCGGACATCCCAGCTTTGTGATGAGCAACAGCTTCTCCAACCAGACCCTGGCGCAGATTGACCTCTGGAAGAACAAAGATACTTACAAAATCGGCGTTTACACGTTGCCGAAGAAGCTCGACGAAGAGGTCGCGCGCCTGCACCTGGAAAAGATCGGCGTGAAGCTCACAACACTGAATCCGAAACAGGCCGAGTATCTAGGCGTTTCGCCCGACGGTCCTTACAAGGCCGAGCACTACCGCTACTAATTTCGCTAAAAATCTGTTGTATTATCGAAACCGGCCTACTCCCGTGGGCCGGTTTTTTATTTTCTATTGATGGGGTTCGCATGTCTCTCCCCGCTAGCAAGAAGGGCGTGCCGCGTGCCTTCAGGCTGCTCTTTATTTCGCTGATTGTCGCTATACTCGTCGATCTGAGTACCCACTCAGAGAGAAGCGCCTCCGTGAGAGCCTTTGTGTCCTCGTGGCAGACCGGGTTGCAGAACGTTTCCGTGGCGGGCTTATGGAATGACTTTTGGACCGGAGTCGAGAAAGGCAACCACGGATCCAAAGCGTTAGGCGTGTTTACGTTTATAGCCGACGCCTATGATGGGGTTTCCTACGCGGTCGCGCGCTCATGGGACGGAAACTGGGTCAGCCAACTGCTCGCTTCGGTCTATTGTGTTGTGCTGATCGGTGTAGTGATCGCAATCTTCGGCGATAAGGAGGCCAGAGGCAAATTCGTTTTTGCAATTCCCATCGCCAGCGTTGCTGTGCTCGCAGTCTTAACCTGTCTAGCATGGCTCTGCTGGGCGACGTTATGGTTATTGCTTCATCTCTTCGGCGGGTTTTTGCAGATCACAGCGCTCGTGGCGACGGGCGGGCTCGTAGTCACGCTGCTGTGGCAAGCGATCATGAATACTTTGCAGCAACTCGCGAACGACAGATTCGCGCCGGTAAGCCCGCAATCCCAAACCAAAGCCGGCCCGAGTTAGCTTGAGCGGAACCGCATTCGTAGCGCGCCCACTCGCCTGATCTTGCACACAGACGCGCTCTGCGCCGGTGTTTCTCGAGTTAATCGAACATGCTGGAGCAGGCAATGGTAATCAATGCGCAGGCGGCAGGATACCCTAGAGTTGGATGTATTCGCGTCGCTCGTATGACTGTGACGATCGATTTGCCACCTGAAGTCGAAGCAGGCCTGGAGGCCCAAGCCCACGCCGAGGGTCTGGCTCTGCCGCAGTATCTAGCGCGTCTGTTCCGTGAACAGTTTTCCGTGCGCGAGGCTTCTTGCCTTTCACCTGCTGAACTTGCAACAGCCTGGCGGGAATCAGTCAAAGACCTGCCGCGCACTCCTCCTGTTTCGGATGAGGCCATCAGCCGGGACAACATCTATGGTGATCGCGGTAGATGAGTACACTCGCCGATACGAACATATTGCTTCGCCGCACGCAACCCGATCATCCCAATCACGCAGCTGCAGTTGAGAGTGTCGCGAAACTCCTTGCCGCTGGTGAACCGATCTACTTCACGCTGCAGAATATTTCAGAGTTTTGGAACGTGGCGACTCGACCGGTGGGGAATGCTCCACCCGGTAAACGGCACGGCGTCCGCCAGGAGCAAAGCCGGCGAGGGTCGGCAAAAGATCGGAATACTTTTCAAGATTGCATTCTTCAACCTGCTTGGATCGTGGGGGAAGCGCAAACTAAGGGAGGTCATTCTTGGCCGGGTGACTGGGGACAATGTGTCCCCCGCCGTGCGTAAGTTTTGGGGAGTTTATCGCCTTAATTCACAAGAGTACCCAGCCGCGTAAAGAGAGCCTACCTATGTAGCGACGCGGCGCTCAAGGGATTGACGATGCCCGTGCTCGCAATCGTTGGGGCGAAGGACGCGCTGCTCGATTCCGCCGAGACCCGGTGTCGGATCGAAAGGCTACTGGACAGCGGCGAAGTCCGCCATCTGAACGATGCCGGTCACTTAATTCTCGGGCAAGGCCCAATTATCGCGGAGTTTCTGAACAGTAGGCGGTTGCGAACTCCCGCGGTCGTAAGGCTGACTGGATGATGGCCGTATGCCTGGTCGTCCAGCCTTTACCGATTCCGCGCCTCCATTTTCTGCTAGCTTGAGCGGAATCCATACTGCGCAAGTTCGCCTGATCGCGCATTCTTAGACTTCCCGTAGCTCTGCCGTTTCTTACGAATGGCCGTGAGGGCTGCCAGAAAGTGATCGTCAACGGGGCGCGCCGCCTTACCTTGCGACTCATCATACGCAAACAGCAGCTTGCCATCTTCAATGGCGGATTTGATATCGGCGCCGGTCATACCGCGGCTCGCTTGGGCTAATGCGGCGATGTCCGCAGCGTTCAGGGGAGGCGGCAAACCGCCTAATTGCTCTCGCAGGATTTGGGTCCGCGCCTCCAGATCGGGCAACTTTGTTTCCAGCCACAATTCGATGCGACCCGAACGAAGCAGCGCTTGCGGCAGTTGATTTGCATCCATAGCCGTCATCATCACGCAGACGCGTTCCGAGCTGGCGCTCTCGAGTCCATCAAGCAACGTGAGCAAGTAGCGATAAAAGCCTCTCTCGCCTTCGCCCTCGAAGATCACGTCGGTATCGTCGATGAAGATGACCGACGGCGCATTCTCTTTGGCGGCCTCAAAGACGGATTCTATCTGTGCATAAAAATTTCGGCTGCCCGCGATAGTCGTGCCATCAATCAGGAAGAATTTGCCCTTGAGCCGATGAGCGAGAGCCCGGCCGATGGTCGTCTTTCCTGTTCCCGGAGGGCCAGCAAGGAGGACGCCGCGTTTAGGCTTGAGCCCAAGTTCCGCAGCGCGTTCGCCATTTTCGAACGGGAGGGCGATCTTGGCCTCCAGGGCTGCGATTACGTCATCCATGCCCTTCAAATCTTTCCAACTCACCGGGCGAACCTCTTCGATTCGTACGTTGCTGGTCATGTTGTGCGAACGAAGATAGTCGATAAAAATGTCTGTGTCGATCACCGGTTCGCGCCGCAGCCAAATACAGGCCTTAGCCAACTGGTGACAATTTAGAGCCGGAGCAAAGCGGTGGACCTTCGTGAAGTCTATTTTTTCCAGGTCTCCGCTCAGATAGACACGGCACAGATGTTCGTAGTCTTGCGGCGTGAAGTTGTCGATCTCGTACGAATACGATCTGCGGCGGATAACCTCGGGCGCGTCGTCCTGGTCGACGGCAAAAACAACCTTCTTTTTTCCCGCCCGTTCCAGCAGGGCCGTGAGAACAATATCAATCAGGTTTGTCCGCGGGTAATCACAACTGTTAGTAATGTTTGTGATCAGGTGGAGATCGTCCATAAGGACTAAGTCGTTCTCGTCGAGAGTCCCGGAGAGAAAACGAAACACCGCTTCCTCGATGCCGCCGGCATCGAGCATTAGGAGCGAGTCAATGAAGCCAGTCGCCCCAACCAACACTCCGCCCAATTGCGCGTGAATATGCCGCAGAATCCTGGTCCTGCCGACGCCCGGCTTGCCACGAAGCACAAATACGTTACCCACTGGAATAGCGGCCAGCAGCGCATCAGCCGCTTTCTGCTGCGAAGGGGTTAAATTGATGTCGAAGCACTCGTCGCTTTCATACCCGGCAATCGGGCAGGCGGCCGTTTGTACTGAATACATAAACAGAAATCGCTCCAGAAAAAAAAGAGAACGGCTGGTGCACGCAAGGGGCGCGTGCGGGTTTCTATTTAAGCGTAGGAGGGTGCGGAAAGCAGGCTTCGACTTACGCCCATAAACATTGACGATATTTGTTTCGATAAGTAATTAGAGATTCGCAAGAATAGCCTCCTTTCCTCAGACGTTTGTTAGTACCTTGTGACTCTAACACGCCCGGCCTTCGCCGCGCAAGCGGAACTTCGCGAGGCCGGGCTAAGACCTCAAAGCGGCTCATTCATAATCGCGGCTCAGCACCAATCGCACGTGCATTCACTGCGACAGCAACTTCTTGAGCACGGGCATCGGCACTGCGCCTTCTTTTAGTGCACGCTCATGGAACTGGGCCAGCTGGAAGCTCTTGCCCTCTCTTTTCCTATACGCGTCGCGCACCTGGTCCCATGATCTCCATCCAACATAGTAAGTGGGTAACTGGCACGACGATAGCTTCGCCCGCTGCAGCTTCTTCTCGGCTTCTTCGCGTTCCTGGAACGTGTCGTTGATCATCAAATCGATCGCCTGTTGGTCGGTCATTCCCATTGTCTGCAGTTTGATATCGAGAAGGGTGTTCGACACCACGCGCAGCATTTGTTTGCCAAAGGTCAGCCGCATCTCAGGCGTGTCCTGATAGCCGGAATCGATCATTAACTCGGTCGCATAGACGGCCCAGCCTTCTACATAAGGCCCGTTTGAGTAAATCGACCGCAAGATGCCGCGCCACCTCGGCTGAATCTCGTTTGCATACTGGAATTGAACATAGTGGCCGGGCATAGCTTCATGAAGGGTCAGGATCTTCAATCCATCGAAATCATACTCGCGCAGCTTTGATTCAATACGATCCTTGCTCATGTCGGGAGTGAACGGAGTTATCCAGTAATAGGCTCCCAGTTGAGGCTCAAAGGCCGGCGCCGGATTGAAGCCGCCTACGCCGTAGATGCCGCGCATAAACTCCGGCGTGGGAATTACTTGCAAATTGCTATGCGGCGGCAATGCTAGAAGATGATGGTCCTGGACAAACTGGGTCGCCTCGGCTAAATCGCGCTTTGCATCGGCAAAGTAAGTGGCGGGAGCCGCGTGATGCAAGGCAACCTTCTCCAGCACTTTCGAGACCAGCGAGTTTATGTCTTGCGGCGGTTTTGTTCCTGGAAAGTACCGCGGATAGACCGCGAGCGCCTGGCGGCGCATGTCCTCACGAATGCCTTGCAGCTTTGTCTCGGCATCGGCAAGCGTCTTCTCAACGGTATCGCCCGTCGCGAGAGTTAGCCTGAATTTCGCGGCGTAATCGGCCGCGCCCAGCCGCCAGTCATAGGAATGTTGGCTCAGGTCATTTTTCAGATAGCTGTCGAATGACCGCAGGGCCGCCAGCGCCTTCTGGGCCGCCGAATCATAGCGCCGCTTCAAATCCGCCGGTATCTTGGCCCGAATCGTTTGGTCAATCAAGCCAATATTGCCCTGGTCCTCCTCTTGCGCTACTTGTGTCCAAACCGCCGGCGACGAGATCAAATTCTGCTTGGCTGTTTCGAGAAATGCAGGAATTTTCTCGATGCGGGAAGTAATCTGCGCTAAGCGCTTTGGTTCGGGCGCATAGGCCAGTATGAACGGACTATAAAGAGCATTCCCGATGGTTTCCACATAAATGGTTGGATTGTGGCGATAACTTTGAATCCGGTCCATATCAAGCAAACCGGCCTCGCACTGCAACCGGATCAGGTCCAGATCGGCTCGCGATTCACTAGAGACGCTCGTCTGGCCAATCCGGTCGGCATTGGCGTTAGCCTGATTCAGAAACACACGAGTACGAGCTATGCCATTGGGCGTGTAATCCTCCAGCAACTCGTCCAGGTTCACACCGTGGTGCTCGTGGTAACCCTGCGAAGTGGCGGACGAAGGCGCCAGGGCGAGGCTGTTATCGACAAAGTCTTCCGCCATTCGGCGCACCTGCTCCTCGGGAGTCAAGCGCCTGCAGGATAAGCCTGTAAGCAGACCGCTAATAACGAGAATCGCATTAAGTAAGCGCAAGCTTCACCTTTTCTAACTCGGCGGGTTCGCCGAATCTTACACCCTGCAACGCGGGATCGATATTGCGGCAGAGGCCGACCAGCACCGCGCCGGGACCGACCTCCACAAAGCGGCTCACGCCCAGTCGAGCGAGCTCGCGGACGCTTTCGTTCCAACGCACGGGATTTGGCACCTGCTCATAGAGTCCCCGGCGAGCCTCGTCACCTTTCGTCACTGGTTGCGCCTGCCAATTGTTAATTAGGGGGCAAGCCAAATCGCGGAATGCTGTTTGATCCAGGTCCGCGCCGAGCCGGTGCTGGGCCGGCGTCATCAAAGCACAGTGAAATGGTGCACTGACGGGCAGCAGAATAGCCCGCTTTGCACCTGCCGCTTTGGCCAGTTCCATTGCGCGCTCTACAGCTTTCACATGGCCGGAGATCACCACCTGGTCGGG
Organism: Bryobacteraceae bacterium; assembly: GCA_036269625.1. Classification (GTDB taxonomy): domain Bacteria; phylum Acidobacteriota; class Terriglobia; order Bryobacterales; family Bryobacteraceae; genus Bog-105. The sequence continues at coordinate 20,774 of DATBEF010000228.1, read as the reverse complement.
CGAATTGAGGTTGGCCGCCGATACCACCTCGCCTTGGGCTGCCTCGCTCAGAACAGTTTCCAGCTTGCCTTCCGGGAGTTTCAGGATCGCAGCCATTGCCCCTGTCCCGATGGGCACCGCCTCCTGCATGTAGCGGCCACGCTTGTTAACCAATTGAACCGCGTCACGGAATTCTAGACAGCCGGCCGCGACCAGCGCCGAGTATTCGCCCAAGCTATGGCCCGCGACGAAACCCGGTTTCAGCCCCGCCGCCGCGAGTACTCGCCAAGCAGCCGTCGAAACGGTCAGAATCGCCGGTTGTGTGATTTCGGTTTTCTTGAGATCCTCTTCGGGGCCCTCAAAACACAGACGGGACAGCCCGAAGCCAAGAGCCTCATCTGCCTCTTCGAAGACTGCACGTGCTTCGGTATATTGTTCCGCCAGCAGTTTGCCCATGCCGGCATACTGGGATCCCTGGCCTGGAAATAAGAATGCAAGTTTTGACATGAAGATTAAAGATCGTTTCGATCATCTCACTGCTTAATAGCCGTACCAGTACGCACGCGCCGCTTTCTTCCGCTGAGTGAATTGCGGATGCGCATTTATGGAATCTTTCGTCCGAGTCGCCGCGTCATACGAGCGAAGTCACGAAACGAGGTGATCGCAATGGAGAACACCACAACAAATCAAACCGGAACAAGACAAACCGGCGTAAAAACAACGGCAGGCCGGCCGCACATCGAATCGGCCTATTGCCCAATCTGCACTCACACTGTACCTGCGGAAGTGATCTGGAAAGGCAAGCGGATGTTCGTGAAGCCCGGGCAGAAGTGCGCACGCTGCCATTCTCAATTGGACGCAGGGTACATCATTCGTACAGACCAGGCAGCTTAACCGTTAAAGACCGGTTACCATTTGGCCGATCTGTCGACTATAGTGGAAGCAAGGATGAAAAAGAAACAACAGCCCGCGCCAGACTCCATTGTTCCTCAGGAGATTCTGGAGCTGGCAAAAAAATCCCTGGAAACAGATCGGCCCGCCATCGTGAAGAAATGCGCTGTGTGCGGGGGGTCTTGTTCTCCGGCCAGCGGACCGCAGCCTAATGAGGATCTCTGCTGGGTCTGCCGACGCCTAAAGATCAGCGCTTGGCGAGACAGCGATCAACAGATGTCCGCTCAGGAATAAGGCGATCTAGTCTTAGTCCTGTCCACGCCCTGTCGCTTAGATAACGCTACTACCGGCAGCCGGATATGTGGTCGACGAGGGTTTGACCGCCCTGAATCTTCCGTTAATTTCGGTTAGAATCTGCTGTGGCCCTTTGCTTCCCATACTCAGCACCCTGAGTTGTTCTGATCCTCATGTTTAGCGTCTTGCCATTCATTTCGCATTTGGCAATTCCCGTGACCGCGGCGCTCGCCCTCGTAGTGGCGTCCTTCCCTGAGCGTAGCCTCGCACAAGCACCGGAAGCCCAGGGCTCAAAGACGGAGACGATACAAGATCTGGTCAGTCATCTTACACCTGAGCAAAAGCAGCTATTTGATCAGGGGACAAAGGCCTTCAACGCGCAACATTACGCCGATGCATTTGCAACACTGAAGCAAATGCTCGCTCAATTACAGGGTGATCCGGTAATTTCGAAATTCGCCAGCGAGGCAGCCCTGAATATAGGAGACACAACCTTTGCAATGGCCGCCCTGAAACCCTTAAGCGCCGCGGATCCGAACGACTGGCAAGCGGCGGCACTTCTCACTCGCGCCTGCGCCGAGTCGGGCGATACAGCTTGCCGCGACTCAGGCATGGCGCACATGCTGGATCTGCATCATCAAGGCAAAACGCCTCCCCGGTTGCAACAATACGTATTGGAACGAATCACGTTAGAAAAGAACGCTTTGCTGATTCGAACAGCGCTTGAGCCGTGGGGCAATTACAAAATCTACGATCTAGGCCAGGTTTCGGACAGCGATGGTAAGATCTTTCTCCGCATCACGCTGGAGAGCGGCGATGCCGATCAAGCGCTCTTTGCGAAACAACATCCCAAGGAAGCGTCCGAGGGTCTACGTAGCTTCTCTCTCGATGCCTATCGCGAGACCGGTTTGAACAGCAATGGGCAGCGCACGCAGACCCATACGACCTATAAGTTTTTCGTGGGACAACCGCCGTATCAAACGGTCCGCGATGAATTTGTCAAGATTGCGGCCGGAAAAGCTTCCGGTCTCAGCAGCCGCACAAATCTCACTGTTCCGTAAATAGCACCGCGCTAGTACAATCTTTCACTGTGCAGCAGAACAAGTTAAAAGAAAAACTCCGGGCGGGCGAAACCGTCATTGGCCCGTACATCCGGCACGCCGATCCTGGGCTTGCCGAGATTCTTTGTTATCTCGGTTTCGACTATCTGTTCTTCGATGGCGAGCACGCGCCAATTGGCGAGCGCGAGTGCGAAAACTTGGCCCGAGTCTGCGAACTGACCGGCGTCACGCCGATTGTACGCGTGCCGGCCAATCTGCCATGGATGATTGGACGCCATCTCGATACCGGCATGCAGGGCGTACAGATTCCAATGGTTAACAGCGCCGCGGAGGCGATTGCCGCGGTGCGCGCCGCGAAATATCAGCCGCTGGGGAATCGGGGCCTCGCGGGAGCACGCGCGGCGAACTACGGACAACTTTTGCCTTTCAGCTTTCCCGCTCATATCGAGAAATCAAATGCCGAGACCATGGTGATTGTTCAGGTGGAAACGCCGGCCAGCATAGAAGAACTGCCCGAGATCGTGAAGACACCAGGGATCGACGTGGTCTTCATAGGTCCTACGGATCTCTCCAATTCGCTCGGCCACCCGGGTGATTTCAAACACCCGGATGTGCAGGCCGCTTTCGATCGCATCATTTCCATAGTTGCGGCCTCGGACAAAGTGCTGGGCGTGCTCGCCACCACCACGGAAGCGTCCCTGGAGTGGCGGGCGCGTGGCGCGCGGTACCTGCTTTGCGTTTTTGAAGCCATAATGGGACCCGCCATTCGCTCCTATCTTAAGACGGTTCGCGAAGGGTGAAGCCGCCGCTCGATGTAGCAGAATCCGCACGCCGGCGAATTACCCTTCGCTTGATGCCGTTCCTGGTTTTGGTGTATCTCACCGCGTATTTGGATCGGGCGAACATCGCAATCGCCAAGCTCCAAATGCAAGGCGCGCTGAAGCTGACCGACGCGACAATCGGCCTAGGCGCCGGCATCTTCTTCATCGGCTACTTTCTGCTCGAGATTCCCGGCTCGCTGATTGTCGAAAGGTGGAGTGCTCGAAAATGGCTGGCTCGCATCATGGTCACCTGGGGGCTGATCGCGACGCTTTCGGGATTCGCGGGCATGATTCCCGTCGGCCTCAGTGTCCGGACACAGTTCTATTGGTTGCGATTCCTGCTGGGCGCGGCGGAAGCTGGTTTCTTCCCTGGTGTTGTGGTTTACCTATCGCACTGGTTCCGCGAGCAAGACCGGCCGAGTGCGAAGGCTTGGTTCATGATCGCGCAGCCGCTTTCGGTTGTGATCGGTCTGCCGATCTCACGCTGGATTCTAGAAACCGTTCACTGGAACGGGCTCGATGGATGGCGCTGGGTCTTCCTTCTCGAAGGCATTCCGCCCGTCATTCTTGGCTTCATCACGCTACGTTATTTGACGGATCGGCCACAGGAAGCGAAGTGGCTTCCGGAGCACGAGAAGCAATGGCTGGTGGAGGAACTATCGCGCGAGAGTGCCGCTCGCGCCGCCGCTGGACGCATTGAAGTCCTCGCCGCCTTCCGTCAGCCGCAAACGATTCTGCTCGCGGCCTCTTTCTTCTTCATCGTAACTGGCAATCAGGCCATCCTGTTCTTCCTGCCTTCCCTTACAAACAACATGAAGAGCATTTCGATCGCCTGGCGCACGGTAGTCACCGTTCTGCCTTACATCTTCAGCGTGGGTGGCATCCTGATCAACGGCTATCTGGCGCGACGCACGGGCAGACCGCGCCTGCATACAGCGCTGCCCATGTTTCTATCCGGAATCAGCCTCGGACTGGCGGTTCTCTCCGGCAATCACCTGGCATTTGTGATCGTATTTCTCTGTTTGGTGGGTTTTACGTTCCAGGCGTATCTGCCGGTTCTCTGGAGCATTCCTTCAAGCTTTCTTGGTAAATCGGCAGCGGCTGTCGCAATAGGCCTGATCAACTCTTTCGGCAATCTCGGCGGCTTTGTCGGGCCGTTCGTTTTCGGTTATCTAAGAACCGTCACCGGTAGCTATCAAACCGGACTTTGGTGCCTGACCGGGTGCATGATCATAGCCGGAGTATTGGCCGCGTGCATTCGGACTAACGGCGAATCGCGGTCGATATGATGGTCACTCGCCATGCCGCAAAAGAAACGTCCTGAAGATCTCCGCAGCTTCCGATGGTTCGGCCCCGACACGCTGCGCGGCTTCAGCCATCGCTCCCGTATGAAGCAGACGGGCTTTCGCCAGGAGGATTTCACAGGCCGTCCCGTCATCGCCATTATCAACACCTGGAGCGAGATCAACCCTTGCCACGTACACTTGCGGGAGCGCGCAGAGGCCGTGAAACGCGGCGTGTGGAGCGCCGGTGGATTCCCGGTCGAGATTCCGGCATTCTCCATAACGGAGACCTACGCGAAGCCGAGCCCGATGCTCTATCGGAATCTGCTCTCGATGGATACGGAAGAAATTTTGCGAAGCCTTCCGGTCGATGGAGCCGTGTTGATGGGCGGCTGCGACAAGACCACACCCGGCCTGTTGATGGGGGCAATCAGCATGGATCTTCCCGCAATCTATTTTCCGGCCGGCCCCATGCTGCGCGGCAACTGGAATGGGCAGCCGCTTGGCAGCGGCACGGACTTATGGAAGTTCTGGACAGAGCGCTGCGCCGGCACAATCAGCAAAGATGATTGGAACAACATCGAGAACGGCATCGCGCGTTCCCCGGGTTTCTGCATGACCATGGGCACCGCCTCGACTATGACCGCGCTGGCCGAGGCGCTCGGGTTTACACTTCCTGGCGCATCGTCCATTCCAGCGCCGGATTCGAACCATACGCGCATGGCGATGAACTGTGGCGAACGGGCTGTCCATATGGTTTGGGAAGACTGGAAGCCATCCGATTTCCTGACGATTCATTCGTTTGAGAACGCCATCGTGGTCGACATGGCGATCGGCGGTTCCACCAACGCCTTCATTCATCTGGTAGCTATGGCCGGGCGATGTGGCCTGCCTCTCGACCTGAAAAAGTTCGATGAGATTTCTCGCAGCGTGCCTGTGCTCGCGGACATACGGCCGTCCGGAAGATTCCTCATGGAAGATTTTTTCTATGCGGGTGGCCTGCGGGCGTTGATGGCCGAAATCAGAGATCTGCTGCATCTCGATGTGCTGACCGTCAACGGCCACACGATTGGCGAAAACATCGAAGGCGCTTCCGTAACGAATCCCGAAGTGATCCGGGAACGTGAAAAGCCGCTTGCCGAGAGCGGCGGCACCGCTGTGCTTTATGGCAATCTCTGCCCGGATGGAGCAATCCTGAAGACCGCCGCCGCGAGTCCACGGCTTTTGCAGCACACCGGCCCCGCAGTTGTTTTCAAGAATTACAACGACATGGACGCGCGAATCAATCGGGACGACCTGAAAGTCACCGAAGATTCCGTGCTGGTGTTGCAGGATGCCGGCCCGCTGGGTGGACCGGGCATGCCCGAATGGGGTATGTTACCGATTCCAAAGAAGCTTCTGGCTTTAGGCGTCCGTGATATGGTGCGCATCTCTGACGCGCGGATGAGCGGCACTGCATATGGAACCTGCGTCCTGCATATCTCGCCCGAGAGTTTTGTAGGAGGCCCGCTCGCGCTGATCAAAGAAGGCGATATGATCTCGCTCGACGTGGAGAACCGCAGGCTGGATGTTTTGGTATCGGACGAAGAACTGGCCAAGCGCCGCGCGCAGTGGGTGAAACCCGCGCCGAAGTTTGGCCGCGGCTACATGGCGCTCTATGCGGAACGCGTCACGCAAGCGCACCTAGGATGCGACTTCGATTTTCTCGATCAAAAAATGGAAATGCCCGAACCTGAGATTCATTGAGAGCGCGAGATGGGAATAGCAGCTCTGGGATTTCGAGCGCACTCTGGATGGGCGGTCGTTGTCGCAGTTGGCGGCGCGGTTGCGGCCCCCGAAGTCATTCGACGCGAGCGAATCGAATTAGCCGACCGTGGAATCACCGGGTCGGTCCAGCCGTATCATGCCGCGAAGCAGATGGAGATCCACAAGGCCGAAGCTTTTCTCGATCGCTGTACCGAAACTTCCAGAGCGATCGCGAGGAATGCGGTTCAAGCCATGGTTTGCGGGCTAGCTGAGGAGGGCTATAAGCTATCCAGTGCATGCATCCTGTTGGGTTCCGGCAGATTGACAAAGGGTTTGGCGGCAATCCTGGCTGCTCATGCGGCAATTCACACGGCCGAAGGCGAATTCTTTCGGGAAGCGCTTCGATTGGCTGTTGAATCGTGCGGCCTCTCAGTTTCGGGTATTAAAGAGCGGGAGGTAACCAGCCAGTGCGGGCCTGCATTGCGTCTTAGACCCGATGAAATCGAGCGCAGGATTTCGGCAATGGGAAAGGCGGTCGGTCCGCCCTGGAGACAGGATGAAAAACTCTGTGCCTTGGCGGGTTGGTTAATGCTGGGACGAGACCCGACAAATATCTTGACTCCAGTTCATCTCGCATGATATGTAACCAATAGATTACTTATCGTATGCATCGAGCTCAGGCCAACAGCGACGTGTTTCGCGCAATCGCGGACCCTACGCGCCGCGCAATCCTTGATCGTCTACGTGCAGGTCCCGCCAATGCCGGATCTCTGGCAGCCGATTTCCGGCAGAGCCGGCCAGCAATATCTAAGCATCTTCGAGTGCTGCGCGAAGCACGCCTGGTCGTTGACGATGCCGTCGGCCGGGAGCGTCTTTACACGATCGACCCTGTGCCGCTTCAGACCGTAGCGGGTTGGCTCGAAGGTTATCGGGCGTTCTGGCAATCGAGCCTCGCTCGGTTGAAGCGTAACCTGGAGGGAAAATGAGTAGCAGCGATAATGGCAGTGCACGAGCTGTCGCGAACTTCGCAGAAGGATACGTATTGGCGACCGTGGAAATCGCCGCTTCTCCGGAGCGCGTCTTTCAGGCGCTGGCCTCCAAAGAAATTGTCGACTGGTGGGTCAGGCCCGGGGTCTTCGATACAAGAGAATGGTCGGGTGACGTGCGCGTGGGCGGCCGGTGGCGAGCTTCGGGGATGGCCGGAGGCAAGCCATACGTTCTTGAGGGCCAGTTCCTGGAGCTCGATCCGCCCAAAAAACTCGTCCATACATGGCACTTCCCTGGGGCGGCCGAAACAGCGACAACGGTGACGTACCTTCTCGAACAACTCAATGAGGGGACACGCCTCACGATCCGGCATTCGGGCTTCCCAACGGGTAAGTCGTGCGCCAACACCTCTATGGGATGGGAGACCAGCCTCCAGCGGCTTGCGGAGATACTGAATGCCAACGCGCACGCCCAAAAACGATGAGGGTCCGCAGTCACTTTTAAATCCGGTTGCCTTTGGCGCAAGATCGCGGATGCGCGCCGCCAAACAATCCAGGAACTCGCCTGATCCAATGTCGTCTACTTAAGCCAAACATACAGGATCGAACTCACCTTCCGTTCGTGCAAAACGTTGATACCGAGCCGGGAAGCGTTGGCGTCCTCCCTAATTGGACGAGATAAAGTCGCTTGAATTGAATAGATGGTATTGTCCACACCAACCAGCGGTTGGACTGTTACAGTCGGAGGTAGGACGTATAGGTACAATGCCGAGCAAACCGGATCGGTCCACGTTGTGGCTGGGCAAATACCTATCCCTCGCCTTAACGTTACCCGCTTCGGTGTTTGCCGGATATTTACTCGGCGACTTTGTTCAACACTGGGTGCATTGGACATTTTTGCCGGCTGCGGGCATTTTGCTGGGCGCCGCGGCGGGCGTGATCAAGGTCATCCAGGAAGTATCGCGCGATGACAAGTGACGTAGCACCCTACATGCGGAGGCTGTATTGGTGCACGGGAGCAATAGGGCTGCTGGGCATGGCATGGTGCTTCTGGGAGAGCGGTGTTCGTTCGGCGTTGGGGTTCGCTTTAGGGGCAGCGGGCTCGCTGGGGAACCTATGGCTTTGGCATTGGCTCTCACAGGTCATTGGACCGGGCCAAGGGCCTAAAAAGACGTGGCAGGCGGGCCTCTTTATAGGCCGCTATCTAGTTCTTTTAGGGGGTGGTTATGCTATCGTCAAGGTTTTGGGCGTCAACCCGTTGGCGGTTGTTCTGGGACTGCTGACGAGCACGGCTGCGGTCCTTGCACTGCTGATGGTAGAGATCGCCCAAGGGAAATCGTCCAAGGCTACCTAGAGAACGCCCGACTCACAAATGCAAAGCGTACACGAACTCTGGATTACTCGACTGTTCAATGAATATCTGGCCGGGGTAGCAACGCCGCTGGTCAAAGCGGTGGGCCATCACCCGTCTCCGGAAGGTCCATGGACTGACTGGATGGTCTGTGAACTTCTGGTCTTCCTGTTCATGATCGTCTTTTTTGCATGGGCGCGACGATCATTCTCCGTAGACAGACCAGGCAAGGTGCAGCATACGCTCGAAGTTGTTTACGAGTTTTTGCACGCGCAGGCTGAGGAGTCTGCGCCCCATGTCGGACCGAAATATTTAGCGTTTTTCGGGACGCTGTTCTTTTTCATCCTCTTCATGAATGTGATCGGACTGATTCCGGGCTTTGACTCGCCGACCATGTTTCCGGCGGTTCCGGCCGGCTTGGCTGTGGCGACATTCTTCTTCTACAACGCGGTAGGTCTTACAACGAACGGAGGCAATTATCTCCGTGGATTTTTGGGCCCCGCGCTTTGGATGGCCCCGCTGATGATCCTGATCGAGATTCTTAGCCATTTTGCGCGGCCATTATCGCTGACCATTCGTCTGTTCGCCAATATGTTCGCCGGCGAGCAGGTCTATCTTACGTTCACTCATTTAACATATGTGGTTGTTCCCGTTGTATTCATAGGCTTGCATTTATTCGTGGGTATCCTGCAGGCATATATTTTTACTCTGCTGGCGATGATCTATGTGGGTCAGGCGACGGCGCACGAGCATTAGGGCATCATTCCGCCGCTAGTGTGAGCGCCCGGCGTCCCAACGTACGGTGTCGAACCACCTCCTGGCGGCAATTTACTAGGAGACAAACATGAAGAACAAACTTATAGTGCTGGGGACGGGCCTGTTGGCCGCAGCGAGCCCAGCGCTGGCGCAGGGCACTGCCGGAAGCGATCCCGATCATCATCGAGCCGCCGCCTTCATCGCGATGGGTATTGCATCGGGCTTGTGCGGATTGGGCCAGGGAAGAGCTACGGGGCAAGCTGCCGAAGCGATGGCCCGAAATCCGGGAGCGGTCGCGGCCATTCGCGCGGCGCTCATTCTCGGCTTGGTGCTAATCGAATCGCTGGCACTCTATACGCTGGTTATCAGCTTTATCGCCAGGTAAACTGGAGCCTGTAAGTGGAAGCGGCCTGCCAGCTATTTACGCCGGCAGGCCGCTTTTCACGTGGGTGTACAGAATATGTCTCTGAAACTGCAAGGTATTTTTCCGGCGTTGACCACGCCGTTCGATCACAACGGCGATGTTTATAAGGCTAAGGTGTTCCACAACATCGCCAAGCTGAATGAGATTGGGCTGAGCGGGTATACGGTTTGCGGGTCCACCGCGGAAGCAGCACTGCTTTCGACCGAAGAACGCATTCAGATAATGGAGTGGGTACGCGAGGCGGCGGCGGACGGCAAGACGTTGATCGCCGGCGTGGGAGCGGAGAGTGTGCGGGAGACGGTAGCGATGGCGAATCGCGCCGCGGAAATGGGATACCATGCTGCGCTGGCCCTGAGTCCGCATTACTACCCGAATCAGATGCACCGGCCCGATACACAGGCGCTGTTCTATCGAGCGGTCGCCGATAAGAGCGCCATTCCGGTAATGATTTACAACATCCCGCAGGTGACCGGCTATGACATCCCAGTGGAGACGTTGGCGGAGCTATCGCACCATCCGAACATTGCGGGGTTGAAAGACAGTTCGGGAAACATTGAGAAGCTGACAGCAACGTGCAAGGCGGTGAAGCCCGGATTTCAAGTTGTGTGCGGATCGAGCAATATATTTTGGAAAGGGTTCGGCTGTGGCGGTTCGGGGGCGATTCTGGCTATCGCTAATGCGATCCCGTACGCCTGCGTAACAGTGTGGGAAGCATTCCGGACACGACAGGAGGAGGCCGGGGCCGACTGGCAGGCGCGGATATTGGTTCCTTCGAAACTCGTAGCGTCTAAGTACGGGATTCCAGGCCTAAAACACGCGATGGATCTGAACGGGTATTATGGTGGCCCTCCCCGGCTACCTCTAACCCCGGTGTCGCCGGATGCGATGCGCGAACTTCAGCAGGCGTTCGACGGCCTGAGGAGTTAGCCTGCCCAGCCGCGGCAGAACTCAGCTTATATGCGCGTGAAATTCAGCGAGAGCGCGAAGGTAGGATCTATTCTGATTTTCGGGAATCATGCAAATCAGGATAGAGAACTCTTCACCCAGTTCCTCGCAGGCAAACGTGAGAACCATCCGGTCCCCAAGGGTTGGGCTGCGCGTGACGTATTTGTCGCCGAAAACCACAGTCGGAACGCTCAGGCCCATCGTCCCCAGTTGATCTTCGAGCAGAGTCTTAAGTCCTCCAATAATCATGTTGCTGAGTTCAGCAGCGGCATCGAGAACGTCGTCATTGACTTCATCGTATTCGGCCATCAGGAAGCGGGAAGCCGCCTGGCAGGCGAACCTTTTGCTGAGGCATAAACAGCCACTGCCGCTGACAGCGCCGGCCATCCCGACCATCGCAACAATACCCTCGGTCGGGACAGTCGCCCGGTTTTCCACAGTTGCGCTGACTTGAACGACGGTGATGCCCAGCATGGTGGAGAAGACATGGGACGTGGTGTCTCGCACCACGTTGAGGACGTGCTGATTTTTCTCTAGAATGTCAATGGCGGGGATTTCGGTCATGGCGAATATACCTGTCCTTTGGAAACTGGGCACGGAAGCGGTTAATGTTGCTACCTAGGTTCCTGCTCTTTCACGGTGGTACGTCGGCTAAATGCGCCTAGACGATACCTGCCAATTTCTCCTTAATCTGCTCGGCAGTGAAGGGCTTGCGTACATACCCTGCGGCTCCCAAATTCACGGCCTCGATAACTTTGTTATGGCTGCCCTCGGTGGTGATCATGACGATGGGAACCGATTTCCATTCCGCTTTGGCCTTGATCTCGCCTAGGAGCTGGAGGCCATCCATAACGGGCATGTTGATATCGGACAAGACCAAACCGACTTTGTGAGTGTTCATCACGTTCAGAGCTTCAACGCCATCTCCGGCTTCGAACACTTCGCCGATGGGCACATCGGTCTGGCGCAGTACGCGCTGCAATATTTTACGGATGGCGGCCGAGTCATCGACAATCAAAACGTCAAGCGGCATGGAATCTCCTTGCGGGGAATTGGACGGATCAGGCAGGGCAATCGCGACAGTGACTTGGGCCGCCGTTCTTGCGCCTTTCTCCTAGAGTTCTCATCGGGCAGTGAATGGGAACCCTTTAGATCTGCTCTGGCAAAAATTGAGCGGCCGCGGGAAATTTCGGTTTGGACTATACAGCGGAAGACGCCAGGAACCGATGGTGCTATTAGATGTCAGACCGCCTTCTTTCCCAAGACGAAATCGACAATGTATTCCGCAACCTGCGCGATCAGAGCGAGGAAGACGAGAGCCTGCGGCGCGCCCTGCCGTACGATTTCCGGCGCCCGGACCGGATTGCAAAGGATCAACTTCGTTCGATCCACATGCTGCACGAGAACTTCGCGCGGTCTGTGGCGTCGAGTCTTTCCGGGTACCTGCGAACGCTGGTAGTTACCAACCTGGTGTCGGTGGAGCAGCTTTCGTTCTCAGAGTTTACGCGGTGCCTACCCTCCCCTACCTGTATTGTGTCGCTCGGATTGCGGCCTTACGAAGGTAATGCCATTCTCGAAATGAGCCATTCGCTGGTGTTCCCTATTTTCGAAATGCTCTTGGGCGGGGGATCTGTCCGGAAGTCGTCGCGCATCGAGCGTGAGGTCACTGAAATCGAGCGAAGTATTCTCGATAGCGTTTTCAGGATCGTTTTGCAGGATCTCAAATCCGCGTGGCAAGCCGTGACATTCATCGACTTTGTGGTGGAAAGCCACGAAACCGATCCGCAAATGCTGCAGATCCTATCCCCAAACGAGGCAGTTGTCGCCGTAGGTATGGAGTTACGCATCGGCGATCACGCCGGCATGATGAATGTCGGCATACCCTCGATCATCATCAAGATGCTGCGGCACAAATTCGATCAACAATGGACAGTGAGGAAAGCTCAACCCACCGATAGCGAACATGCGCGAGTGCTACGGCTGGTTAAACCAGCGCATATCGCGGCTGACGTACGCCTGAACGGGCCCAAGATGTTGTTGGGCGATCTGATGGGGATCAACGTAGGCGATGTTCTAACGTTCGACTACCCGCTCCGGAAGGAACTGCAATTCATGCTGAATGGAACGCAGAAATTTAGTGGACATGTGGTCGCTTCCGGAACAAAGCGCGCTTTTCAGGTCAACGAAGAGTACAAGGAATGGGGCGATCCCACCTGACCGCCTAACCACCCGACCTGGAGGTCTGGTCGCCCTAAACGGGCCGTTTGCCCGCCAGAGCTACTCTGCGCGAGTACAGCGCATAAGCGGTGAACAGGATGCCCGAGTAGAAAAGATCGCCGAGAACGGTCCGGGCGAAGAACGGCAACCCCGCGACATAGCAGGCCGCCAGACCGGAAGCGGTCAAGGGATAAAACTCCCTAGCTCCTAGCCAAACGAAGAAGTTGGTGATAAGAAAAAACTGAAGGCTGCCAACCATCGCCACCCCAGCGATCCGCTGGACGGAATTCGTCTCGCGAAGGAAAGAGCGTCCAAGCACCACGTTCACTAGGAAGCATAGGTAAATCACAACCGTCATCACTGAGAACGTGTGGACGCCGTACATCCAGTTCAAGATGGGATCGGTAACGAGCATTGCCAAGAGCGGCACGACGTAAGCCTGCCACCCGCGGAGACGCGCGCCTCCGAACAACGCCGCCGCACCGATCGGCGCAAAATTTGGCGGATGCGGCGCCAGTCTCGCCAGGGCTGCCAATACTATCAGCGTCAGCGCCGCTGGTTGCAGGGACGTCTTCGATTGCTCCATGTCGTTTTCTAGTATATCGGAGCGAAATGCAATCCGTTTACCAGGCGGAAGGGGGGTCGCTTGCCGGGAAGCTATCCTCGACCGTTATATCGTGCGATCGATCAATCTCCTGGCGGCGTCTGGATGCTCGCCGAAACCAGTCGGTTTTGAACCACAGCAGACATGCCGTTATGGGTAACGCGATTCCAAGTGCGAAATAAGTAAGCTTTGTGTTGGCGTTGGTCATTTGCGTTGGCGGAAATTGGACGCGAACAGTCCGAGCTTTGCATCAGAAATGATCGTTCACATTAAGCGCTTTTTGTGATTTGCCTTGCCCCTTTTGTGCTCTGCATGGCTAGAGAAAACTGGTCGCCGGGCTTGAATGTACCCGAGAAGGCCGGGAATATTACATAGAAAATCTCAGACGCGGCCGGAACTCCGCGCCCGCAGTTCGCACATCCGAACGGAACAATTTTCGCCGGGATGCGTAACACGTTGTCAGTTCCCCCTGGAGGGGTGATGCTTATGAGATCTCTTCTGTCTGTCCTCGTTCTGTCGCTTATGGCTGGTCTAAGCGTCTATGCCCAACAAGAAGGTTCATTTGACAAGACTCTGACGGTTTCCGGCAGGGTCGATCTGGATGTCACCACCGACTCTGGCGGTATCACAGTTACTCCCGGTTCCGGCGGCACGGTCCGGATCCACGCAATTCTCAAGGCGCAACATGACTGGTTGGGGTCGAGCGATGCAGGAGCCAGAATTCGCCAGCTGGAACAGCACCCTCCGGTTGAGCAGAGTGGGAACCGCATTCGAATAGGCTACGTACAAGATCGGGCTTTACTCAGAGGCATCTCCATGCGCCTGGAGATCCAGACGCCGCCTGATTCTCAACTCCGGGCGCACGCCGACTCAGGAGGAATCCGTGTGGAAGGCCTAAACGGTTCAATCGATTGCAAGACCGATTCCGGCGGTATAGACCTGCAAAATATTAAAGCCGACGTAAGAGCGGCCGCGGACTCGGGCGGTATTCGGATCGAGAATGTGAATGGCTCGGTTGTTGCCCACGTCGACTCGGGTGGAATCGTCGCGAATGGGGTTGCGGGCGCCATTGACGCACAGGCTGATTCGGGCGGCATTCACGTTGCGCAAACCAAGCCGGCATCTATCCATGCAAAAACCGATTCAGGCGGTGTGACTGTCTCGCTCGCAGCGGGCGCAGGATACGACCTGAATGTCGACTCGGGGAGCGGTCACATCTCCGTTCCCGAAGCCGCTCAGAACGCTAGTTTCTCGCGTCACCACATGGAAGGCAAGATTCGCGGCGGCGGGCCTCTGGTCGAAGTTCGAGTAGATTCGGGAAACGTGACGATCAACTAGATCGAGGTGTTCACGCTCTATCTACACTCTCCGCCGGTTCCGTTTCACGGCCACAAACAAAATCAGCCATCCCGTGATTAAGATCGGCAGGCCCCAGCCGGTCGCGGCGCGATAGGCTCCGGCGCCAGGCGCGTCGTTCTCGTCTTCAACCAGGATCAAACTTCGTTGCGGCGAATGCTGCAGCACCTGATGGTTCGTCAACGAGGGGATCGCGCGCATGGCAATCCCCGAGGTTGCGTCATCCCTCAGAAAATACTCAAAAGTAAAAAGCTTCAGCGCCAGCGCCAATACCGCAATTGCTCCGAATATAAAGCATGCACGTCTCATGGTCCACCCAACGAGGTTTTCGTTCGCAGTCCTGGAATCAGCTTGTACAGCTCACCACCGGGACACACTGTAGAAGGCTTGTAATCCCGGTGCCCGCCAAGCTTCTTCAGCGTAGAGAAAAATCCCTTCAACGCCTTAATGAAATCCTCAACCTTTGAAAGCTGCGCGGCCGTCGGAACGCCGCCAAGTATTCCGCCATACTCGGACTCAAAGTCGCCGGTCAACAATATACCAATCTTTCCCGTATTCGCACTCTCGACGTGGGAACCCTTCAGTGACAGATAGCGCCCTTCGTAGATGTCTCCGTTCGGCTCGATGATATAGTGATAGCCCACATCATCCCAACCGCGCCCCACCATGTGCTTTTCTTCGATTGTGATCGGGTCTTTTTCTCCGCTCCGGCCCGAGTGATGCAATGTGACAATCTCATAGTCCCAATCCGAATCCATCGCAGCGTAATTAGGTTTCTTCTTCCCCCACGCCGAACGGCGTGCTATCGAAAACTTGGAGGCGATCGCATTGATGACTGCCCGCTTGTTCGGGGCGTGTATCACGTTAGACGCATCGGTCGGTAAGCCAGTCCTTGTAAATGTCGAGTAGCTGATTTCCGGCGACTGCGGCTCGCTCTTGTCCGTTAAGTCCTGAACATCGACTCGACCGGCTTGAATATCAGGTTCGGTTAGCTTGATGGAACCGGTACCATCGGTCACAAACTCCTTAACCGTCCCATCGGGAAGCTTCAATTTCGCCGTGAGACCTGGAAACGCTTTCCCCGTCATCGAATCGATTACTGATAACGAGAACTCTGTTTTCGGTGGCGGCGGTCCTGGGCTCTTATCCGGAATGTTCACCTTATCGCCCGCAAGGACGATATTTGGATTCGGCCGCTTCTTTCTCAACTCTGTGTTACTCGAGTGGTTATAAAGAAATAGCCCGTCCGTATACCCGTATTTGCGCGCGATAACGGTTAAATTTTCACCGTTCTTGACTATGTGAGTGGTCGCCATCTCACGTCCCTCCGCCTAACGCGATCTAGAAACGTTGGCATCTGACTCGCAGTTAGCAGCCAAGCTGATGCAATTCGCCCTCCAACTCACGCGCCGTTACTCGCACGTTGTGCGAACAGGTAGTCCGGCGGGCGAAATCAGCCGTCGGCTTTCGTTATTATCTTTTGAGATAGCGGCCCGTCAGCGGGCGATATCGCCTTTGTGCGTCAAGCCCGCAAGCCGTCGATGAACTTATGTAAGCGGTCGAGGCCGCGCTCGAGTTCGTGCATCGACGTTGCATAGGAGATGCGTACGTGATCGTTTGTGCCGAATGCTTCACCGGGGACTACGGCCACATGGGCTTTGGCAAGCAGTTCGGCGGCGAAGTCGAGCGAGTTCTTGATGCGGCCGCTCGCAAAGGCGACGCTGATGTTCGGATATGCGTAGAAAGCGCCCTTCGGCATGGCGATGGAAACGCCCGGAATCTGCAGCAAACGATTCACAACGAAGTCGCGGCGTTTGCGATATTCCGCCAGCATCTCGGGAATGGAGCCCTGCGGGCCTCGCATCGCTTCGACGGCGGCTTTCTGAGCAATCGATGTGGGGTTCGATGTGCTGTGGCTTTGCAGCTTGTTCATGGCCGAGATAATCGGAGCAGGCGCCAAGGCGAAGCCAACGCGCCAACCAGTCATGGCATACGTCTTCGATAGGGACCCCGCCACTACCACTGTTTCCTTGGCGCCTGGCGTAGCAGCGATCGAGAAGGGCTGACCGTCGTAGACGAAATGGCAGTAGCATTCGTCGGTCATCAGGAAAACACCGCGCTCCGCAGTCAACTTATAGATGGCGAAGAACTCGGATTTCGAGATCACGGCGCCGCTCGGATTTGACGGCGAATTAATGATTACCAGTTTGGTGCGGGGCGTCAGATGCCGTTCAATCATCGCGGCCGTCACTTCAAAGCCCGCGTGCTCGTCGGTCTCGACAAAAACGCACTTCCCGCCGGCATAATTCACCACGTCCTTGTAAGTCACCCAGTAAGGAACGGGAATGATGACCTCGTCGCCAGGGTTGATCAGAGCCTGTATGAGGTTGAAGATGGCATGCTTTCCGCCTACGGTGACCAGGCACTCGGAAGCAGAGTAATTGGTCCCGAAATCCGCGCGGTGCCGGGCGCAGATCGCCTCGCGCAATTCCGGCGTGCCGCCGACCGCCGTGTATTTCGTAAAGTTGTTGGCAAGTGCGTCGATGGCGGCTTGCTTGATGTTGGCAGGCGTAGGAAAGTCCGGTTCGCCCGCTCCAAAGTCAACCACGTCCACGCCTTCGCGACGCAGCTTGTCCGCATCAGCGGACACCTTCATCGTGGAGGAGACGCTGATCAGGGAGATCCGTTCGGCGATTTCTAGGGTCGCTTGCATTTTACTTAGATTAGATCCTTACCTTGTAATTTAGCGCGAAGGCGCTCGGAAATGAAATCGGGGATGAAGCTGGAGACATCGCCGCCGAGCGCGGCAATCTCCTTCACGCGCCGGGAACTGACATGTAAATAGGGCTCTGTGGCCATAAGACAGACGGTTTCGATCTCGGGTCGAAGCCGCCGGTTGATCGCGTCCATCTCGCGTTCGATTTCATAATCGGAGATGGTGCGAAGGCCGCGCAATAAGACGTTTGCTCCCTTCCGAGCTGCATAGTGCACCAGTAGGCCGCTAAACGAATCCACCTCCACGTTGGCTATGTTGCCGGTTGCGTGGCGGACCATTTCAAGCCGCTCGTCCACGCTGAATAATGGCGCCTTATCGGCGTTGACGAGGACGGCGACAATGATACGGCCAAAGAGCCGCGAACCGCGGTTGATGAGGTCGAGATGTCCCTTGGTTAAGGGGTCGAATGAACCGGGATAGATGGCTAAAGGCACGAAACCCCTTTGTAGCAGAATAGAGGGCAATGTCACATCAACTGTTTAATCTTTCCGGGCGGCTGGCCGTCGTGATGGGCGGAACGTCTGGCATCGGGCGTGCCATGGCGCTTGGATTAGCGGAGGCGGGAGCGGATGTGGTGGCCACCGGACGTAGAGAAGCGCTGGTCAATGAAGTGGGAAGTGAAATTGAGGGTTTGGGTAGAAAGACGCTGCGGCGCTCTGTCGACGCCGCAAGCCGCGAGTCCATCGATGCGCTGCGCGATGCAATCTTGCAGGATTTTGGCCGCGTGGATATTTTGCTGAACGCCGCCGGGCAGATCTTCAGAAAACCGACGCATACCATCGGCGAAGGCGAATGGAACGCCCTGATGGATGTTAACGTAACCGGCATGCTGCGTTCATGCCAGAGTTTTTATGAACCGCTGGTTGAGAGCGGGCGCGGGCGAGTTATTAACATTGCTTCGCTGAATTCGTTTGTGAGTCTGCTCGAAGTGGCGGCGTACGCAACGTCGAAAGCAGCTGTGTTGGGACTGACCCGAAGCTTGGCCGTAGAGTGGGCGCCCAAGGGCGTGAACGTGAATGCTGTCGCGCCGGGAGTGTTTCGGACCGAGCTGAACTCGGGCTTGCTGGACGGCACTGATCGCGGCCGCGAACTGCTGGCCCGCACGCCGATGAAGCGGTTTGGCAAGATCGCGGAACTGGTGGGCGCGGCGATCTTGCTTGCCTCCGATGCGGCCAGCTATATCACCGGGCAGACGATTGTGGTGGACGGGGGATTCTTGGCATCGGGCGTGAATTGTTAGGTCAACCGGGAAGTTGCCCAGGCGTTCCACAGCGATCGGTCAGTGCGAGAACGAACCAGGCTGGTGACGCCCTGGCACGGAGGCGGGCACAGCCGTCAAGCCAGGCGTTCAAGACGCTCGGCCGCCGCTAACATGGTTTCGCGCCTTTTCGCGAAGCAGAAACGTACTAAATGCGCCCCGATCTCCGGTTTCGAAAAAAAGCTGGAACCGGGTACCGCGCCGACGCCAATGTCTTCAACCAGGTGCTTGCAGAAGGCAACATCGCTCGAGAAGTTGAACCCGGAGATGTCCGTCATGATGTAGTAAGCCCCCTTCGGGATCGAGCAGCGGAACCCGGCTTTCTCAAGAATGCCGACCAGCAGGTCGCGCTTGGCCTGATAGGTTTCCGCGAGTTCAGCGTAATACGAACGCGGCAGCGCGAGCGCGGTGATCCCGGCCTGTTGCAGGGGCGACGCAGCACCGACTGTGAGGAAGTCGTGCACCTTCCGGATTGACGCCGTCAGTTCGGGTGGCGCAATCACCCAGCCCACTCGCCATCCAGTGACCGAATAAGTTTTGCTAAGGCTATTCACCAATACGCAGCGATCGCGCATGCCAGGCAAAGTAATTGGGGGAATATGGCTGGTCCCGTCAAAAACAATATGCTCGTAGATTTCGTCGGTGATCAGCAGGGCATCAAACTCCTGGCACAGCTCGCCCAGAAGCGTCAGCTCCGCGCGGGAGAAGACACGGCCGGTGGGATTATTCGGTGAATTGAGAATTACGGCGCGGGTTTTTGAAGTGAATGCTGCGCGAAGCTGGGCAGGGTCGAAGCTCCAATCGGGAGGATGGAGAGTAACGTATCGGCATACGGCGCCGCTAAGCTGCGAATCGGGCCAGTAATTCTCGTAGAACGGTTCGAAGACAATGACTTCGTCGCCGGGGTTCAACAATGCGAGCATGGCCGCAATCATGCCCTCGGTCGCACCGCAGCAGACGGTGAGCTCGCGCTCGGGGTCTACATCCAGGTTATAGAACTGTTTGTAATAACCGGAAATGGCATCGCGGAAAGGCTTTAAGCCCCATGTGATGGAGTACTGATTGAGGTCCTCCTCAATTGCCTGTTGAGCCGCGGCCTTGAGTTCCGCCGGAGCTGGGAAATCCGGAAAGCCCTGCGAAAGGTTGACCGCGCCATGCTTCAGCGAAAGACGGGTCATCTCGCGAATGACGGATTCCTTAAATTCGGCGACGCGGGCGCTTTGGAAACGAGTGAGGGTTGCGGTCATGTTGCGATTCTAAACGGTTGCCATCCGGCAGGGAAGAAATTGCGTCCTGACGGACCCTATTCTTTTCACTGAAATGGCCGATAGGGTGTATGCAGGTCGAAAGACATGGCCATGACACCGAGTAACACTAAGCCCCCCGAAAAACCTGGCAATCAGGGCGTAGTGGCTGTGGACAGTACGAATCCTGGCTCTGTGCTGACGCCGAAGCTGAAGCAGGCGGTTCTCGACTTCGAAAAGAACCCGATGAAATCGACGCGGGAGATCCGGGACTTTTCGGAGGAGTTTGAGGACGAGTTCCTGCAGAGTTCGATCAACGTCGTACTTGAATTTGCCGACACTCCGGGGGGCAAATATCTTCTTAAAACGCTGCTTGCCGGTGGATCTTTAGTTGGGGTTATCTGCAGCCCGTTTCACCTGGGGACAGATCAGGCACACTTCCTGGTCGAGCGCGCCAAACGGATCGATCCGTTCTTTGAGTGGAAGCTGTTCCGTCATGCGGCAGATGAAGTAGAACGCAGCGGTGAGCGGGACGTACGTACGAGCATGAGGGCTCTGGATCTCCTGGCCGTTACGGCGCGTAGCGCACACCAGATTCCTGTCGTGAAGAAACTCCTGCAGCACCCGGATCTGAAGGTGCGGTCGCGAGCGGCGACCCTTATGGTGAAGGTCACCCGCGAACTTGATTGGCTGCCAGCCGCGCTCGAAGACGGCGAAGCGAGAGTGCGTGCGAATGCCCTCGAAGCGTTCTGGAGCGGCACAGCGCCGGAGGAGTTGAAGTC
>DATBEF010000103.1:0-44450 GCA_036269625.1 Bryobacteraceae bacterium | reverse complement strand
TCGTCAATCTTCTCGCCGTGTTCGTAGCGCACGATGTCGCGCAAACGACGGTCATACATGCCTTGAGGGCGATCTTCCGGATACCAGACGAGTTCGTAGATGAAGTCGCCGAGATGCAATACGAAGTCCAATCGATCCTGCTCGGGCGCGCGTTCATCTTCAAAAATCATGCGCCGATAGGCATTCTGGGCGCCTTGGTTGGCATTCTGACAACTGATGAAAGCGAAGCGCACGGGCCGAGCATCCTGTTCGGCTGGAGCAGTCATGGTGCGGCCAACACGGCTTCCGTTGCCGCGAGGATCGGAGAAACGATACCAGTACAAAGTGGAAGGCTTCAGCCCGCCAACGAGCACGCGACGCGTCCAATCAGCAGCCTCGGAAATTGCGGCGTGGGTCGCGGCAAGAACACGTTCAAAGAGCGGATCTTCCGCGACCTCCACGATTAGTTCGTCAACCGGATGCTCCGGGCTGGGATCGCGGCGCGTCCACAAAAGAACGCTCGAGAAATCGGGATCGCCGGATGCAACGCCTTCCGGAAAGAGCTCGCGCCGCTCCTGCCATGAGATGCGCGACGGCGCAGCGGCGCCACGACTCCACACAGCGGTTGCATTGAGAGCCACCGCTGTTCGTAGAAAAGCACGCCTGGTGACCTTCAAATCGCTCGACTACCTTCCTGAGAGCTGCTGTGTGTCCAATTCTATAGCAGACCGATCAGCCGGTCGTTTTTGGCCGCGTTGGCGGCGATGTAGCACCGGAAAATGCTGAGGCTCCCCGGATTAAATCTCCGCCTGTCCCAATTCGCTTCCCAATTCGCTTCCAATTCGCTTCCAATTCGCTTCCCCCAATTCGCTTTCAATTCGCCGATGGTGTCGGAATTTTGTTGGAATTCTGTCGGCCTTGGGGGTCGGAATTGGGTCGGAATTGGGACAGGCGGAGATTTAATCTGAGAAGCTTCGGTATTCTCGGGTATACATGGCCACCGACGCAAGCCGTCCAGTAAAGGGCGGCTACTGGGAAGAGGAGGACATTTCAAAAATTGTCGAGAACGGCAATCTCACTCTCACCGGCGACCGCACCGGTCGGGACCATACTCAGCAATCGGAACTGCGCGCCTGGCACAACCAGTAGGGCGAGCGATCGTCGCAGCCGGTATTACGGGAAGGCTTGAACGTGCCAAACGTCACGCTGCGTCGTGAAAAATGATTCCTAGCGTGTGGCGGCGCCCCGAGCGGATACGGCTCACGCCATGCCTGAGATTCACTCGATACGTACGCCGCGTGCCTTGAACAGGGCGGTTACAAACCGCAAAAATGACGCCATCGCCCTGATGCAAAGGCACGACCATTGGCCGGGTCTGAAGACGCGGGCGCTGCTCGGTCATGATGAACTCGCCGCCTGTGAAGTCTCGACCGGGTTCGTCCAACAGAATAGCGAGCTGAAGTGGGAAAACGTGCTCGCCGTAAAGGTCCTGGTGCAGGCAGTTGTAGTCATCGACTTGGTATTGGAGCAAGAGCGGCGTTGGCCTGACTTGTCCCGCCTTATGGCAACGCTCGATAAATTCGGCGTGAGCCCCCGGGTAATGCACATCGATTCCCATCGCCTTGTTCCAGCGATTGGCGATCGGAACGAGATGTGGATACGCCGCCGTCCGAAGGTCCCGAACAAGAGTGGGCAACGGATTGGCGAAATATTTGTATTCTCCGCGCCCAAAGCCGTGCTGCCCCATAACCACGCGGCTGCGGAAGATGCTGTCGTTTGGGTAAAGGCTACTGATAGAACGGCATTCCTCGGGAGAAAGAATGCGCTCAACCATGGCATTGCCCTGAGCATCGAGTTCCTGCGATACATGTCCCCAGTCGATGGCGCCGACGCGATCTGAAACGCCTTTGTCTGATGAGACGATCATCTTTGCTTCTGCGCTCATGCTCGTGCGTCGCGCTCCAAGAGAGCCCGCTTTCGTTCAATGCCCCATCGATATCCCGACAATTCGCCATCATGACGCACCACGCGATGGCAGGGAATCGCAACGGCTAAGGGGTTCGCGCCGCAAGCCTGGGCAACTGCCCGCACCGAACTCGGCGAACCAATAAGCCTGGCGATTTCGGTGTAGCTCGCGGTGGAACCGGCCGGAATCCTTTGGAGCGCCTGCCACACGCGCTGCTGAAAAGCCGTACCCCGGACATCTAGCGGAAGGTTCAGTCCAACTGCAGGCGCTTCCACAAAGCCGACCACCTTGGCCACAAGCTGTTCGAACTCAGAGTCCCCGCCGATCAGATTGGCCCGCGGGAATTGGTCTTGAAGATTGCGTGTGAGCGCCTCCGGGTCGTCACCCAGAAGAATGGCGCAAATGCCGCGTTCGCTTTTGGCGACGAGAATTGAACCGAGCGAGCATTCGCCCACGGCGAAGCTTATGTCTGTCCGGGCGCCGCCGGCGCGATAGTCTGAGGGCGTCATCCCGAGCACATTGTCGGCAGTTCGATAAAAGTTCCCGTTCGAGTTATATCCCGCGTCGTAGATGGCGTCCGTCACCGAAGCACTGGAGCTGAGCGTTTTCCGGACGCGTTTGTCGCGATGCGCCGCTGCGAACTCTTTGGGCGTAAGGCCGGTTTCGGCCTTGAACAAACGATGGAAATGGTACGCACTCAAGCCCGCCTGTTGCGCGAGTTGTTCAAGCTTAGGCATTTCTTCCGATTCCTCGATCGTGCGGCACACAGCGGTAATTGCCTGGGAGTGCCGTTCCGCCTTCGATGGCTGGTCCGGCTCGCAGCGTTTGCAGGGGCGGAACCCTGCTTTCTCGGCTTCCTCACGGGATGCGTAAAATGTCACGTTCTCCGGCTTCGCGCGACGTGATGCGCACGAGGGACGGCAGTAGACGCCGGTCGTTCTGACGGAGTAATAGAATTTTCCGTCCGCCGTCGCGTCGCGGTTCACGATGAATCCCCAACGCGGATCGCTTTCGGTATCAGCCACAGACTCCATAACCGATGCTTCAAACAATGCCTTCATGTCTACGAATCTATCAGCGTTCCGCATCACTGACACTCCATCTCTTGCTTTCAAATTCGATAGTTGACGGTTCATGGAATACCTCCTATCGCGCACTCAGAACCGGTTCCTCATTCGATGGCCTGGGCGCGGTCCCCCGGGTGCACGAACTTCATGAAATTAGATGCTGCCAAACGCGAAGGATGCACTTCGCCGCCCAGCCCAAAGAATCGGCAGAAGCTCATAATCAGGGGACTCCAGCGGGTAGGATCAATGTGCGGGCGGGGGCCATCCCCAATCAGCAGCTTTTCGTCAACGTGCAGCTTGACGATGTGTACCTCAAACGCATTGGCATTTACATTTTGACCGAACGCACCATATTGGTGCACAATGCCCTCCATCTGCACAGGGCACTCAAGCACGCGTGGCGGCGTTACTGATTCCGACTCAACAGGCGTCAACCCTGCGACGGCAAACTTGTCGGGTTGGAATTGGTATCCCCAATCGCGTTTCTTCTCCGGCACCGGGTCTTTGCCGGTGGTCAGCGCCAGACGGTCGACATGCGAAACCAGATCCCGCGACGGCAGATTGATTACGCACTCGCGAGTGCGAATCAGGTTGTCGGAAGTCTGACCCATTTGGCCGAGGCCAAGCATGCACGTCCAACCAAGCCACCAGGCCGACGACATTGGAGCGAGGTTGGCCGTGCCGTCCGGGTTTATTGTGCTGATGAGGGCGACAGGCGTTCCAAAATAAAGAATTGTGGGTTCAATCGTCTTGTGCATGTTCCGACGATATCCGCCCGGGGAACGGGACGCCATCCAGATCTTGCGGTCAAACTGAAGGTTTTGAGGAACCGCGCAAAACGGGCGCGGCGTTGGGCGCGCCAGCCCAAAACCAGGCGAGTTCCTGTATTGACTGGCGGCGCGCATCCGCGCCCTTTGCGCTACAACTCCCGGGATTTCAGATCTCGCGCCGTTTGCTCGATCGCGACTCGGATCGATTCTCGTTCTTCATCGTCGCGGTAAGGATTCTTCGGCCAAAAGAAGCCCTTCAATCCATCCTTGCGCCGCCGTGGAACCACATGCACGTGAAGATGCGGGACGCTTTGGCTGACCCGGTTGTTAATGGCGACGAACGTTCCTTCTGCCTTGAGAGCAGCTTCGACCGCTTTGGTCAGAAGCTGCGCCGTCGCAAATAGAGGCTCGATCATCGGCGCCGGAAGGTCGGAAAGCGTCTCATAATGTCCGCGAGGCGAAACCAGAACGTGGCCTGGAAAGAGCGGTTGCAGGTCGAGAAACGCTACCGTCTCCTCGTCCTCATAAACCAGGCTTCCGGGAGCGTCACGCGCCACAATCTTGCAGAAGATGCAATTGCCGCTGGCGGGTTTGTCCATGAGACTAGCTTGCTATTACGCGCGGCTTGTACCCTTTGAACCCGTAATAGGCGATGTAGATATAGGGCAACGCAACCAGGAGGAACGAATGGTGCAGACCAATGTGGTCGGCCAGAAAACCCTGCGCCAGCGGAATGATCGCTCCCCCGATGATGGCGGCGATCAGCAGCCCGGAGCCGCGGCTGGTGAGCGGGCCGAGGCCGGCAATCGCCAAAGTGAAAATGTTGGGCCACATGATCGATTCAAATAATCCGATCAGCAGCATAGACCACATTGCGAGGTGCCCAGATGTCGCGACCGAGACCAGAGTCAGGATCAGCGCGACGACGCCAGCGATTGCCAGGACGGTATGCGAAGGCGCCCGCCGAAGCGCGCTCGCGCCCAGGAACCGCCCCACCATCAAACCGCCCCAGTAGACCGACAAATACTTTGCCGCTGCCTGAATTGACATATTCCCTATATCCGGCTGGCTGATGTAGTTGGCGATCAGGCTGCCCACCGTCACTTCCGCGCCGACATAGACAAAAATGCCCAGCACTCCCAGTACGAGATGGCGGTACTTCCAGATGCTCCCCATCGCCGCCGGATCTCCAGCGAGAGTTGGATCGTGGCTGGAAATAGGAGGCAATTTGAAAAGCCCGATCGCCACGGAAAATAACAGCAGGACGCCGGCGATAAATAGGTAGGGCATTTTGACCGAAGACGCCTGTTCCATGCGGTAGGCCTGCAGCGCAGCCGGAGCAAGCTTGCTGATCGCGAGCGCGCTTAGCGGCGCCGCGCTCAAGATCAGGATGCTGCCGATATAGGGCGCTACGGTGGTGCCTAGGGAATTGAACACTCCGGCGAGATTTAGCCGCGCCGCGGCCGTTTCGGGTTGTCCCAAAACCGACACATACGGGTTGGCCGATACCTGAAGAAACGTCATCCCAGCCGCGAGAATCGCAAACGCAAACAGGAATAGAGGAAACGAGACGACCCGGGCCGCCGGAATGAAAAGCAATGCCCCCGAAGCTAAGATCACCAAACCCGCCACCATGGTCCGTTTGTAGCCGATCCACTCGATCATTCGCCCCGACGGGTAAGCGAATACAAAATAGGCCGAGAAGAACATGGTCTGCACCAGCATGGCCTCGGCATAGTTCAAGGTGAAGATGCTTTTCAGGTGCGGGATCAGGATGTCATTTAGGGAGGTGATTGATCCCCAAATGAAAAAAAGCACCATGATCATGGCTAGCGCACTGCGGGTGCTCACGCTGGCGGGAGCTGAAGGGGGTGTGACAGATACGGTTGATTTGGCGTTTGTTATGGCCATCTTAGGTATGGACCAGGATTCGAATGTCTACAGTCTAGCGCGGAGGTAGAACTCGCAAACGCGGCGGAACGATG
The DNA here is from genome assembly GCA_036269625.1 of Bryobacteraceae bacterium. Lineage (GTDB taxonomy): Bacteria > Acidobacteriota > Terriglobia > Bryobacterales > Bryobacteraceae > Bog-105. Next base: position 38,683 of record DATBEF010000103.1, on the reverse strand, counting down.
GCGGACAAAAGAAAAGGGCGGGAATGACCCCGCCCTGATCGAAATTGCGAACGATTGTTGCTACTTCTTCGAGTTCTTGGCCGTCTGTGTTTTGCCCTGATCCGGGTTCACCGAGGCCGCCGCCACGAAAGGCGGAATACGGAAGCTGTCGCCGATGAGGCTGGCCATAGCATGGACCTCCATACCCTCCTCTTCTTTTGTGAAAACCAGAGATTTTGATTCCGAATGAAGGTCTGCTTGTATCCAGTCGCCTCCATTTACCTGGTTGGTCGCAATCAAATTGGATAAAGGTTGTACCAAAAGGCGTTCAATTGCCCGCTTTAGATGGCGCGCTCCATATTTGATATCGGTGCCTTGTTCCAGCAGAAAGTCCTTACAATCCGGCGTCGCCGTGATGACGAACGCCTTATCGAACGGCGAGGACAAGACCCGCTGCTGCACCTGACCCAATTCAAGATCGAGAATCCGGCGAAGTTCCGGCTGGCCGAGCGATTTGAACACGACGACCTTGTCGATGCGGTTCATAAACTCGGGGGTGAACTTTCTGCGTGCCGCTTCGACTCCGCTACGGGACATCTTCTGGTTCAGTTCTTCAGTGGCTGCTTCCGCGGCCTTGCCGGCGAGCGGCGCGGCTCGGAACCCAAGCTTTGGAGCCATCAGATTACTCATTTCACCAGCGCCCAGATTGCTGGTCATGAAGATCATCGCGCGAGAGAAGTCGACCTTCCGGTTATCGCCCAGCGTAAGCGTCGCTTTATCGAGAATGCCCAGCAAAAGATTCCAAAGCGCGTCGCTCGCCTTTTCGATCTCATCGAACAGGATGAAGCCGATCTTCACCGTGTCGGTATGGTACTGATTGATGACTTCCTGGCTCAATAGAGGATGTGTCTCACGGTGACCCAGGTAACCCGGAGGCGAACCGATCAATTTGGCGATCTCATGGCTGTGCTGGAACTCGGCACAATCGATCTTGATAATCGCCCGCGGATTGTTTACCAACGCCTCGGCCGTGGCTTCCACGGTACGAGTCTTCCCGGAGCCCGTCGGCCCGAGAAACAGAAAGTTACCTACGGGTCGGCCTGGCGCTGTCAACCCCGTCAGGTACATCTGGAAGATGTTCACAATCTGGTCAATCGCTTCGTCTTGGCCGACAACCAGTTTTCGTAAGGTCCGTTCTAGAGATTCAGCGTCTTTACCCGTCCTCGTCGGGTCTAGCGCTTTATGGAGCCGGCTCATATCCGTGTTCCTCTTTCTGACCGGCTTGAGATTGTCAAAAGCCAGGCCAAGTCACCCTCAGATAAGCATTCGCAGGACCAAATCCTTCGCTGCTTCTACTTCCCTTCATCGTCATGGGCACTTGTTTCGTGAATAGTCTTTGATGCTTTTCTGTTCTCAGGTTTTTCCGGCTGCGTGCTAAGCCGGGTTTTGCTAAGAATTTTTGAATGGTACACGGTAACCCGCTAGCCCTTTTGAGGCCTGGATGGCCTCACTTCAACCCTGCTGACAAGGGTTCTCAATGGTTTGCGCAAAATGTCGAGCACAATCTCCGCAATATCTTCGGGAGCTATCTTCCAGTCAGATCTTTGGCCGCCGGGATTCCCTCCGAAACCAGTGTCGACACTGCCCGGCATGATCGTGCTCACACGGACGCCATCGTTGCGGTGATCGAGCATCATCGCTTCGCTGAATCCGTTCAAACCGAACTTCGACGCATTGTACGCTGAACCACCCGCAAACGGATTTTTCCCGGCTAAGCTGCTGATGTTGATAATGGCCCCTTGTTTAGCAGTGCGAAATCGGAGCAAAGCCTCTCGGCTGCAATAGAAGGCGCCTGACAAATTTGTGCTGATCACCCGGTCCCATTCCTCAACCGTGAGATCCGCGGTCGCCCGGAACGTGCCGCTTCCGGCGTTATTGATCAGAATGTCGAGTCCGCCCAGCACACGATCGGCGGCGGCGAACAAGTCCTCTACCTCCCGGCTGCTCGACACATCCGCCTTGCGTCCCACCACCTTCTGTCCCGGCGTGGCTGCCTGCAGTTTTGATGCTGCTTCCACCACGCTCGCTTCGCCTCTGCCGCACAAGAGCACATCTGCGCCCTGCTCGAGTAGCGCTTGTGCGATAGCAAAGCCGATACCTTTGGAACCGCCGGTCACGATTGCCTTTTTACCGGATAAGAATTGATCCATCGATGAACTCCCTTTCATGTTCGATCCCGCGAACTTGTATTGACGGAGTGCAATCGGTGCAATTGCACCACCGCTCGGAAGAATCGCTGCTGGTTACCGCGCGAACGCTATAAGCTTTCGACCGGCGCGAGCTCTTGCTCTTTGTACTGCAGTTGATAGAGCTTCCAATAGATGCCGCGCTTCGCCAATAATTCCTGATGCGTGCCGATCTCGCGCAGTTCCGCTTTATGCATGACCAGGATTCGGTCGGCACGCTGAATGGTCGATAGCCGGTGCGCGATGACCACCGATGTGCGGCCCTCTATCAATCGCCCGAGCGCTTCGCGGACGCGCAGTTCCGTTTCCGTATCTACGCTCGAGGTCGCTTCATCCAGGATCAGAATCCGGGGATTGAGCGCCAGTGCGCGGGCGAAACTGATCAACTGCTTCTGGCCGGTCGAGAAGCCTTGGCCGCGCTCGCGCACCGGAGTATCGAACTGCTCCGGAAGAGCAGCGATGAAGTCGAGCAGATTCACCTGTTCGGCCGCTTCGCGAACACGCGCAGATGTGATGGCCGTTGTCCCCAAGCGGATGTTGCTCTCCACTGTCCCGGTAAACAAATACGGGTCCTGCAAAACCACTCCGAACCGGCGCCGCAGCTCGATCGGATCGAACTCGCGTACGTCCACACCACCCACGCGCACCGCTCCGCGCTGGACATCGTAGAAACGTAGCAGCAGGTTCGTCAAAGTCGTTTTTCCCGCGCCAGTGTGGCCGACAATGGCGAGCGTCTCACCCGGCGCAACGCGGAAACTCACGTCGCGGAGCACCCAGTCTTCGTCGTTGTAAGCGAACCAGACGCGGTCGAACTCGATGTCCAACGGCCCGTCGGGGAAGGGAACAGGCGTAACCGGCGAGACGATGCGGGGCTGCGTGTCGAGCAGTTTAAAAATGCGTTCGGATGCTGCCATCGCCCCTTGCAGGATGTTGTATTTCTCGCTGAGGTCCTGTATTGGGCGGAAGAATCGCAAGCCATATTGAAAAAAGGCCACCAGTATGCCGAGCGTCAGGGCGCCCTGCCGGATTCGCCAACCACCGTAAGCAAGCAGCATCGCCAACGCCATCATGCCCAGGAACTCCACGACCGGATAGAACCAGCCGTAAGCCGTAATCGAGTCCTTAAATGCCTCCAGGTGACTCTGATTGATCTCCGCAAATTCCGCCTTGCTCCGCTCCTCGCGATTGAAGAGCTGCAGCACGGCCATTCCGGCCACATGCTCCTGCAAATAGGCGTTGATCTTAGCGATCGCAACTCGTATGCGCCGATAGCTCTGCGATGCAGTGCGGCGGAACTGGATGGTGACCAGCAGCACCAACGGCATCACCGCCAGCATCAGGCCCGTCATGCCAGGACTCAGCCGGAACATCACGGCCAGGACAAAGGTCAGCATCAGAATGTCGCCGATGATCGTGACTAGTCCCGATGCGAAAAGATCGTTCAAAACGTCGACGTCCGTAGTCAACCGCGTCACCAGCCGTCCGACCGGATTCTTGTCGTAATAGGCGATATCCAGGGTCTGCAAATGAGCCATCAATTGGCGGCGCAGATCGAACATCGCCCTTTGGCCGGTCCACTGCATCAAGTATGTTTGGCCGAAGTCGAAGGCGAATCCAAGGATCACCGACACCAGGTACAGGCCCACCAGTTGCGATAAACCCGTCCGCGGATTCTTTGAAAGCCAGCCATCGAGCGGAGTGGGCATGAGGTGCCGCGCCGGCGCCAAATAGCGGTCCACCGCCAGCTTTGTCAGCAGCGGTCCGATAATCTGAAGTAGAGAGTCGAATAGCAACAGCACGAGCGAAACGGCTATGGAGACCTTGTACGGCCGCAGATAGGTGAGCAACCGCCGCATCAGGCGTCCGTCGTAAGCTTTTCCCAGTACCTCTTCTTCCAATCCGCGTTTCGCTCCTGCCTAGGCTCTTCCTTCCGGTGTTCTCCTACAAGGCTAACCTAGCTTTCCCGGAGCCCTCTGGTTCAACTGCAATTGCTGAAGCTCACACTGATGAATGGCCTCGTAATTATCGACAAACCCTCCGGCTGCACCAGTCACGACGTAGTGAACCGGTGGCGGCGGCTGGCTGGTACAAAGCGCGTTGGGCATCTTGGCACACTTGATCCAATGGCCACCGGCGTCCTGGCGCTCCTCACCGGAACGGCTACCCGCCTGGCGCAGTTTTACGGGAACAATGACAAGACTTACGCGGCTGAATTCACCCTGGGCTTGGTCTCGGATTCCTACGATGCCGATGGAGAGGTAACGTCAACGGACGCACCGCTGCCCGCCCAATCCGAAGTTAGTGAGGCGCTGAACCGCTTCCGAGGCCGCTTTGAGCAGACTCCTCCTCCCGTATCGGCCAAAAAGATTATGGGCACGCCGGCTTACAAACTGGCTCGGCGTCAGCAGCCCGTCGAGTTGCCCGCCGTGAGCGTTGAGGTCAAGGGCCTGGATGTCCTCAGCATTGAGGGGCACCGGATCTGCTTGATCATCACCTGCACTGCCGGTACGTATATTCGCGGCATCGCGCACGACCTCGGCCAGATTCTCGGTTGTGGCGCGATCCTCACCGCCTTGCGCCGTACCCGCAGCGGCGAGTTCACCATCGACCAGGCCAGGACCTTGGATGAATTGGCGGCGCTAGCGGATGCTCATCGGCTGGATGATGCCGTTATGCCCGCCGCGCAGCTCTTGCCCGGCATGCCCCCGGCCTACATCGACGAGACCGTCGTAGCGCAGATTCGTCAAGGCCGCGACTTCCGCATTTCGCCGTTCGTTGTATCCTCTGGCGCTCCACGGGTCAAAGCAATCTCGTATGCGGGCGAGCTCATCGCGATTGGCGAGTTAAAATTCCCTAATACCTATCATCCGGCGATCGTTTTATGAGCTGCGCGTCCGAATTGCCTTGAGTTTTGTGCTACATAGGTAATTCGGCTGGAACACGATTGTTGAAGCTTTCTCAAATTGCGTGCCTGGCACTCTTGTCTCTGCTGGGCCTGATTCCGGTCTTACTTGCGGCTCAGGAGAAGCCAACTGCGCCGGCTCCGCCTCCTCCCAGACCGCAGTTCTTTGCAGGCACCGTCACCGATGTGAATCCCGGGCACGTAACTGTCTCGCGAACGCTTTTCGGGCATCCTCCTGAGATTCGAACCTTCATCGTTAAACCACAGACCAAAACGAATCGCACTGTCCGCGTTAGGTCGCGCGTCACGGTCCGATACCAAAGCCTGCCGGACGGTGACGTGGCGCTCGAGATTCAAGTGCGCAGCCAGCCGAAAGCGCCGCCTAAGCCTTCATGAGAATGCTGATCAAGTTCCTGGCTGTGTTGCTTGGTGACGGCCACTCAACGGAGCGGTTTCCGCAAGAGCTGGCTTAATCGGTGGCGCGGACACTCGTGTCTGCCGTCTCGACAATCGTGTCGAGACGTTCTTGCTGGTTTGCGCTTGACCACGGGTAATCCTCGACACGTCCCACCAGCCCTGTCTTCGCGGCGGAAGCCTTATCGGGCGGTGGATACCTGCCGTGAGGGAAGACTACGTGCAAGTGCCAGGTCGCACAGAGCCACTGGCCCCGCGGGTAAGCATGCGGCAAGCGACGACAAGAGAAGGCCATACAGAAACTGTGGCCGCACGGCCCAGCAACTCTTAGGCGGACCAGTGCGCCGAGACGATTCTCGGCGCTGCAGACACGAGTGTCCGCGCCACAAAAGCCGTCCGAAGCAGCGCTGAGATCGCGCTTATGGGTGTGGTTTCGCTGCGTCTCGGCAAAGGGGTGACTCCCCTGCTTTCTGCGAAAAACACCTCGATGAAGCGGTCCGGGAAGCGCTGAACCGGCTCATGAAGGCTGGAATCGGAGAGGCCCGTAAGATCGCATTTGAGGAGGTAGAATCATAGCTGAAGACTTTCAGACACTCTTGCGCAAGAGAACTTCTCCTCTCAGGGGGCGCGTGTCCAAGCAACCCCCTGCGCCATCATCAGGCCCGGCATTTGAGACAACCCGGCCGGCGCCGAACCGCTTTCTCATAGTCGGCATTGGTCTTGGGCTCTTCTTGACCACGCTATTGGTCTACGCGCCAGTTTTCCGGTTTGGCTTCGTCAACTTCGACGATCCGGACTACGTCACCAACAACCCGCACGTGCGCAACGGCCTTACCATGGACGGCATCGTCTGGGCGGTTACCAGCGCGGAGGCCGCGAATTGGTTTCCCGCGACGCGCCTTTCGCACCTACTCGATGTGGAGATCTTCGATATGCGACCGGGTGGGCACCATTTCACCAATGCCTTCCTTCACGCGTGTGCCACAGTGTTCCTCTTCGCATTCCTCCTCGCCGCCACTGGCGCAGCGTGGCCCAGCGCATTCGTGGCCATTCTTTTCGCCGTGCACCCCTTACACGTGGAATCCGTTGCCTGGATCGCGGAGCGAAAAGACGTGCTCAGCGCGTTCTTTTGGTTCCTTGCGCTATGGAGCTATGTCCGCCGGCATTATTGGCTTACACTGCTGGCCTTCTGCATGGGACTCATGTCCAAGCCGATGGTCGTGACGCTTCCGTTTGTGCTGTTTTTACTCGATAAATGGCCGCTGCGCCAGTCGCTCCGCTCAGCCCTGCGAGTGAAGATTCCGTTGCTGGTACTGTCCGCAGCCAGCGCCGTCGCGGCCTACCTAGTCCAAAGAAGCAGTGGCGCGGTCCGCGAAGTTGGACAATTCCCGCTTGGTTTACGGGTGGAGAACGCCGTGGTCTCGTACGCGGCCTACATCGTTAAGATGTTTTGGCCAGCGAGGCTGGCAGCGTTCTATCCCTATCCACACCACTTGCCCCTATGGCAAATTGCACTGTCAACCCTGTTGCTCTCGGGCATCTCGATCGTTGTGCTGCGGGAGCGGCGTTCGCGTCCTTACCTTGCGGTGGGATGGTTGTGGTATCTGGGAACGCTTGTGCCGGTCATCGGTCTCATCCAAGTTGGCGCGCAAGCGCGTGCTGATCGGTACACGTACCTCCCGATGGTGGGCTTGAGCATCATGTTGGCATGGGGTCTCCGGGAAGTTCTTAAGAGCAAGGGTGCCATTTCCGGGGCCATCGCCGCGTGCTTGGCATGTGCGGTGCTGTGCGAAGCACAGATCCAATATTGGCGGAATAGCGAGACCCTCTTTCGTCATGCGCTCGATGTCACCAGCAGCAACTACCTTGCGCACCATAATCTCGGTGTAGCTTTGGCCGACGAGGGGCGATTCGCCGAAGCAATCAAGCAATATCAAGCCGCGCTCCAAATCGAACCCAATGCCGCGAACGTGCAAACCGACTACGGAAATGCCTTGGCAAAATCCGGACGCATGCCCGAGGCGATCGCGCATTATCAGCAGGCGTTGCGAGCGCTTCCCGATTCGCCCATCACGCATAACGATCTGGCCAACGCTTTAGCTGCGAATCCCGGAAGTATGCCGCAGGCGATCGCCGAGTATCAAACTGCACTGCGCCTCAAGCCGGATTATGAGGAGGCGCGAAACAACCTGGCGCAGGTGCAGTCCAATGCCGCCGAAATGCAATACAACATGGGTGTCGACCTGGCTAGAAGCGGCAAGCCGGAGGCGGCAATCCCACATTTCGAGGAGGCTCTGCGCCTGAAGCGAGATTATGTGGACGCACACAACAATCTCGGGGTGGTATTGGCGGGCACCGGCCGGGTGCAGGAAGCGATCTCACATTTTGAAGCCGCATTGAAAATCGATCCCAATTCCGCCGAGGCGCACGTCAATCTTGGAATTGCCTTGTCGGGGGTACCCGGCCGAGTGCCGGAGGCCATCCAGCATTTCAAAGCGGCGTTGCGCATAAAGCCCGACCCCGAGATCCAGCAGATGCTGGATCGTCTCGAAAAACCGAGATAGCCACCGGCGCGGCCCGGGCCGCACCCGTGGCTAAACTTCTCGAAACGCTAGAAGGTGAACTTTACGGCCAATTGGACGGTGCGCGGGCCGCCGGTGCCAGAGTTGATCGAGCCAGACCCGCTGCCGAGCGTGCTGGTCACGAATCCGAAGTTCGCGTTGTTCGCGGTGCAGCAACCGGCGTTCGGATTCGCAAACTGCGGGGTGTTGGTTGTATTTATAGTTTCCAACCGAAGCTGCATGGTGACGCGTTCGCCGAATTGGGTGGTCTTGGCCAGAGCGGCATTCAAGTTGAAGAATCCCGGCCCGATCATGGAATTGCGTCCGACATTGCCGACCTGCTGGGCAGCGCCAGGGAGTTGATCTGCGGCTCCCGTTGGGCAAGCTGCGGTGGGTGTCGCCGACTGGCAAGGTGGCGGGGCGAACGCCGTCGGATCAAACCACGGGCTTCCACCGTTCGAGGTGGTGTTGATTCCGTTCAGAATTTTGACGTTCTGATTCACTTGTTCCGGCGTATTGGTGCCGCCTTGGGGCAGGTTCAAGTACGTCGAGCTGTAAGTCACCGTGAAGGGAAGTCCGGTCATGACCGTCAGGATGCCCTCGATCTGCCATCCACCGATAACCTTGTCGAGCCCTGAGGAAACGGAGTTCAGGAATGGTTTCCCCTTGCCGAAGGGTAGTTGGTAAACGTAGCTCTGCACGTAGCTCACCGTACGATTGAAATCGTTCAGCGCCCAATTACGGTGATGTTGACCGTTCAGATAGAAGCCGTAGAATCCATCGTCGTCGCCGCCGTTGTAGTAGGCCATGCCCTTCTGCCAGCTAAACGCGGAAGTCATGCTTAGCCCGGAGGAGAAGCGCCGGTCAATCTTCACTTGCAGGCCGTTGTACATCGAGGACACCGGCACGAAATACTGCGTGACGGTGCCTGTGTGCGGGAAGTAAGGCAGGTACTTGGTGTCGTTCGCGGATGCGGGGGCGATTAGCGGACTGGCGTTGAGGTTTTGCGACGAGCCCATGTCCACGCCGTGATTGCCAACATACGCAATATCCGCCGTGAAATGATAGGGCAACGCCTGCTGGACCGAGAAGTTCCAGGCAATGATGTGAGGGTTTTTGTAGTTTGTCGGGAAGAAGGCTTCCGTAGCACCGTTCTGGCCGAGAGCGGCGACGCTGTAGATCCCGTTGGATGGGATTGGCTGCGGCGCGGGCACTGGGAGACCGCTCTCGAAATTCAAAACGGACCCGTTGTAGAGCGCCGAGGTATAGGCGCTCGTGCCTTGTACGGCTCCGAGGTTGCCTTTTGTCGGATAGTTGTTGTTAATGTACGTATTGTCCTCAAACGGGGTGTAACTGATGCCGATACCCGTCCGGATAACCGTCTTGCCAGTCAAGCGGTACGCCAGTCCGAAGCGCGGGGCAAGGTAGTTCAGGTGGTTGACCAAGCCCCCATTGTTGGGGTTGGCGCCCACACCCCCGACCACAAGCGTGTTATTCGATGGAATATAATTCGAGAACTGTCCCGGAAAGGCCGGCGTGGCTGGCGGATAAATTTCCCACCGCAGCCCTAACGACAACGTCAGCTTTTTGCTGACTTGCCATCTATCGGCGGCGTAGGGGAAGAAGTACCACTGCCGGAAAGTTGGGAACGTGCCACTGAAGTCGCGGCCGGTGCTGGACGTCTGCGGGCTGTCCAGCAGGAAGCTCGCGAGGTCGTTGGCCCATGAGGTGGTGTTGTTTGGGGTGGTCGCCGAGCTTGTAGCGCCGTTCGCGAGCTGGCAACTGCCCGCGCAGGCCGTTTGGGCGGTGCCAAAAAAGTAAGCACCGCGTGGACTGTAGGTCTGCGTCTGCAGCAGGTCGTCACGGATGCGGCGCATATCGAACCCGAGCGTAAAGGTGTGGTTACCGTAGGTCTTGGTCACGTTGTCCACCAAATCGATGTTGGCCTCCGCGCGGACCCAGGGCAAACTGGCGGAATATCCCACCAGCGGTTCAGTAAATGCGCCAATATTGATACCCACCAACCCGCTGTTGAACTGGCTGATATTGATGCCAGGGATTCCCAGATTCGTGGAATCGTTCGATCCATAGTCGGTCTGTTGCGCGGTGTTGTGGTAGTGCGCGACGCCAAAGCGGAATTCGTTCAGCAGAGTGGGCGAAAAAACGTGGGTCCAGTTGATGCCGCTACTGTAAGTCTTCTGAACTCCCGTACCCTCGAACGCTCCGTTGGCATCGCCGCCGGCATTGCCGAAAATGGGCGCTTGGTAAACCACGGGACGCTGGAAGCTGAAGCGACCGCTGAGGTGGTCCTTGTCGTTGATGGTATAGTCCACTTTCCCGTCCGTGAAGTTGGTGTCCTTGGTGAAGGGCAGGAGGGCGAAGTAGTTGTTGGACGGCGCCAGGGTGCTGTAGTGCTCATTCGGCCCGGGCAGCAGGCCCAGAATCTTGACCGCGATCGGGTTCAGGCGCGATGTGGGAATGACATTGTTGGGGAATGGTGTCCTTCCCACACCGGTGGCCGTATTCCCGGTTTGTGGATCGTAAACCAGAGCCGGGTTGGCGCCGGCCAGGGCCTCGCTCAAGTTGCCGGTGCGCGACAGGGGCGACGGTATCGTCTCTGTATTGGCATTGGCTTCGTGATCTGAGGTGCGCAAGAAGTCGGCGAAGAAGAATAGCTTGTTTTTTTTGATCGGCCCGCCGATGGTGCCGCCATAGTAGTTGTAGTGGACAGCGCCTACCGAGGGCTGGAAGAAGTTGCGGGCGTCGAAATCGTTGTTCTGAACGAACTCGTAGGCTGAGCCGTGGTATTGGTTTGTCCCCGACTTTAGGATCACGTTAGTGACCGCGCCAGCGCCGCGTCCCAAGTCCACGGAGTGGTTGCTGGTGGAGACGTCCACCGTTTGAATTGCTTCGAGCGGCGGGATCAGGACTTGCAGTAGGCCGGTGCGCTCGTTGTCGTCGATGCCCTCGATTTGGTAGTTATTCGCCACGCGCGGAGCCCCGTTGACCTGGGTCTGCAGCGAGTCCGAAGCGTTAAAGAACTGGGAGTGCTCTTCTGTCGGCGGCGACGTGCCGGGCACGAGGGCTAGCAGGGCTTGATAGTTGCGATTGCTAACCAGGACGGGTAGTTCCGACACCAGCATCGTGCCGAGGCTACGGCCGGTATCGGCGCGGTCGGTCTGCAACTGCGCCGGTTCCGCGTTGACCACCACGGTCTCACTTATCTCACCGGGCTGCAGCACCGCATCGACGCGGACATTGCTATTGATGTCGACGCGGTTGTTCTGTTTCGTCTCCTTCTTGAAGCCTGAGGCTTCAACTGTTACCGAATAGTTGCCTTCCGGCAGATTGGGAACCGTATAGTTGCCGCTCCCGTTGGTTTGAGCGTTGTGCACAATCCCGGTGTTGACTTCGGTCAACGTCACTTTGGCATTGGGGACTACGGCTCCACTGCTATCCGTTACGGTACCCAACACTGTGCCGGTGACAGCTTGGGAATATGCAGCGAGGCAACCTGCCGCCAATAGCGCTAACAGCGCACACATCTTACGTAGATGGTTCATAACCAACCTTTCGTTTTATGAGCGACTTAGCGGAGAAACGTCCTCCGCTTTTTCGCGGCTAACCTGAATTGAAGCAATTATATGCAAAAACGTTCCAGGCTACTAGCGGTTTTTAGTAAGTATAGTTGGGTGGTATGGTTCTGGGCGAAAATCCGAGCATCGATAACGATGCGGTCGAGATCGGCGCGTTTAGGATGGCAGCCGAGCTTGCTTTGAAGCTTCTGTGAATCGGCCACGAGGCTTGGGCGGATCGCCTTCGCGACGCGGCCTATCGTGTGTGGCACCGCTTGCCGGTTACGCGTTCGACGGCGTCCAGTACCTCTTTGAGGGTTTCGCGCAGGGCGCTGGCGGCGAGGTCGCGCGGCAGAAACGCGATCCAGGCAGTCGGTCTCCGAACGTTCGTCGGACCTCATCCTGCCCATTACATGCCCTTAGCGTATAATTTGGCCTGTTTCGTCTTCTCTGGCCCAACTGGGCGCAAAACTGACGTTTTGACGGCTGATATACTGACAAAAGTGCTCCAATGGTAAGTGTGCCTTCGGAGCGCTGCCTTGGAAGGTGGTGAATCGTTTTTGGCAGAAGTCCATCTGCAGGATGGCGAGACTTTAGAAAGCGCTCTACGGCGCTTCAAACGAAAAGTTCAGCAAGAAGACATCGTTAAGGAAATCAAACGGCATTCGTTTTACCTGAAGCCAGGTGAAAAGCGCCGTACCAAGGAAGCTCTCGCCCGCAAGCGCAATCGCAAGAAGCGCCCGCGCGATATTGAATAAGAATCTACAAAACCACGACCGTGAGTGGCGAAAAGGCCCGCGACATTCGAAGCGTTGTCGCGGGCTTTACTTTTCAACTTGCTTCAATTCGCGCCGTCGTTTTGCCCATCCTGACTTTTCCGACTGACGCGATCGTCCAATCGCCAGCGCATCGGCCTCCACTTCCTTCGTAATCACAGACCCCGCCGCCACATAGGATCCTTTGTGAATCGTCAGTGGAGCCACCAGCGTGGAGTTGCTGCCCACAAAAACGCCGTCTTCGATGTGGGTCTGGTGCTTCTTCGCGCCGTCGTAATTGCACGTGATGGAGCCCGCTCCAATATTGACTCCACTGCCGATCGTTGCGTCCCCCAGATACGCGAGATGATTGGCCTTGGACCCCGCGCCCAGCGTAGTCTTCTTCAGCTCTACAAAGTTCCCGATATGTGTTCCCGCGCCTGCATGAGCGTTCATGCGCAGCCGCGAGAATGGGCCAACACACGCGTTCGCGCCCATGTGGGACGCCTCTGCCACCACATAGGGCAGAATGCGAACGTTATCCTCTACTACGCAGTTTCGTAGCACCGATCCGGTGCCAATATGGCAGTCCTCTCCGACACGCGTCTTGCCACGCAACTGCACGTTCGCCTCAATCACTGTATCCGGAGCTACCCTGACCGCCGCATCGATTGTGACGCTCGCCGGGTTCTCGATCGTAACGCCACTCAGCATCAATTCCTGCGCCTTCCGCTGCCGCAGAACGCCATCGGCAACAGCGAGTTCCACCAGCGTATTGATCCCGAGCAACTCTGTCGAGTCTTTGACCAGCAGTGGCGAAACGGCATCTCCATTCCGCGTCATGAGTCCGGCCACGTCCGTCACATAGTACTCGCCGGCCGCGTTGGTGGGCTGGATCTGTTTTAAGTAATCCCACAGCACCGAGCGGAAGCAGTAGACGCCGGTGTTGATTTCCCGGATACGTCGTATTTCGGCCGAAGCTGACCTCTCCTCAACAATGGCCTCAATCCCGCCTTGCTGGTTGCGAACAATACGTCCATAGCCCGCGGGATCGTCCAGTTCAGTCGTTACTACTGCTCCTTTACTCCCCTTGAGCACGGCGTCTGCCAGCGCCCGCAGCGTGTCAGGCCGGATCAGCGGTCCATCGCCGTTCAGGACCATCACCACCTCGGCGCCCGGTTCCACAAATGGCTGCGCGCAAAGAACTGCGTGGCCAGACCCTTTCTGCTCGCTCTGCAGCGCGAACTCAATAGGCTCGGTAACGCTTTCACGCACACGATCAGCCTGATGGCCGATCACGGCGATAACACGCGATGCGTCGGCAACGGTCAGGGCCGCCCGGATAACGTGATTCAAAATCGTGTCGCCACCAGCCTCATGCAGCACTTTGGCCTTCTTCGATTTCATGCGCGTGCCCTGGCCCGCCGCCAGGATAATAACCGTCAAATCCTGCTTCATGCTTTCTTTCCTTGCTGCAGCACCAAAACCTGTTCACGGACTTTCTTCGCCCGCGACCGAGACGCCAGATCCAGAACGATTTCCGCTAATGCTTCGGGATCGTGCCGCACCAGATTTGCGTCGCCAACCAGGTCCGCCGTGACCACTTTCACGCCAAGCGCTGCCAGCTTCTCGAAGTCGTTTTCCACCGGCATCACGCTCTGCTTCGCATATTTCCGTTTCAGCGCGGGTGAAATCGGAGCCGTATTGAGAACCACACAGTCGGTCAGACTGCGCCGGGCGTGCCTGTTGATCGCCTCGACGTGCTGTGATGCGGAAAAGTCGATTGTCTCGCCCGGCTGCCACATCAGATTGACGAAATAGACCTTCAGCGCCGACGAGCGCTCGATTGCTTCCGATATCCCCTTCACCAGCAAATTAGGAATCACGCTCGTGTACAGGGAGCCCGGACCGAGCGTAATCAGGTCCGCGCCGCGGATCGCATCAATGGTCTCCGGAAGAGGTCTGCAATCACCGGGACTAACCCGAACTATGTCTATTGCGCGCCGGCTCTTGCTGATCTTCGATTCACCGCGAACGATCGAACCGTCGGACAGCTGGGCCTCCAACGTAACGTTCGCCGATGTCGAGGGAAAAATTCGGCCACGAATCGCCAGAATCTCCGACGATAGCTTAACGGCATGGGCGAAATCGCCAGTAATCTGGTTCATCGCGGCCAGGAACAGATTCCCGAAACTATGGCCTTTCAGTCCCGCGCCGCCGGAAAAGCGGTATTGAAATAGGCGGGACAGCAGCGCCTCGTCTTCCGACAGCGCAACCATGCAGTTCCGGATGTCGCCCGGCGCCAGGATATCGAAGTCCCGGCGCAGCCGCCCGGAACTGCCCCCATCGTCCGTCACCGTGACGACAGCGGTAATGTCGAGCACTGGCTGGCCCGGGACTGCGGGCCTTTGAGCGCCTCGTGCGTACTGCTTCAGACCTGAAAGCAGCGTGGAGAGACCCGTCCCTCCGCCAATTGAAACGATGCGCAGCGGGTCCTTCAACAGGCTGCGCTGTAATGGCGTGGTGCGGGTCAAGCTCGACATGAACGATTCGGTGAGGAACGCATGGTCTCCGATGAACGAGGCTGTGCCGCGGTCCGGATAACCGGCCAACGGTCAGCGGCGCTTTTTCGGCTGGCCCTCTTCCTCGTCGTCGTAAACCGGAACCGTATCCAGATCTTCGGACTCGAAAACTTGACCGCAGTCAAGACAGCGGACGTAATCTACGCCATCGCGTCGATAGAGAAACTCAGTTCGCTCGTGCTGGCAACCCTGCATTGCGAAATAACACCTATTCTAGTCTGAGGCTCGTCACTGTCAAGCCCCGCCTGTAAATATTGGCTGGGCTAAGGGCGGTACACCGCCTGACTAGGGCTTTGCCTCGCGATTCCTCTCTGTACAATTCAAGGGACGATCGTTCCACTTGCGTGATTATTCCAGAGCCTGTCACTGTTCATCCAAATGCCGCCGATCTGCCGCAACAGATCGCGCAACTGCCCGCCGGTTCCGGCATTTACCTCTTGCGTGGCCCAAACGGCCGCCCTGCGCACATGAGTTGGTCTGCTCATCTTCCCAAACGCCTCAACCGGCTGCTTGTTTCATCGTATACCGGCAGCGACGGAAGACGCGCCGCCCTTCGCGATCAACTGACAGAAGTTGCCTGCTGGCCCACTGGATCAAAGCTCGAAACGTCGCTTCTGATGCTAAACCTTGCGCGCGGCGTCTATCCGGATGATTACCTGAAGCGCCTTCGCCTTCGCATTCCCTGGTTCGTCGGGATCGGAGATATCGAGGGCTATCCGCGCTTGAACATCATGAACCGCATTCCGAAGCGCGCCCAGAGCGTCTACGGACCGTTCGCCAGCCGCGATGCCGCTCAGCGTTATGAGGAAGAACTGCTCGGTCTGTTTCAGCTTCGCCGCTGCACGGGCCAGCTTGTGCCCGCGCCCGATCATCCCGGCTGTATCTACGGCGAAATGAACCTCTGCATGCGCCCCTGCCAACTTATTGTGGGGCGCGAGGAATACCTGAGCGAGGCACAGCGCGTTGCGGACTTCCTTTCGACTAACGGGCGCGCCGCCGTCACTTCGCTCACCATCGCGCGCGAGCGTGCCAGTGAAGGCATGGACTTCGAGCAGGCGGCGCAGCTTCACAAGCGCATCGAACGTACTCTCGCCGTCTCCGCGCTTCGGGACAACGTAGTCGCGGATGCCAGGCGGTTCCGAGGCGTTGCTTTGACGCGCACCGCCGCAAATCGCCGGCTCAGTCTCTGGCTGCTGTTCGATGGCTATTGGCAAGGCCAGATCATTCTCGACTTCCCCGATGAGCAAGAACGCAGTAAATCCCTCGATCGCGAAATCAGAGAAAAGCTGGATGAGGCAACACGTCACGCCACACCCGAGGGCAAGCGCACCGAACACTTGGCCGTGTTCGCGCGATGGTACTTCTCGTCCTGGCGGGATGGCTCCTGGTTCCCCTTCCGCGCGCTGGACGACCTGAATTACAAGAAGCTGGTGCGTGAAATCTCGAACCTTCTGAAGCCCGCTTAGGCTTCATGGTAGCTTGTGCCTATGTCGGTTCACGAGGAAGTGGAAGAGCATGTACATCATGCCGAGGAACCTTTCGACAAGCGCGTGGCGGGGACCATGGCCATCGTGGCGGCTTTACTCGCCGTGGTATCGGTATGGGGCCAGCACCTGACTACCGAGGAGTTGCTGCTCCAGCAGCGTAGTTCCGACCAGTGGGCCTACTACCAGGCCAAGTCCATTCGGCGCTATGTCTCCGAAACAACGCGCGACGTGGTGACGCAGGTGAAGGGTGATCCCGGTGTGGTGAAGCGCTACGATCAGCAAGCGGACAAGTACCGGAAGGACGGCGATGAGATCCAGAAGGAAGCGCAAGGGCTGCAGGACGAAAGCAAGCATACCGGCACCAGAGCGGTGCGCGTTCATGGCGGCGAAGTGTTCCTCGAAATCGCCATCGTTTTCTCTTCATTAGCCATTCTCACGAAACGATTCCCACTCTTTGCCGCCGGTCTTGCGTCGGCCCTGGTGGGGATAGGCATTTCGGTATCGGCGTTGCTGCTGTAGCAACCCCGTGCAGACGCTTAGTCGGCCCGCGCGGCGTCGGCGCATTCGAGGATCAATGTTGGTGTCGATAACGAGCCGCAGCGGGATCATCCTTGCTTTGGTTTTTGGGCGCGCGCCGCTTTGACGACTTGGTCGATCTGCCGCGCCGTGAGCTTGTCGGTGCTTTTGCGCTGCGACTCTTCGCCAATGACCCTCAGCACTTCCGGCTCGGGGGCGGCAAGCCGTACATAATCGCGGATGCTGAGGAGCACGGCCTTGGGAGTGCCGCGCTTCTCGATCACGAGAGCGCGATGCCCATCTTCCACCTGCCGCAAAAGTTTGCCAAAGCCCGTGCGCGCGTTCAAAGTCGATACAACGATGCCGTCATTCTTGCCCGTTTTCCGCACCTGAACTTTACTTTACTCTTTAGAAGCAAACGCCAATGCCGCCTCGCGCACCAGGAGACCCATCTTGGGATGGCTCGGCTCCATCACCGGCTCCAACCCATGAGCCCGCAACGTCTCCGAACACGTCGGGCCGATCGAACCAACAAACGTTTTCCGTAGCGCCTCCAGCACAGCGCCTTCCTGGTTTTGCTGCCGCGCTAACTCGAGCAAATGATCGAGCTGCGTCGATGTCGTGAACAGCGCAGCCGCAAATCGCCCCGCCAGCAAATCGGCAATCGCCTGAGCCAACGGCGCCGTATCTTCCGGCAATTTCCATTGATAAACCGGTACAGTGGTTACGTTACGGCCTTGCTGTGACAGCCCATGAAGCAACTCGCTGCTGCTCCGGCCATACTCCTGAACCGCGACCGACTTTTCCGGTCGGCTTTCAATTGACGTCAGCACTTCCCGCCACGTATTGGGTTCAGGGACGTTCACCGAGACCGGCACTGCCCACTCACGCAGGACCGCCATCGGCTTCGGCCCGCGCGCGACGACCGCCAGACCCCGCAGATCTTCAATAAACCGCGCATCCTCGCCACGCGACCCAAGCACCGCATGCAGCATCCGCGCGCCCACGCCCGTTAGGAAGATCATCATGCCGAACTCCCCCGCGGCCAAGCGCTCGGCAAATGTAAATGCCTCAGTGTTCTCCGCAATCGGCACTTCCACCATCGACGGCGCTACAAAGGGACGGCCTCCATTGATGCGGATCAACTCCGCCATCTCACTCGCCCGCCGGCTTTCGAGCGCCAGAACATCCGCTTGGCCAAAGGACATACGACCAGTTAACTACAGCGGCGCCGACTCCTCCACGCGATCGGCTGTATCTTCCTGGACCGCGCGCCCCAGCTTCTTCAGTAGCACGATTAATTCCATACGTTCCGAAGCCGGTATTACGTCCATCGCTCGATTCATATCGGCCTCATGCGCCCGAAACATCGATTCAATCTGCTTGCGGCCTTCATCGGTCAGCACGACGATCCGTGTCCGCCGGTCGGACGCATCGTTCTGCCGCACCACCAGCCCCCGCGACTCCAGCCTGTCCACCGCCGTCGTAATCGATCCGCTGGTCAAATGTACTTTGGCCCCAATCGTATTCACCGCCATCGGGCCCTTATGCAGCAGCGCCTCCAGCACCGCAAAGTCCGAGAAACACATCCCGGTGTTCTCGATACTCCGCAACGCCACCTCGCGCAGCCCGTGATGCGCTTTCATCAATACATTCCAAACATAAATGCCCGTTGCGTCCCGTTTCTTCATGCCCTTGGTCTTTATGTCAAGCGTACAAGAACGCGTGAAGCTCTAACTATCTCGCGCGATGTAACTATTTGCCAAAGCTCCGGGCATTTTTGAAGATCAACCCCTCTCGGCAGTCTCCAGCCGAACGACTTCCAGCCAATATGTTCTGCATAGCGAAATGATTCTGAGCGTGTCGTCAAGATCTTTGGGTTTGACAATGTACGAGTTTGCGCCGTACTGATAGCTGGCCGCAACATCGTGCGGCGATTCGGACGTGCTAAAAATCACTACCGGAATGCGTGAGAGATCAGGATCGCCTTTAATGGCGCGCAACACATCGCGTCCATCGACTTTTGGCAGATTAAGGTCAAGTAAAACCACAGCGGGTCTGGGAGCATCGATGTGCTGTTCCCGGTTATAGAGGAAATTTAGAGCTTCTTCTCCGTCTGCAACCTTGCGAATAGAAATACTTTCCGGCCGATCTTTTCCCAGTCCCAGTTCAATCAGAAAAGCATCCGAAGGATTATCTTCGACAATTAAAACGTCACATTTTCGGCTGTTTACCAAATGTTCCCCCTTGAATGGGTTTGCGGCCAGTCCGAAATGCTATGGTATTACTTAACTTTTGGCACATGTAACAAAATCAGAGGACTGGCGTCCGCGAGAGTCTTTTAACCCGTAACAGCAGATTAGCGCAAATTCGTAAT
Source organism: Bryobacteraceae bacterium (assembly GCA_036269625.1). Lineage (GTDB taxonomy): Bacteria > Acidobacteriota > Terriglobia > Bryobacterales > Bryobacteraceae > Bog-105. The sequence continues at coordinate 19,289 of DATBEF010000103.1, read as the reverse complement.
TGATGCAGTGTTCTCCTCGCAATGGATTCGCCACGAAACAACGACTTGGATACTAAGCTCCAGAGTCCCTCTTCTGACTTTTTAGAACACATTCGTGCCGAGAAGAACCGCGGTAAAGAGCTTCTCAGTGGAGAACTCGCCGAACTGATTCAGTCCGAGTGCGAGGGTAGGTTGCTTTTCGAGCGGAATCCTCTCGCGATGTGGATCTTCGACATCGAAACTCTTGCTTTTCTTCGCGTCAATGAGGCCGCGATCTCCATTTACGGATACTCGCGGGAAGAGTTTCTTTCGATGACCCTCTATGATATCCGCCCGGAGGACGATGCGGCGATGCTGGCTGAGGACATCGCGAAACGCAACACAATACACCACAGAGATGGCCCATGGCGTCATCGCAAAAAAGACGGCTCAATTATTGACGTCGAGATCACGTCGATTCCTATCGAATATGGCAATCGTCCTGCGAAATTCGTCATGGCGATGGACATTACCGAACGGCGGCGCGCCGACGAGGAACTCCGTAAGCACGTTGAACGGCTCGCGCGGTCCAATAGCGACCTCAAACAATTTGCCCATGCTGCCAGCCATGACCTGCAGGAGCCGATTCGGGACGTAACTATATTTGCCCAACTCTTGTCCCAATCGTGGGATAAAGCGGAAAAGGCGGAGCTTGAAAAATATACCCAGGTTGTCCTAGACGGTGCAAAACGGATTCAGAAATTGGTGGAAGGGCTTCGACTCTATTGGGAATTGGCAGAAACGGAACCTCCCTCGTTACAGCGGGTTGATACGAATACGATTTTGCGCGAGGTGCTCCGGAAACTCAAACCGGCGATTATTTCCGCAGGCGCGTCAATTCACCTGGACACTCTTCCTATCCTTTACGCAAATGAGCGTGAACTCTCTATGATTTTCGAGGAGGTACTGGGCAACGCGTTGAAATTCCGATCCGATCGTCCTTTGGAAGTGAGGATTTCCGCCCGGCGGCAGGAAAGTGATTGGCAGATTTCGGTGCAAGACAACGGAATAGGTATGAAACCGGAATATGCAAAGCGTATTTTCGGCATTTTTAAACGATTGTCGCGTTCCTACTCAGGGATAGGAATGGGACTAGCGATCACACACAAAATTGTCGAGCGCCACGACGGCCGGATATGGGTTCATTCCGAGGAAGGGAAGGGAAGCACATTCTTTTTTACATGGCCAGTTTCGGGTCAATCGCCGAGTGGGATGTAACCCATTCGAAATCCAACCAGAATGAATTCAGTTACTCACGGGAGTGCCAATGAAAACTGGGGCGCTGTTGACCGGAACCTATGATTTTGGGCTAGTATCGGTCTCCATCGCTATTGCGATCTGTGCGTCTTATGCAGCTCTGCGGCTCGGAGCGCGGGTTACAGCTGCAAAAGGAACCGCGCGGCTTGCATGGCTGACCGGTGGCGCGGTCGCGATGGGTTTTGGGATTTGGTCGATGCATTACGTCGGAATGCTGGCGTTCTCTATGCCGATGCCCGTACTGTACGACCTGTCGACGGTGATCATTTCGCTGCTCGCCGCCATTCTGGCATCGGGAGTGGCGCTGTTCGTTGTCAGTCGCGAGACCATCACAGGGCTGGACGCGGCGCTGGGCGGTGTTTTCATGGGCAGCGGAATTGTCGCCATGCATTACATCGGCATGGCCGCTATGCGCCTGCAGGCGGTATGCCGGTACAATGCCGCGTTAGTCGGGTTATCAGCCATCATTGCGGTCGCGTGCTCGCTCGCTGCCCTTTGGGCCACCTTCCGGCTGCGCGGCCCGAAGAGCTTAAATCTATGGAAGATCCTAAGTGCGGTGGCCATGGGGATCGGCATCGCCGCGATGCATTACACCGGCATGGCGGCTGCGACTTTCTACGCTTCGCCGGCGCCCGTCAATTATGCAAACGCGGTCAGTGTTTCCGCGCTAGGCACAGCAGGCATCGTGATGGTCGCGTTTCTGGTGCTCGGTTTTGCCGTCTTCACCTCAATCGTCGATCAGCGGTTGGCAGCGCACCGTGATCTGGCGGAGGAATTGTATCGCTCACGGCAGATGCTCCAATCGATTCTGGACAATATTCCGCAGCGGGTATTTTGGAAAGATCCTACTGGCCGGTACTTAGGTTGTAATCGCGCGTTTGCGCAGGACGCGGGTCTTAGCAGCCCTGACGAGGTTTCAGGCAAGACAGACCCTGATTTGCCGTGGAGTGAACTCGGGGGCCTAGGCTCAGTAAATCTTGGGACCACGATGAAGGAAAAGGTTATTAACTCCGAGATTGAGACCTCGACAGCGGCTGGCGAGCGGCGCTGGTTGCGGGCAAGCAGCATCCCTCTGCACGAGTCCAGTGGCCGCTCCTTTGCGGTTCTTGGCGCCTATGACGACATTACCGATCAGAAAGCCGCGGAGGAAGCCATCAAGCGGTCTAACGTGGCGCTTTCGGAATTCGCGCACATCGTGGCTCACGATCTTCAATCCCCTCTCCGAGTGGCCAGAAACTATATACAGCTCCTCGCAAGGAGATATGGTCAGGAAATCGATGAGAACGCTCGCAACTTTATGCGCTCGATCGAAGAGAGCGTCGATTACATGGACGGGCTGATCTACTCGCTGCTGAGTTATGCAACAGCAACTGAGCCGGCGCCGGAGGGTCAGAGCTCTGTATCGCTGAACGCGGCGTTTCAGCAAGCCGTGGCCAACCTTCAGCTGCTGATTAGCGAGACCCAGGCGCAGATTACTCTCGATCCGCTGCCGGCGGTTAATGCTTATCCGATTCAAATGGTTCAGCTTTTTGAAAATCTTCTCTCGAATGCCATCAAGTACCGTAAGCCGCACAGCGCACCTAGCGTCCACATAAGCGCCAAGGCGGGTAAGGACGAGTGGATTTTCTCGTTCAGAGACAATGGCATCGGCATAGCACCGGAATACCAGGAACACATTTTCGCACCTTTGAAACGGCTGCATGGACGCGAAACTCCTGGCTTCGGAATCGGTCTCGCGACCTGCCGAAAACTTGTTGAGCACCTCGGCGGCCGCATTTGGGTTGAATCTAAGTTTGGCGTCGGATCTACATTCTGCTTCACGCTGCCAAAGGTGCAGCGTTCCAAGCGTGAGCAAGGCGTGAACCTGGCCGAGACTCGCATTTAAGGGGTAGTAGTAGCCATATCCAACCGAAAACCTTCGTTAAAGGAGCAGCGGCTTCGATACCAACCCCGCTTCTTCGCAAGCACATCAACCCAATCAGAGGGCGCCCCACATTTCGTCCAGTCCCGTCCAACTGTTGATTGAAACAGACTGACCAAGCGGCGCGCGGAGTGATCCTGTGCGACAAAGATCACTCCGCTCGACTCGCTTAATTCGCCTTTCGCATTTTGCGAAAAAGAGGTAGCGCTAACAAACCGGAGCCGAGCAGCAGGAGCGAAGCTGGTTCCGGAGCATCAGAGATAGGCTGGATGGTGATCCCCATGGACGTTAAGCCTAGATTCTTGCCGCTGTTATCCATAGCAGTGTTGTATGCCGCCTTGATGTCGGACGCAGCGGTTAACGCATCGGAACCCGGCATAGTGACAGCTAGCTCGAAGTTATAAGGACCTCCCGGCACTGCCGTATTTGCGCTGAGATCCTGGAAGCAAACGAAACCCGCACCATGACCGTCGCATCCCCCGGAGTTGAGCCCCCCTGCTATCTCGGAACTCCACGCGCTAGGGCCGCCTGGGGCCGCCACAAGTGTGACACTAGTTGAAACGTCGGACCCAGTCTGAAACTGCATGGCTACTGCGCTGAGAAAGCCGGCGCCCGCGTTGAATCCCGTGGGGTTAACCGTCAGGAACACATCATAAGTGTTGTCTGTGACGGGAGTGAATGTTGACGTTGCAGTGTACTGGACGCTTAGGGACGTATCAGTAACAGTGTCAGCCGAAAGTATAGAGTTGCCGGTGATAAGCATCACCGGGAGAATAAACAGCATCGAATAAAGTTTGTTGTGCATTGTTCCTCCGAGGCGTATTTGCCAAAGCTCGACACTTATCCGGCGCCACAGTGGCGGACAGATCATAACGTATCTAAGCTTCTTTAAACGTATTATTGATGCGTGCAACAGGCTGGGTCAATTATCGATACAGGGTTAAGGGATACCGGTACCCGTATCTATTTCGGCTCTTGACAGCGATTTACAGTCGCGAGACGAGCAGCACGTCGAGGCACTCACCCTGTGCTTTTATGATTGTGCGTTGGCATTTGATAGAGATAGCTTGCCATGCAAGCAGAATAATCAGATCACTTAGTCCGACTTAGTACGTAAGCCCAGTAACGGCTTTTGACAGCCGTGGCCCCTTACGGGCATCTTCCGGCCGCGGCAGCGGCCAATCCTACCGCGCTTTCACTTGGACGTAAAGTCGGCGTTGCGGGCATTGAAGCGTAGCGCGTTCTACGTCTAAGTGAACCTGAAGGCTTCATCGGACGGCGGCGCCACGTGTTTCGGGGGGAGACACGGGCCACTGAGGCGGGACGTATTGCTGTCGGTTGGTCTCTGTGCAACGGGTTATAATCGGCATTATGTAGAATACTACATAACCTCTGAGGAGGGAGGATGCCGGATCAGTTAGTACATCTAGACTCTCGCCGGATGCTGTGGGTGGCCCCTTTGACCGTCGCCGCCTCTGTGGTTGCTGTACTGGCGGTACGCAAGGTTGCGATTCGGGTGATTCATCCCGCTCCAGGATTCCTTCCACTCACCCTTGGACCTCCCATTCTCGATACGATCCTCGGCTGCTTGGGCGCAATCCTCGTATTTGGAGCCATCGTATTTTACCCAGACTCGGTCCGGACCTACCGGCGCGTTGCGGCGGCTGTTCTTCTCGTGTCTTTTATCCCTGACGTGCTGTTAGCAACGTCTCGCAGCATGGGCGGAGGGTGGCCAGAAGCGCTTTTTCTCATGATCACGCACGTGGTTGTGTGGGCGATTTGCGTGACGGCGCTGCCGGGCCTTTCCATAACAGCCCACTCTGAGCCCACCACTAAATCCCGTCCTTCTCTCTCAATCCGCTAGTCGAACCTACCGATACCCTATGCCCTGCTGCTTTAGCTTCAGGCGACGCCGAGCGCGGTCTCTACTAAGCCCGCGAGACTACTTCCGTGAAACACCCCAGGCAATCCAGTTGGATGTTAAGTCGCCATTGCGGAGATTGAACCTTAGCGCGCGTTTCCCGTCCCCGCTACGCCGTGTCGACGGTTCTTAACAATCACTCCACCAAGGCGATTGATCATTGATCGCTTTGCCACTCGTATCTGCGCTTCTGCTAGATAGCTTCTGCTAGATAGCTGGTAAAAGGCCTTTGTCTGCGTGAACGCTAACTACTTGGGCGCAAGTCTGAAGAAGCGGGTCCGCGGGCATAGGAGAATGACGCTGGAGGCTAGATGAATGAAATTCTCTTCGTACTGCGTCGTCTCAACACTCCTGCTGGCTGGACCTCTGTCGGCAATCGCACTCGCTGTTGACACAGACCTGGCGTCACGAGCCGGGCTGCCGCTTGAGCAAACCGCAAGCCGGGGAATCATTACTCGTGATCCGTCGACCATCGTGAAATGCAAAGACGAGTTTTGGGTCTTCTATACCGGACATGGCATTCCTTCGTTTCATTCCAAAGATCTCGTGAAGTGGGAACCCGGCCCGCCGGTCTTTCAGACCGCTCCCGAGTGGATTGCCGCAGCCGTTCCCGAGAACCGGAATATGAACTATTGGGCTCCCGACGTCATCCACCGCGGCGATCGATATATGCTTTACTACGCCGTCTCCAGCTTCGGAAAAATGACCTCGGCAATCGGGCTCGCGACCACCCCTACCCTCGATCCAGCCGATCCCGCCTATCACTGGACCGATCACGGCATTGTCGTGCAATCGCGGGAGGGCGGCGATTTCAACACAATCGATCCCTCCGTGTTTTCCGACGACAACCAAACCTTCTGGCTTGCATTCGGTTCCTACTGGAGTGGAATCAAGCTCGTGCAACTCGATCCGAAAACCGGTAAGCGATTGACCCCCGACGCGCCGTTCTCCTCGCTGGCGTACAACAAGTCCATTGAGGCGTCGTGCCTTTACAAGCACGATGGCTATTACTATCTTTTCGTCAATTGGGGCTCGTGCTGCCGCGGTGTGAACAGCACGTACAACATTCGCGTTGGAAGAAGCCGTGAGATTACCGGCCCGTACATCGATAAGGATGGCGTCGACATGCTAAAAGCCGGCGGTACTCTCGTGCTTTCCAGCAAAGGACCGCTGTTTGGACCCGGTCACGCCGGCATTCTTGTCGATAATGGAAAAAGCTGGTTCACCTCCGATTTCGAGGGCGATACCCGGATCGGAGGCAAACCAACCCTCGCCATCATGCCGCTTACCTGGAAATCAGGCTGGCCCGAGGTAGAAGTCGTCGACAAATGACGCTGGTCCGCGCCCGCTCAGCGGACCCCTTCCACTTTGCCGGGTAGTCGGCTATGCGTCTCTGTGCGTCTCTGAAGCTAACGGTCGTCAGAAGGAAGAGTAGGGCGTTTCACGCATCAAAGTGGCAGTGCAATCGCTTCGGCACGGATGACGGGCGAACAAGCATCGGCGGCGCACTGGCCTAACTATCCGTTTTCGCCGGACTGCCCGTAGTGCCGGCAAAAGTATTTCGGGAGGGCCCCTTGGAGGCGGTTACTCTCAGCTTGTTGCCACGGCTGGTATCGACCCGACTCGCTTCTCTGGCTGCTTCAATCTGCTCCCGGGTCCTTACGTCAGGTTCCGACAGTCTCACCTTCTTTTTGGCACGAGCCACCTCACGCTTGTGTCGCTTCTCCAGCCTTTTGTCCATACTCCACGCTACACCTTACGTACTGTCGCTGAGCATATCTCTTTTGGAAGGACGGTTTCGGGTCAGACCGTTCCCGGGCGATCAGTTCGATGGGGGAGGTTTAGATCTCCGGGCTTGAGGCCGGTTAGTTGTGGAAAACGCCGCTCTCATTCTTTTCAGTCTTCTGTGTAGTCGGCTATGATTCTTTTGAATCGTGGAACTTTAAGTGACGCGATGCGCGTTTTACGTCCGCGTGGACCTTTAGAGAAGCGCGTAACATACCCTCCTAACGCCGCGCTCGCTGGTTTTAGACGCTTTTCATACTTATCGTCTGTAAAGTGGTAAGCGCCGCTCGGCGCTACTTACGAATGAGTCATACCTTCCGGCAAAGGAGTTCCTCATTTGCTAGCTGACGTATGCGGGAACAGTCGATCTCGGTCCGCTTATTACCGGCCTCGTATCCCTGCCTTTCCTCGTTCCACGTTGAGGAAGTCAGAGTTCTATCAGGTATCTTCCCCGCTGCCAAGAGAAGCGGCGCGTCGAGGTGTTTGGGAAAAGTGTTGATGCCTCGTTCCAAAAGGTTGGCATAAACTGAGTCCGGGGTCTCTCTGTCAACGTAGCGTGTATTATCTAGGTCGTTGAAGAGATCTAAAATCCATAGGAAGGCTGCGCGGTAATCTTGATTCCAAGAACCCCAAGAACTGCAACGGCTGAGGGCACGCGCAGCAGCTTTACGCGCTCGCGGCCAAGCTATTTTCGGGAACGCGCAGAGGAGTGCGTTAACAGCTTCAACTGAGTCCATTAGAGCTAGAATCTCTGCTGCCTCCTCCGCTGGCTCATACGATCCCCCTAGAAGCAAACGAGGAGCGGCCAGCCTGACGGCACGATCATCACCGCGTTCTTTCAAACATTTTGCGAGGTCAAGCCCGCTCTTCCCGAAAAGGAATCGCTCGATACAACGGTCAAACACTACCTTTCCCTCTGACCCGAGGGACAACAGAGCCTCCCAATTCCCATGCAACATCGCAATACGCGCGGATTGCGGAATGGTTTGTGGCTTCCACCCAAACTTGTCCAAGACTCTCAGCGCCTCGTCGTTATCTACGTGGGCTAACAACGCGGCAATGACGGCTTCTATGTCTAGCTTGCTAAGGTCGGGCTCGTCCGGTGCCTCCGGAAATCCCTGGGCCGCCCAGTATTCAACAAGTGCTTTCGCCGCCCTCGAATCCTCAAACTCTTCCAGTACCCTCCGGGCTAATTTGCGCTCGTTCTTGGTCTCGCCTCTGCGGAGCAGATCACAAAGCGGCTCGAAGGCTGCTGGACCAAGTGAAGCGAGCTCCTGAATTGGCCTGGTCCCCCACGCTGTCCTTCGTGATTGTTCAGCAGCTTCGGCAACGCGCATTGAAACCGCTATTTCCCAGGCTCGTGCGACTGCTCCACGGGTTTCTGCGCTTCCGATTTGCGCGGCTTTTTTCAGCACAGCAGTGTCAAGATCCCCAGGTGAGACCGATTGCCCCCGGTCCCTAAGTGAGGATAGCCGGGGAGCCAGCGACTCATGCCAACCCAGCCTAACTATAACTAGCGCGTCGCACGCCGCCCGAGATAGACCTTCGTCACCTTCAAGTCTTGCCAAACCCAAGAAAGTGTCAATCACCCTGGGGCCACCGCGTGACGTAAGAGCATCCAAGACAGCCAAGCGCAAATCTCGACTATCGGATTCGCGCAGCAGAGCGATAAGAGCCGCCTCGGCCTTCGGGGATGGGTTGGAGGCCAATGACCCTACGGCCCCAAGCTGTACATTGTGATCGCTCGATCTGAGCTGGCGGATTGTCCACCAAAGCATGTAGGAAGTTTATCAACGGCTCCTTTTTCGTGCAGGAGGGATCGAGGTTCACATCCGCTTATCCGCGGTTACCTCAAATGCGCCGAATCGCGGCTGTTCGCCGCGCTGGGCTTACTTCAAACGCACCTTACCGAAACCACATGTCCGTAGAGTCGGCTATGCATCGATCTGAGAGCGCGGGTGCCTTGGAAGCGCGCTCCCGCACGAATTTAAAGATGTTGCGGCGCTCGAAATCGGAAACGACTGCGGAAGCAACAAGCATTCTCCCCTCTTGCCTATTGGCGGGAGGCGCTTCGAATATACTCGATGAACTTATCTCCGAACTCTAGAGGCCGGAAGACGGAAGGCTGCCAAGGTTGGCCCGTTTCGACTCTCGTGACGAGCCCGAAACTCTCCAGCCTGGAACCTGTGGTTACGAGTTCATCCTCCGAAATCGTACATTTGGCCTTCCCAGGAATTCGCCGCCAAGCTCGTTCCGCCACAGCGCGTTGCGCTTCCTGTGCATGGGTGGATACCTCGACATGATACTCGATCGTCGCGTGGCTGAGAATAAGCACATCCCGCTCGGAGAGGCCGGTCGCAATCGCCATCATGTCCTCGATGGAATCGGCACCATCGCGCGCGCCAACCTCGGCCGCGTGCGAGAGTATCCGTGCCAATCGGGCGATCCGCTCCTTTGCCCGGCACTGCTCTGCTCGACGCAACGCATCAACCGTCAAACCAGGTAACTCGCCCTCCACGAATCGCCGCTGCGCCTCGTTGTCGGCGATCAGCTTCTGGATATTTGCACCACACCACTTGATCTCCGCGGCGAAAACACTAACGAACTCCTGTCGGCTTGACTCAGCCCGACCTTTTAGCCAATCTAAGGCAATCTCAAGGCCGCCGAGTGCGAACTCCGCGCCGGGAGGAGCTAGCATCTTCACGATTTCGAGGAATGGCTTGCTGAAACGCGAAATTGGCGAACGCTGTCGTTCGTCACTGGCATCCAACACTTCAAGTGCAGAGATTGGATCGTCGGCCGGCATGATTTCTCTGAGCTTTAGAATAGCTGGCAAAATCGGGTCTAGATTGCGACAGATTTCACTTGGACGGGAAGTTGGCATGTCGGAAAGTGGATTTGGCGATCACTCGCCGGTAGTCGCGATGTATTTACGTATCCACCGGAAGCGGGCCACTGGTCAGTTCTTCCAAGACTGATCAGCCCAAATCCTTAACGGAGGTTTTCGGTTGGATGTGGCTACTACCCCATTTAGGCTGTCGCAAAGCTTACCCGGTTGCTCGCACTGGACGCCGCCGTGCAGGACGCTCAACCACTTTCAGGTGGCCATCATTGATCCAGCGTGACAATCGCCCGAATCCAGTGGGACCAGCTGTCGTGAGGCAGTTGAAGCTTGTTGTATTCGGCGAGTAATTCGCTCGAAGCGAGCGCGGCCCCGGCCAATCCTGGAAAAACAAGTCCGTTCGCATTAAACGCGGAGATCTGTTGATGATGCCACTCGCCGGGATTGGCCAAACCGGGATTGGCCAAATAAGGCGCGAGGAGGAGGAACCCTTTGCTCACCGGCGTTTCGGAACTCTGGTGGTAGTGCCAGAGGTCCACTCCGTGGGACGACGCGATCTGGCACAAGGTCGCGAACGCGTCCATGTTGTAGCAGGAATATGAGAGAGAATTCGTCCTCGCCAACTCGCGCGGGCAACTGCCGTCCGGGCTCATCTGTTTCAACAAGTCCCGGCGGTATTTGGCCCACAACTTTGCTTGTGCCTCTTCGTCATTGCTGAAAGACGCATAGGCTGCGGCCTGCGCCGTCCACCAGGTCTCGTGATTATTACCGGATTCGCTTTCCTGTTTACCCCGAGCGCTGGTGTTCAACCATTTCAGGTACTCGGAGAACCAATTCGCCGCCGCCCGCGCGTGACTCGAGTCCCATTTGCCCGAAAGCTGAAGCAAGGCCATGCCCTGGACGCAGTGAATCAGCCCGACGGTATCGATAATTCCCGTTCCACGCCCGTCATTTTGCCCTGGGATTGCCTGCCCATGCTCCAGGTTCGGGTTCATGCGCGTCTGCGGATTTTCAAACCAAACTGCGATGATTTCAGCGGCGTGTTTTGCATAACCGTCGTCGTCGAAGATATAGGCGGCGAGCCCGAGCGAGAGGACCGCCCGGTTCATTTCGTCCAGGTCGTGATGGTCGTCCTGAAAACGATTCGGGTTCCGCTGGCCATCGTGGCGGACGTATTGGCCTGGATTATTCGGCGAAGGCCAAAAATACGGGGCTTCGCTGTAATAATCGTTTGGCGAAATCTTGATCGGTGGGTGGTGGGCCGTAACTGTCCACGGGCCCTGCTTCAAAGCCTTTTCAGCTTCGGTCCTCCAGATCGCCGCCGCTGCCGCAAACTGCGGGGATCCGCTTTGAACTCGTTGCTTGATTTGTTGCGCATCCTGGTCAGTCACCAGAATCAGGGATGCACCGCTCAGGGTTGATGCGCAGAATAAGGCTAACGAAACGAATCGGCTAATCTTCATCGATGGCGGGAAGCGGCACGACAATATCTCTGGTGGGAATGCGCAGCGTCTGGTCCACCAGATCGTACTCGCCTTCCTGAGTAGTCACGTAGCTCTCCAGCGTTTCGGGATCGATGACCCAGACGTAGGCCGCGCCAAACTGAATCGCTTGCCGGACTTTTCGACTTACTCGAACCGGGCGATCCTCGCTCGATAGCACCTCGATCCAGATCAGCGGAGGCTCTGTGACAATCTTTGTGGCCGGCTCAGGTCCCGAGAGCACGCAGATATCTGGTACAAGAAAGGTTGTCGGCGTTACCTGCACACGCTGTTCAATGATCGGGGTTACTCCCCATGGCTTTCTGCGCCGCAGAAAGTAAGCGTAAAGCAAACCCTGCACTCGGCTGTGCGGATACTCACCCACGGAGCGCTGCACTACCTGTCCATCAATGTACTCGCAGTCGGGATCGTACGCCGTCCCAAGATATTCCGCAAGCGGTACGGCGCTAGCCGCAATCATGCCTTATGTTACCGTGCCACCGCACCTCGGACGGCGCTAGGACTTCCCGATCAGAATGCCGACAGCGAAAACGAGCGCGCCGCCCACCATGACCTGCATCGCCGCGCGGCCGAATGGCGTTTCCATGTACCGGTTGCGAATCCAACTGATGACGATTAATTCGACGATGACCACAGCAACTGCGATGCCCGTCGCCACTCGGAAATCGGCAATCAGAAACGGCAGCGTGTGTCCAATTCCGCCGGCCGTCGTCATCAGCCCGCAGACACCTCCGCGCAGAAGCGGCTGTCCGCGGCCCGTCAACGCGCCATCATCGGAGAGCGCTTCGGCAAAGCCCATGGAGATGCCCGCGCCCAAGGAGGCCGCCATGCCCACCAGAAATGCATCCCAACTGACTTTGGTTGCAAACGCGGCGGCGAACACTGGAGCGAGTGTCGAGACCGAACCATCCATCAACCCCGCCAACCCCGGCTGCACGATCTGCAGAACGAAGGTGCGCCGCTGCGCCTCGGATTCTTGCGCCCTCACATCAGGGGTTAGATGCTCCTTTTCAAGCAAACCGGCGGTGTCGTAGTGTTTCTGTTCAGCGTCGGCCAAGTCGCCCAGCAATTTACGCGTGGAGGCGTCGGTGACCTTGTCTATCGCTAAAAGATAGAACCGGCGTGTCTCCCACTCCATTGTTTCCACCTGACGCCGGACTGCATCGATTCCCAAAGGCCGAACCAGCCATATAGGGCGTCGCTCCACGAAACCCCTCACGTCGGTGCGCCGAATGAGCGGGATGTGATCGCCGAAGCGTTTTTGGTAAAGATCGATCAGAATCGACCGATGTTCGGATTCCTCGGCTTGCATCTCCTGCATGAGCTTCGCGGTAGCCGGATAGGTTTCACGCAGTCCTTCCGCGAAATCTCCCAGTATGCGGCCATCTTCCTCTTCGAGCGATATCGCCAGCGCGAGGATCTCACGCTCCGACAGGTCTTTGAAATTTCTGGCCATTCCCCTACCTCGACTGCGGCCCGGGTCCCGCGATGGGGCCGCTCAGCCATCTTAGCGAGATCGTCGCAAAAGTGCGGAAAAACCTGCTCCCGCAACGGAGTGAAAGACAATAGAAGTAACTCCTGAATGCTAGATCGTATTTCCGTGCATGGCGCACGCCAGCATAACCTTAAAAATATCAGTGTCGAGATTCCCCGGAACACTTTCACGGTGATCACGGGGCTCAGCGGATCCGGCAAGAGTTCGCTCGCGTTCGACACAATTTACGCCGAGGGCCAGCGGCGCTACGTGGAGACGCTATCGCCCTACGCGCGCCAGTTTCTCGATCAGATGGAGCGGCCGGATGTGGATTCGATCGATGGGCTCAGCCCGGCGATTTCAATCGAACAGAAGACGACTTCGCGCAGCCCGCGTTCAACCGTCGGAACGGTCACGGAGATTTACGACTATCTGCGGCTGCTGTACTCCGCGATCGGCATTCCACATTGCCCGTTTTGCGGGGCCGAAATTGCGCGCCAATCTCCTGGGCAAATTCTGGAGCAGGTATTGGCGCTTGGAAAGGACGAGCGGGTAATGATTCTGGCCCCAATGGTCCGCGGTCGAAAGGGCGAGTATAAGAAGGAACTGGAGAGCTTGACCCGCCGCGGCTTTGTCCGCGCGCGCATCGATGGGGAACTGCGCGGCCTCGACGAGCCGATTCGACTGGATAAGCGCAAAAACCATACCATTGAAGTAGTAATAGACCGCCTGCTGGTGAAGCCGGGCATCGAACAACGGCTGGAGAGTTCCATCCAAACTGCTTTGAAAATTGGGGACGGTCTGGTTATCGTTGCCGTCGTCAATGGCGGCGAGACGCTGTTTTCCGAAAAGCTGGCATGTCCAAACGACGGGACCAGTGTGCCTCAACTCGAGCCGCGCTCATTCTCGTTCAACAGCCCTTATGGGGCTTGCGAAACGTGCAACGGCGTCGGTAGCACCTGGGCATTCGACCCGGCTAAAGTGATCGCCGACCCCAGCAAGCCGCTGCTGGACGGTGGTTTGGGACCCGGATCGACTTCGTCATACATGATTTCAAGCCTGACGGATGGCGCGATCACTCTAGGTATCGACCTCTCCATACCGTTTGAGAATCTTCCCAAAAAGGCTCGAACAATTCTCGTAAACGGCAATTCTCAGTTTCCAGGCATCCTGAAGCTGCTAGACGATTCGTACCGGCAGGCAAGCGAGGGCTATCGCGATTGGCTGATGGATTTCATGTCGCCGACGGAGTGCCCCGAGTGCAACGGAAGACGATTAAAGCCTTCCAGCCTCGCTGTTCAAGTGAAGGGGATATCGATCGCTGAGTTCACGGCAATGCCGATCGCGCGCGGGCTGCCACTCATACGAACTTGGGCATTCAACGATCGTGAGCGGAAGCTGGTGGGCCGCGTGGTCGAAGAAATACAGAACCGTTTGGAGTTTCTTCGCGCAGTAGGACTGGACTATTTGAGCCTCAATCGCTCCTCCGCCACACTGTCGGGCGGGGAAGCGCAGCGAATCCGTCTTGCAACGCAAATCGGCTCGAAACTGCGCGGCGTGCTGTATGTTCTCGATGAACCGTCTATCGGCCTTCATCCGCGGGACAATCATAAGCTTCTCGACACGTTGCATCAGCTTCGCGACCTCGGCAACACCGTACTGGTGGTAGAGCACGACGCCGAAACCATTGAGCGGGCCGACTACGTCATTGACTTAGGGCCGCGAGCCGGAAGACTGGGCGGAGCATTGATCGCACAGGGCAGTCCCGCACAAATCATCCAAAGCAAGGGCTCGCTCACAGGAGAATATCTTTCCGGGCGTCTTGCGATCAAGCCGCCTCTGGTGCGCCGGTCCGGCAATGGATTGAGTTTGACGGTAAAGGGCGCTCGCGAGCACAATTTAAAAAATGTGGACGTCGATTTTCCATTGGGCACTCTGATCGCAGTTAGCGGCGTATCGGGAAGCGGCAAATCCACTTTGATCACGGACATTTTGTATCGCGCCTTGGCTAAGCAGATTTACGGTTCGCACGCAGACCCAGGTGCGCATGACGCAATCCTCGGTCTCGAGCACATTGACAAAGTGATTGAAATCGATCAGGCGCCCATCGGCCGCACTCCGCGATCGAATCCGGCGACGTATACGGGCGTCTTCTCGCCGATTCGGGACCTCTACGCGATGCTCCCCGAATCGCGCGAGCGCGGTTACAAAGCGGGGCGGTTTAGCTTCAATGTCAAGGGCGGCCGGTGCGAAGCTTGCCAGGGCGATGGCCTGAAACGCATTGAGATGAACTTCCTGCCCGATGTATATGTCACCTGCGATGTATGCCGGAGCCGCCGCTACAACCAGGAGACGCTGCAGGTTAAATATAAGGGCAAGAGCATCGCCGATCTGCTGGAATCGACCGTGGACGACGCGTTGGAGATTCTGGCGAATATTCCGCAAGTGCATGCCAAGCTGAAGACTTTGAGCGAAGTCGGTCTCGGATATATCCATTTGGGGCAGTCCTCAACCACGCTCTCCGGCGGGGAAGCGCAGCGGATCAAGTTGGCGAAAGAATTAAGCAAGCGGCAAACGGGCCGCACATTCTATTTGCTGGACGAACCGACCACGGGCCTGCACTTTGACGATGTGCGCCATCTTCTGGATGTGCTGCAGAAATTGGTCGACTTGGGCAATACCGTTCTGGTGATCGAACATCACCTGGATGTGATCCGTAGCGCGGACTACATCATCGACCTGGGGCCTGAAGGCGGCGAGAATGGCGGGTACATTGTTGCTACGGGGACTCCCGAAGAATTGATGGAAAACCGCGGCAGCCATACGGCCGAAGCCTTAAGACAAATGCATAAATCCGGAGCGGCGGCCTGACTGATTAGCATGAGCATGGATCCGGAACTGCCGATAGTCATTGTCGAAGACCAGCCAGCGCGCGTCCGCGAGCCCTTCTGGGATTACGTAGACCTCCTGCTCGTTGGCGGCCTTTGCTTTGCGGCGGCGCTGATCATCGTCTTGGCTGCTGCCGGACTTTCGCGCGTCTACCCTTCGCTTCAAAAAGATCCGATGCCGCTAGCGCTCCCGCTGCAGATTGTCTTTTACGGCTTGGTCTATCTCGCATTCCGTGTAACCTTTCTGGTTCGATACAACGCGCCGGTATTCAAATCGCTGGGCTGGCGGCGGGTGAGCATCGCGCCTGTTCTACTGGTGCTCGGCGGCATCGCGCTCGCGTTAGGCGTTTCCGCAATCGCCTCATTGCTGCATACTCCGCAAATCAAATCGCCCTTCGACAAATTGATGGAGTCCGGCTGGATGATTGTCCTTCTGGCGATCTTCGCCGTGCTGCTGGGACCAATAAGCGAGGAACTTGTTTTTCGCGGGTTCCTGCAACCGCTCCTCTCCAGGACATTCGGTGTCATCGCAGGCGTGCTTCTGACAGCGATTACATTCGGATGCCTGCATGGGCCTGAATACTCGTGGGCGTGGCAGTACGTTCTGGCCGTTTCACTAGCCGGCGTGGTCTTCGGATGGCTGCGCGCACGCACAAATTCAATCATCCCTTCCACGATCATGCACGGAGCTTACAATGCTGTTTTCGTGACGGCTCTGATTGCGCAAAAATACGGAAAATTTAAATGACGATCCCTTTACCTGTTGAAAAAAGCATTATCGAAACCATCGAATGGACGCCTGAAGGTGTCGTGATGATCGATCAGACGCGCTTGCCGCGTGAAACTGTTTATGTGACGTGCCGCGATTACCGCGAAGTGGCCGAAGCGATTCGGAGCATGGTCATCCGCGGCGCGCCTGCCATTGGTGTTGCGGCCGCCATGGGTGTTGCTTTGGGCGCGATCCATTCGAATGATCTTGGTGCGGACATGCCGGCGATCTGCGAAACGCTGGCCCGGACCCGTCCGACTGCGGTCAATCTGTTCTGGGCCATCGATCGCATGCGCAATCTGTACGCATCCATCCGGCATCTCCCTATGAACCAGATTCGCGAGCGCCTGGTTACTGAAGCCGCGCTGGTCCGAACTGAAGATATCGCGATCAATCAAGCAATCGGCCGGCATGGGGCGCCGTTGGTCCCCGACGGCAAAACGGTTTTGACTCACTGCAACGCCGGTGCGCTGGCGACCGCCGGATTTGGAACTGCGCTTGGCGTAATTCGCGCGGCAGTTCTGGCCGGAAAGAAGATCGATGTATTCGCCGATGAGACGCGGCCCTTCCTCCAAGGCGCCCGGCTTACGGCATGGGAACTGCAACGGGACGGCATTGAGACTACGCTGATCACCGATAACATGGCCGGCCACTTCCTGCACAGCGGCCGTATCGGATGTGTCATCGTTGGCGCGGATCGCATTGCCGCCAACGGAGACGTTGCGAATAAGATCGGGACTTATGGCGTGGCGGTGCTAGCAAAGGAAAATGGCGTACCGTTCTACGTGGCTGCACCGATTTCGACTCTTGACCTTATGCTCGAAAGCGGCGAACAGATCCCGATTGAGGAGCGCAGCGCACGCGAAGTGACGCACGTTCAGAGTGTTCAAGTCGCCCCGGACGGTATCAAAGTTGCGAATCCTGCCTTCGACGTCACACCCCACCGCTATGTATCCGCGATTATCACCGAGCGCGGCGTGGCGCGTCCGCCGTTCACGGCATCGCTAGCGGCTTTCGCCGGCGCAAGCAGCAGGGCTTCGGCATAACGTCTAAATGGTTTTCCGGATTTTCCCTTCCGCGTTTGCACTGTTCGTTGCTGCGGCAGGTTTTCAGGCTGAATCGCCCACCAAACCAGCTGATGCGCTGCCTGAAGTCTTTAATCAGCCGAGGCAATCGATCACTCTTCCCAGTGACGGCAAACTTTCAACGGCCACCATCGTCACTTGGAACATCGATCGCGGGACCGAACTGGACAAGATTGGCGCGTCTCTAGAGAAGCGCCCGGCCGATCTCTACCTGCTTCAAGAAGTGGATTCAAACACCAAACGCGCCCACAAAACGGACGAAGTGGCTCAATTGGCTCGCCGGTTGCACATGAATTTTGTATATGGCACGGAGTTTGAGGAACTGAGCCAGGAACAGGACGGCCCCGGCTACACCGGCCAAGCCACGTTGACCCGCTTGCCCATCAAAGCTTCGCGTATTTTGCGTTTCCACCGTCAGTCCGGTTTTTGGAAGCCGCACGCGTGGCTGCCGTCGTCCCTACCGCTGATGCAGCGCCGGCTGGGAAATCGGATTGCTCTCGTGACTGAACTGACGTTCAATAATCGACCACTCGTGGTGTACAACGTTCACCTTGAAAGCCGCAGCAACGGCCGCATCCAAGCGGCACAGCTCGATGAAATCTTTGAGGATTCCAAGCGTTACCCGCCCCAGACAGCAGTGCTGCTCGGCGGCGACTTGAATACCAAGTACTTCCCGTCTTACTTTGTCAAGAAGTTGAAAAACAATGGCTTTCACAGCGCGACCGGCGAAAAGATCGAGCGAACGCACACGATCATGATGGCTTTGGACTGGATGTTCGCACGCGGGTCAATCGAAGTGTCCTCGGGTGAAGTGGATAAGTCGGCCGCGGGTTCCGACCACTATCCCGTTTACGCCAAGATGCGGGCGCGATGAGCACAGCGGAACTGCTACGATAGCGCTGAGAGTTATGCCCACCGGAGCGTTCGAACCATCTCCCGTATCTGAAGCAGTCACGCACCAGGTACGCGTTGAGGTGATATCCCGATACTCGCCTGAGAACTCGCGACCCGGCGAGTGGGTTTTCGAATACACGGTGCGCATTACTAACGTTGGTTCAGAAACGGTTCAACTTCTTAGCCGGCATTGGATTATCGCGGACGCGTTGGAACGGATTCGAGAAGTGGAAGGACCAGGCGTCGTTGGCGAGCAGCCCATGCTTGCACCGGGTGAATCATTTAAATATTCGTCGTGGTGCCCGCTAAAGACACCCACCGGGACCATGCATGGAACATATGAAATGGTCCGGGCAGGCCGGGAGCACTTCGATGTCGAAATTGCTCCGTTTGCTTTGAAAGCTCCTTACACTGTGCAGTGATTGCAGTAACCCTACGGCTAGGCATCGCTCCGTTCCTTGCCATTCCCCTCCTTCTACTGAACGCTTGCGCCGCTCAAGATTTCAGAGGCAGCTTGGCGGGAACCGTAAAAGATTCAGCCGGTGCGGGAATCGCCGGCGCGAAGATCGTTGTGCAGTTGGCCGGGTCTTCAATGGATCGCGGAACGATTACCGATCGCGCCGGGGAGTTTCGTGTCGATGGTTTGCCTCCAGGCGATTATCGTGTAACGGTAAGTGCGAAAGGTCTGGCCGACGCCACGTCGATTGTCAGTGTTCTAGTCGATTCGGTCCGTCAGATCGACGTCACCTTGCTTCCAATTCTGAAAGAGACAGTTAACGTTCGGGGCGAGCTTTCATCGATCACCGCTCAGCCCATGCAAGTGACCAGCACGGTGGAAGGAGGTGTAATTACCTCTCGCGATCTCGACACGATACCGCTGGCGAATCGCTCGTTCGCCAACATTGCCTATCTCGCGCCAGGTACTGAACCGGT
>DATBEF010000080.1:0-14070 GCA_036269625.1 Bryobacteraceae bacterium | reverse complement strand
GTGCGAATCATTGCATTCCGATCTGAACGAGAGTACGCGCCGTACCGATTGAGTGCGGGCGCGTTTGCCTACTATATCCGCAGCCACAACCGCGACTACATCGTGATGCAGGACATCGACCCCGAACACTATCCGGCCGCTATCCACGAGTACACGCACCTGATTGTTCAACACCTGGACCTGGAGTTTCCCGTCTGGCTGAACGAAGGGCTTGCGGAGCTCTACTCATCGCTTGAGTCTCGCGGCAATCAGGCGATGATCGGTGACATCCTGCCCGGGAGAATCCCTCTTCTAAAGTCGAAAACTTGGCTCGATCTGAAGCTGCTGATGTCGGTGGACCAGAATTCGCCCTATTACAATGAGCGCGACAAAATGTCTGTCTTCTATGCCGAGAGCTGGGCTCTGACGCACATGCTTCAGTTCGACGACGCTTACCGAAACCGCTTCGGGAAGTTTCTTTCAGCGGTAGCGTCTGGCAAATCAGGCGAAGATTCCCTCCGAAGCATCTATGGAAAGGATTTGAACCAAGTCTCTTCCGATCTGCACTCCTATATAAATCGCTCCGCATTGCGTGCCGGTTTGTTTGACATAAATCTGCCGCATTCTTCGCTCGATGCACAGAGCGCGCCGCTTTCACCGCTCCAAACGGATCTCGCGCTCGCCGATCTGCTTGCTTGCCGTAAGCAGACCTGGGGTGAGGCTTCCAAGCGGCTGCGCGAACTCGCTCAAAGCAATCCCGAAAGCCTGGAGGTTCAGGAATCGATTGCATATCTGGACTGGGAGCGGAATCAGAACTCGTCCGCTCGCGATCACGTCGCCCGCGCCGTCCAACTCGGCTCAACCGACCCCGATGTTTTGTACTTGTATGCGCAACTGTTGCACCAGACCAACGCTCCAGAAAAGGATGTTCTGGCAACCCTCGAACGAGTGGTGGCAGCGCGGCCAAGCTACATCGACGCGCAGTTCAATCTCGCGATGACCGCGATGAACATGCAGAATTGGCAGCGGGCCGCGCAGGCGTTGTCTTCAATCAAGACGATCAAGCCGGATCGGGCGTTCTCCGTGTTCTCCGCTATCGCTACTTGCGATCTGGCGCTCGGCAACATTGATGCAGCACGCGCCGCTGCCGCGCAGGCGCAGCCGTATGCCAAGACCGCCGATGAGAAGCGCGAGGGCGCCAAACTCATCGCTCAGTTTCAGTCGATTCAGACACAGCAATCGCCGGTGGCGACCGAACCGGAGCTGACCGAGGCCCCGAAACCCGAGACTCTGCATCCAACAGCGTCCGTGAAGCCCGAACCCGACCAGCCCAAACGCGAGTTGTCCCGCGATACGCCAACCCTTCACTGGGCCGGAGACCTGCGGCACGTCGAGGGAATTGCCCAAACCGTCGAATGTCACGGCAAACAGCTTCGTCTGCATGTGCAAGTGAACTCCCAGCCTATGGTTTTCCAGATCGATGACCCAAACGCAATCGTGCTCCGAAATGCCGGAGCCGAATCGGTTGAGCTCTCATGCGGGCCTCAGAAACCCTACCATTTAGGCGTTTTCTATGTTCCGTCTCCCGAACTAGAAGCGGTCACAGGAAAAGTGCGGGAATTAGTCTTCTAGACGCGTTGCAGGAATCGGCGCCGCATTTGCCGGCCATAGCCACTGCGATACTTTATAGGTTATGGTTTCGACTGCCACCCAGCGCATCACCGCGCCCAAGCGACTCCTCTATGGCCCAGGCCCGTCCATGGTTGATCCGCGCGCCTATGAGGCGATGCGTCAGCCCGTTTTGGGAATCCGCGATCCGTATTTTCTTCAAATCATGACGGACGTTCGTGCCGGTTTACGAAAAGTCTTCGGCACTGCGAATCCGATGACCTTTACCGTCCCTGGAAGCGGCAGCGGAGCAATGGAAGCGGCGGTCGCTAATTTCGTCTGGCCCGGAACCAAGTTCGCCATATTGGCAAATGGTCATTTCGCAAATCGCTTGACAGCGATGGGCGAACGCCAGCGGGCTCAGGTGGTCCGTCTTGAAAAACCATGGGGCCAAGTCTTCAACGAAGCGGAAACCCGGGAGTTCCTCGAACGGGAGCGCCCCGATGTTGTAGGCTTCGTTCAGGCTGAAACTTCCACTGGAACGTACCAATCGGGCCGAAACATTACAGCCGCCGCGCGCGAAATCGACGCTCTCGTTTTAGCCGATTGCGTGACTTCGCTCGGCGCCATGCCGGTCGAACTTGATGATGTGGGAATCGATATCGCGTATAGCTGTTCCCAAAAAGGCTTGAGCTGCCCGGCTGGGCTCTCGCCCATTTCCATCTCGCCGCGCGCATGGGAGCGGCTGGAGAAACGCGCGGAACTGCCGTTCACCTGGTACCTGGATCTGAAGTTGATGCAGAAATATTTCGATCCCCCGCACACCTATCAACACACTCCCTCGCCACCTCTTTATTACGCGATGTACGAAACTCTCGCTGTCATCGAGGAAGAGGGGCTTCGTAATCGTTGGGAACGTCATCGCCGGGCCTCGCTCCTACTCGAGGCTGGACTCGTCAAGCTAGGCTTCAAATATCTGGTTACCGATCCCGCCGATCGCCTGTGGCACCTCTCGACCGTGATGCCGCCGCCCGGTGTGGATGAAGCTAAACTGCGTCAGCGTCTGCTCGAACGCTACGATATTGAAGTCTTGCCAGGGCTTGGAGAACTGTCCGGCAAGATTCTACGCGTCGGCACCATGGGTCCGTTGGCCACACCTGAGAGCGTCGACTTTTTGCTCAAAGCTCTCGCCGGCTGCCTCGCGGAATAACTCCTGCCATTCACGCCTATACTGAAGATGTTCGATGCCGTGCCCATACTTTGCTCCCCAGACGGCGGCGCCCCAATCGGAATCGTCCGGCGGCCGTCTTCCGCTTATTGATCAGTTCTTGGGAGACTGCCACGCTACGGAAACTCCAACGCCCGCGCCTGAGGCGATGCTAATGCGGTGCTGCAATCATGGGTACTCGCGCGCCGTCTGCCCCAACTTTCCTCCCTCAGACGATCGTTCGGCAGTGCGCTATTCAGTCGTTCGCCGATCCGCCGAATGTTTGGACCTCGTGGTGATCGTTGAGCGCGGCTACGCTCCGGTCAGTTGGCAGCCAGTGCGGTATTTTCTCGAGTCGGGTCTTTTGGAACCACCCATACCTCATGCGTGCACACAGGCGCAGGCGTTGGCATTCAGTCGAGCCTATCTCCGGCGGTTTCCAAACTGAGCGGTTCGACACGAATGAATAACGAGACCGCTGTCCGCACGGTTCGCCAGACGCAATCGGAATATTCGGAAATCTGCTTGCCTAACGACACCAATATGCTGAGCACGATGCTCGGTGGGCATGTCATGCACCTGGTTGACGTGTGCGGAGCGATTGCTGCCGCGCGCCACGCTCGCTGCGCTGTGGTGACCGCCTCTGTCGATCAAATGACGTTTCTTCACCCGGTACATATTGGCGAATTGGTGCGTTTGAAATCTCAGGTAAATCGCGTATTTCGCACTTCTATGGAAGTTGGCGTGAAGGTATGGGTAGAGAATCTGCTGACTGGTGAAATCCGTCATACGTCGTCCGCTTATCTGACGTTTGTCGCGCTCAATAGCGCGGGCGGACGCGTGGTACTGCCACCAGTCATGCCCGAAACCGACGAAGAGAATCGCCGCTATGAAGAAGCCGCCGAGCGGCGCGCTTATCGCCTTGCAATGAAGGAACGCGCTCGCGAGTCTTCAGACTGAACGCCGGCTTTTACTCCGGTTCCACCTTGTACATGTACTTGATGCAATGTTTATAGAGCAGTAGATTCGGAGCGCCTTCCCGATTTAACTTCAGGCAGTCCCGGTCGTACCACTCAATTACACCTTCCAGCTGTTCTCCATCCGTGAGAATGACCAACATATGGGTCTTACTCTGCATCTGTTTGGAGTAGTAGAACTGTTCCGCATTGGTCTGTTCCGGCGGAGTAGTCTTCTTAGCGGCAGGTGGCCGCCGTGCTGGGTCTTTCACTTCTGTCGACATCGTACGGACGGGTTTTCTGACCAGGACGTCCAAGCGCCTCTCCTCAAACATTTTGCCTCAAGTGTGATCCCGATTGAATTTTAATTCGACCCGGGGTAGGTCGACTGTATTTCCTACTTAGGCGCACATTTCCCCGAGCTCGTTTCGCAAATTTATTATTACCGAATCCAGCGCCAACGTTTTTTGCACGTTTCGCCGAACCATAACGACTAGTTCATCCACGCTACAGACTGCCCGCTCTAGCCATTTGAAACTCACTCGCGCGGCGATAGTTGCGATCACCGGTTCTATGTCCCGATTTCGCACGGCCGGCCGCCCTTCGCGCAACGATAACAGATCCTCAAGAACGCCGTATGCAATTTTCAGGTACAAATCCAACTTTTCTGATTTACGACTGTTAAACGACTCCGAGCGTTGAACCCACGCGGAGAAGGGAAGCAACCCAGCTCCGCACTCGAGCGCAGCCATCATCAAGCCGCGGCGTTCACGGTAGTCCTCCAGGTTCATGCTGACCGCCATTCCCGGACTCCCCTCTGCCAAAGCTATCCGAGCTTCGATCTCCGCCAGTTTCCGGTCCTTTGCAAACTCGCGCATTTGCAGATCCGTCAACCTCGTCATCTGCAAGACGATGGAACGGGACCGGATGGTGGGCAAAAGATCGTAAAGATTTTCGGTTGTCGCCAGGATTACCAAGTGATCCGGCGGTTCCTCCAGCAATTTCAGCAGTGAATTCGCCGATTGCTCGTTGGCGTGGTCCAGGTGATCGATCAGAAACACCCGCCGCGATCCTTTAAGCGGCTTAAACTGCGCGCGTTCGCGAAGGACGCGCATCTGTTGGATCGTCAACTGGCGAAGGGGCCCATCAGGCGCAAATGTCACAAAATCCGGATGACTGGAAAAGAGTAGCGGGTCATCCGCGCGTTTGTCCGAGGTCCATTTCTCGCGCTGTTCAACAATTTCCTGATTAGCCGGAAGGCTGAGGTCGTCTCGCTCGATTCGAGCCGCATCGCCAAGTAGCCGAGCAGCGAATCGGCGCGCCACCGTCGCCTTTCCTACGCCTTCGGGGCCGCTGAGCAGAATGGTCTGGGGGATTCTCGATTGCTCAATCATCACCGCCAGTGTTTTGGCAACGTTTTCATTCCCGGAGAAGTTTTCAAAAACGGCCATGGGCGAATTGCTTTCATTGTGACACTGTTTGCGCGGCGGCTCGCGGGAGAAACGTTTCAACGGTGCGCCAGACTGCTTCGGCCACGGTCTCGACCTCCGCGTTTCCGTCTATTCTTCGGAATCGCTGGGCTTCGCGCGCGGCTATTCTGGCGTAGCCCTCGCGGACCTTTCGATGAAACTCGGCCGGCTGCTGGTCGATGCGCGCTTCACTTCGTTCCTGGCCGGCACGGCGCGCGTTCCGTCCAGTTGCACGCGCAAGACCTTGTTCAACCTCGATGTCAATCCAAAGCGTCAGGTCAGGATGCAGCGTTCCCATTGCCAGTTCGTGCGCGGCTAAAACCTTTTCAAAGCCCAGACCTCGCGCCGCCCCCTGATAGGCCAATGATGAATCTGTAAATCGGTCGCTGACCACCACGTCGCCACGTTCTAGCGCCGGCACAATCAGTTCAGCCGCGGCCTGCGCCCTGGAAGCAAACATCAGTAGCAACTCAGCCATCGGCGCCATCTCGCTGTTCTCTGGGTCCAGCAGCACCTGACGGATCTGGCGGCCGATCGACGTGCCGCCGGGTTCCTGATTCTCCATTACGGCGTAGCCAAGCGCCCGCAGCCGCGCGACCAAGATGCTCATCTGGGTTGTCTTGCCGCTGCCCTCAGTGCCTTCAAAACTGATGAACAGCCCCCTGCGGCTAGCCTTAGTCATAGACAAAGTGCAGCAGCGTTTTCAGATCTTCCCAAGCCTCGCGTTTGGCAGTTTGGTTGTATTGGCGCAGCAGGTAGGAAGGATGGTAGGTGACCATCACTGGAATGTCTCGCCACTTGTGCCATTGGCCCCGCGACTTGGTGATTCCGTCTTTCGTGTTCAACAGCGCTTTCATTGCCGTCCCGCCCAGCGCGCAAATCGCTTTGGGCCGGATTGCCATTAGCTGCCGAAACAGAAATTGACCGCAGATCTCCATCTCATCAGGCTGCGGCTGCCGGTTCTCCGGTGGCCGGCATTTGACGACGTTGCAGATGTAAACATCGGACCGCTTGATAGAAATTCCTTCCTTGGCGGCGGTGTTCTCAATCATCTGAGTCAATAGCTGCCCGGCGCGGCCCACAAACGGGAGGCCCTGCGCATCTTCATCCGCACCTGGACCTTCGCCCACTAATACCAGCGGCGATTGCTCATTGCCGCTGCCGAAGACAATTGAATTTCGGCCTTCGCACAATCGGCATCGCCGGCAATCTCCCATGTCGAGACGGATTAGATCCAGAGTGTCGTCTGCGGGAGCGAGACCGGGCAATGCAATTGGTTTTTGTTCGGTGATTGAAGGCTCGACTACGGGGGTTTCAATGACAGGCCTGCGGTAAACGGAATCGATGCCCAAATCCCGGTAAAGCTCCAGGTAATAGCGAAGCTGTTCGTTGGTCATTTATGCGGGCTGATCCAAATGCCGTAGTGACAAACGCAGCAAAGCAACCTGATCCAAAATCTCTCCCGCGACTTCCAACTTTTCCGCCGGCCCCACGTGCGTGGTCTCTCCCGATCGCGTTACGATGAACACTTCGTTGCGGTCCGATTCAAAGCCAGTGCCATCCTGATTCACCAAGTTGCCCACGATCATGTCGCAGTTCTTTGTGACCAACTTGCGGCGCGCCTCGTCGAGTAGATTCTGGGTCTCCGCCGCGAACCCAATCAGCAAGCGGTCGCCTTTCCTCTGGCCGGCTTCCGCGAGAATATCCGGTGTGGGATCAAGATCGAGGGACCAACGCGCGGCCGTTTTCTTCAGCTTTTGCTGCGGGACATTCGCCACGTAGTAGTCGGCTACCGCCGCGCTTTTGATGATGATGGTGGCTTGTTCTAAATGAGACATCACCGCGTCGCGCATCTCGTGCGTGGTGCGGATCTGAATCACTTCCATGCCAGGGGGCTTGGGCAAGTTCACTGGACCCGAAACCAAGATCACGCGTGCGCCGCGTTGCGCTGCAGCGTTCGCCAAGGCGTAGCCCATCTTTCCGCTCGAACGGTTGGTTACGTAGCGGACCGGGTCCAATGGTTCCTGTGTAGGACCCGCGGTGATGAGAATCGTTTCGCCTTCAAGATCCGTTCGCCGGCGCGCCCATACGTCCACATGCTCAGCAATGTGCGAAGGCTCGGCCATCCTACCGGATCCTACAGTGCCGCACGCCAGCCATCCCTCATCGGGCTCCACGAAGTAACAGCCGCGCGAACGCAGCGTTTCGAGATTCGCCTGCGTTGCCGGATGCTCCCACATGGCGGTGTTCATTGCGGGGGCCAGCACCACCGGTCCTGTGAATGCTAGATATAGAGTCGATAAAAAATCGTCCGCCAACCCATGTGCGAATTTCGCGAGCAGATCGGCGGTTACAGGGGCCACAACCAGCGCGTCGGAATCTTTGGCAACGGCGATATGTTCGACCGCGCTCGAAAGGGTCTCGTCGGCACTTGAGCCGGAAAACAGATCTGTTATGACCTTGCGGCCGGTCAACGCGGCCAAGGTCAATGGCTGCAGGAATTCGCAAGCGGCCCGGGTCATTACAGCCTGCACCTCGTGGCCGCGTTTCTCGAACGCCCTTGCCAGCTCGGCCGATTTGTATGCGGCGATTCCGCCACCCACCCCAAGCGCTATTCGCATTTGCCGGAACGATTATTCGGTAATAGGAGGCTCTTCCCGCGTCAGGTCCGTGTAGGGCACCAATCCGCGGCGAACTTCTTCCATGCTCAGAACGGTCGGTTTCTTATTGGCCGCGGGCAAGACGCTGCGCTGGCCATTCTGCAATTGCCGCGCGCGCTTTGCCGAAACAATAATGAATCGGTAGGTGCTGCTATCGGGGTCGTCCGGAATGGAGTACATTACGTTCGACCTGGGTCTGTCTGACATCTTCTTCTCCAATTAAAATAACGTCGGCTCCACGTCGAAACTCGCCAATATGGGCCGGATCTGTTCTTCCATGCGGATGCGCCGCACGCGCTCAGCCTTAATTATGCTGGCCAGGGTGTCTACCGACTCGTCGACCTGATGATTCACGAGGACGTAATCGTACTGGCTATAATTCCCAATTTCCTCGGCCGCTTCCTTCAACCGTCGCTGGATAACTCCTTCGGAATCTGCCGACCGGGCCCGCAGCCGCTGCTCCAAAATGTCGCGTGACGGCGCAAGGATGAAAATCGTGACCGCTTCGGGAATCTTCAGTTTTAATTGTCTCGCACCCTGCACATCAATGTCGAGTATCAGGTCTTTTCCTTCCTCGCGCGCACGGTCCAAGACCTTGCGGTTGGTTCCGTACAAATTACCGAAAACCTCGGCATATTCGAGAAACTCGCCCATCTGAATGCGATCCAAAAAGTCCTGGCGGTTGAGGTAGACATAGTCTTCGCCCGGCCGCTCATTGACTCGCGGCTCGCGGGTCGTGTAAGAGACTGAAAACCGCAGCCGTGCATCCATTGCGAGCAGCCGCGACACCAGTGTGGATTTCCCGGAGCCCGACGGCGCGGAAATGATAAAAACGGAAGTCATCGGTTTTGTAGGATGCGAGCTCTGCGGCCGAGAACGTTCCGCTCCGCGAGCCCTCACTCTAGGTTCAGGGATTGTTCCCGTATTCTTTCGATATTAGCCTTAGTGGCCAGCCCAAGATTCGTTAGCCGCAATCCGGGCTCAGTCGCGCCGGGCGTTTTCGAGAGGATCGTATTGGTTTCACGATTCATCTCCTGCAGCAGGAAGTCCAAACGTTTTCCCACTTCGCCCCCGCCTTCGAGCAAACGCGCGAGTTCCTCGGTGTGAACCGTTAGCCGCGTCAGTTCCTCTTGCACATCGGACCGGTCGGCGAGAATAGCGGCCTCTTCCACGATTCGCCGGGGATCCATGGGGGCGCCCTTCAGGATTTCAGAAAGGCGCTCTTCAAGCCGCCGCTGGAAGACGGGCATCACTTCCCGGCGGATTGCCATCATCTCGCGAGTTTGCTCCGTAATTGCCGCCATTTCCTGTGCCAGGATCTCCCGCAATTGTTGACCTTCGCGTTCGCGGTAGGTGTTCAACTGTTCGATGCATGCGCCCAGTGCGGCCAGGAGTTCCGGCTCGAAACTCTCGTCCGCGCGCTGTCCTTCTCCGTCCTCTTCCAACACGCCCGGCATGCGCAGAAACGCAGTCAGGTCAGGTTCGGCCACGATTTCGAAATCGGCGGATGCCTGCCGGAATGCGGCCATGTAGCGGGCCAGCGCGGCTCGGTTATAGGATCGCGGACCTTGCTGGGTACCAGTGGCGAGATTAATCCGTATCTCCACATGACCCCGCCGCAGGTGCTGTTTAAGCAGTCCGCGCATGCTATTTTCGAAGGCCACTAACTCTCCGACCTGGTGAAAATGCAAATCCAGGCCACGGTGGTTCACGCTGCGAAGACTGACCGTCAATTCGCCCGCGCTGGTGTCGGCGCGAACCTGCGCGAACCCGGTCATGCTGCGCACAGGATTAGGCGGGGTTGCGGTCAGGTTTGAACTAGACTTTGATGGCATGCGAATCCACATGCTGCAGTTCGTGCAGCCGGTGATAAATGCCTTTCTTCGTCATCAACGTGTCGTGGGTCCCCACTTCAGCGATTTTCCCGTCATCGAGAACGACAATCTTGTCCGCGCGCCGTATTGTCGACAATCGATGGGCAATCACGATAACCGTACGCCGCTCCATCAATACCGAAAGGGCCTGCTGAACCAGTCTTTCCGAGTTCGTGTCCAGGTTCGATGTTGCCTCATCCAGAATCAGGATTGGTGCATCTTTCAACAAGGCGCGAGCGATGGCGATGCGCTGCCGCTGGCCGCCGCTCAGCTTCGATCCGCGCTCACCGATGAGCGAGTCATATCCCTCCGGTAAGTCCTTGACAAACTCGTCGGCTAAGGCTGCTTTGGCCGCAGCATATACATCCTCAGGACGGGCATTGCGACGTCCGTAGGCGATGTTGTTGAAGACGGTGTCATTGAACAGGAACGTTTCCTGCCAAACGATGCTGATCTTATCCAGCAAGGCGCTGAGCCCTATGTCCCGCACGTCCTTACCGTCAATTCGAACACGGCCGCCTGTTACGTCATATACGCGGGGAACCAGGTTGGCCAGCGTCGTCTTGCCGGCGCCGCTTGGCCCGACCAGCGCCACGATCTCGCCCGCTTTTACTTCGAGGTCGATGCCTTTGAGAACCATCCGGTCCGCCGCACCGGGGTAAGCGAAGGACACTTTTTCAAAGACGATATTCCTTTCGAACCGGGCCAGTGCCAGCGCATCCGGCCGATCTCTGACGCCTTCCCGCGCATCCAGGTAGCCGAAGACCTTCATCGCCGCGCCGACGCCCTGTTGAAAAATGTTATGAATGCCGGTCAGCCGTTTGACTGGCTCATAGAGCATAACGAGCGCCAACACAAAGCCTGTAAATTTGCCCGGCGTCATCGAGCCTTGCTTCGCCTGTTCACGTGCGATCCATAGCAGCAGCACGATGCTTGAGGCGCCAAGGAACTCGATCAGCGGCGATGCGATCGCCTGCTGCGCCACGTATTGCAGGCTGCCGGTTTTAAGTTTCTTGGCGGCTACGCGGAAGCGGTTCGATTCGAATGCCTCCGCGCCGAAACTCTTGACTACATGATGGCCGGTGATGGTCTCCTGCAGAATCTGATTGAGATCCGCGGCCATGTTCTGCGCGTTGCGGGTGGTGCGCCGGATACGCCGGCCTAATCGCACCGTCAACAAGGCCACTACGGGAAGCACCATCAGACTGATCATGGACAACTTCCAATCCGTCGTCAGCATCACCAACAGGATGAAGGCCGCCGTGAACATCTGCCGCAGCCAATCGGCCAGCATGTTCGATACGGACGTCTGGATCATCTGAATATCGCCCATGATGTGGGACATCATCTGCCCAGTTCCCTGGCGCTCGAAGAAGTTGGCATCCTGCCGCAGAACCTGCTCGAACACCTCTTGCCGAAGGTCCAGGATGGCGCTGATACCCACCCAGTTCACCAGGTAGTTGCCCAGGTAGTCGCATGCGCCCTTGGCGAAGAAACACGCGACGATTCCGAACGCCACCATGGTCCAGATGTTGGTGATGAACGAGGGTACAAGCTGGTTCAAATAGAGCTTGAAGGGAACCGCGAAAAGGAGGGCGGGCTTGTCGGGAGTCCTCGGGTCGAGCACGCGCTCGAACACCAGTGGGATCAGTTTCAGCAGGAGGCCTTGAGAGAGCCCCACGACCGCCATAAACAGGACTGAGGCCGCCAGCGCCGGCCAATATGGCTTGGCGTATCGCAGCAGGCGAAACAAATCCTTCACGCGTGGGCCTCTTTAAGCGTGCGCAGGCGGTCCAGAGCCGTAATGACGCGGGAAACACTCACGTTTGACAATCCATCGGGCGCAACCACCACCTCCGATTCGGTCCTCCACGGTCCCCAGATCGCGGGATTCGAGCCGCCGAAAAGCACGACGCTCGGGACTCCGAACGCCGCCGCCATGTGCGCTGGTCCGCTGTCGCTTCCAGCAAACAACGCCGCTTTCGACAGCAGTCCCTTTACATCATTCAGCGTTCCACGGAATACGTCATGTGCGGCAAACGGCGCGGCATCATCGTCAGGGCCGGCCAGAAACACGGGTTCGATATTCCACAACCGCAAATACCGAGCTACCTCGCAAAAGCGCTGCGGAGCCCAACGTTTGGACGGAGCGGAAGCAAACGGATGCAATACGGCATACCGACCGGTTCTAGGCGATTCGCCCGCGAAAAGAGCGGCGCGCGGTATTTCCGATTGCGGAATCCCTAATGCGAAAATTGCCGATGCGAGATGTTCGGCCGTATGCACCGTACGGTTCACACCGAGAATACGCTGGGCGCGCGGAACTCGCAGATTGTAGGCTAGTGTCACCCTATGATGCGCGAATCCGGCGCGCCAACGCGCTCCGGATAATGCCATCATCCATTGGCTTCTGGTGCCGCCATGGAAGTTGACGCACAGATCGGGTTTCGAACGCCGCACCGCCAGCCACTCGGGCGCGATTAGTTCACTGACGGCCGGATTGCCCTCGAATACGGCGGCGAAGCGCGGTTCGACAACGACACCGATTCGCAAGTCGGGGCGATATTGGTTGAGCAGAGCGATAGATGGCGTGGTCAATACGCAGTCGCCTAGCGACCGCAGACGAATCAGGCAAACGCGGCCTTTTGGGGGTAAATGCTCAACAACAGTCATTAGCGGATCGACGTGTTATCCTGCCGGCTCGATGGTTGCCTGGTCCACCAGCATGACCGGGATATCGTCCCGAATGGGATATACCCGTTTGCACTCCGTACACTTAAGGCCGCTGCCATCTTCCTTCAACTCAACCGGGGCCTTGCAAACGGGGCATACGAGGATTTCCAGGAGTTCTTTACTGAGGGCCATGAAACTATCCAGTCTACCAGCGTTCCGGCACGCGATACGGATTGGATTTGGAAGAGTTGCTCCGGGGGTTCTAAACTTACCTGCGCGGTCTGTAAGCCGGTTTCTGTACCGCCCCTTGCGGAAGCGGCAGCAATCATTCCTCTAGGCCCGCCATTACTGACGGGCTCCAGCAACCTACCCGGAAGTTGTAACGGAGCGGGCCGCTCCTCCTCCCCTATTTGGTCTTGCTCCACATGGGGTTTTCCCTGCCAATCCGATTGCTCAGATCGCGGTGCGCTCTTACCGCACCTTTTCACCCTTACCAGCGGTAAAGCCGGCGGTATATTTTCTGTGGCACTGATCCGTAGCGTGCACTTTGAGCGCACACCCCCGGCCGTTAGCCGGCATGCTGCCCTATGGAGACCGGACTTTCCTCCCGGCGGACGAATCCGCCCGGCGATTGCCCGACCGCGCAGGCAAATCCCAGTATCCCACTTACACTGAAATGAGAGTATGCCGCGCGTCTTCACTCGGGGACGCGGGGTACCTAAAGGTCTGGGAGAATAGCGAGGCCCACTGCGATGACGATTGAAATTCGAAAGCCCGAACTTGAACGGCTAGTCCAGGAAGAAATTCTCAGTGGCCATTTTCAAAACATGGATGAGCTTCTTACGGAGGCGCTTCAGGCTCTGCGGGAGAAAACACACACTTTCAGCCGCTGCATCAGGTTCCCGAAAGAACCTGGCCCAATTCCTGCTGGAGTCCCCTTTTGCCGGGTCTGACCTGAATCTGGAGCGGCAGCAGGATTACGGTCGCCCGATTGAACTGTGACCGGATTTCTGCTCGATACCAACGTGCTCTCTGAATTCAGCCGAAGCGCCATTCCCCCAAAACCAACGGTGAAACGCTGGGTGGAATCGGCGAATCCGGATACGCTTTTCGCTAGCGTTCTCAGCCTCGGAGAGATTCGCAAAGGTATTGAACTTCTGCCGCCCAGTAAAAAACGCACCGAGCTTGAGCAATGGCTTGACGTCGAATTGAACGGATGGTTCGGAAACAATCTCTTGCCGGTGACTCAGGCGATTTCCAATCGCTGGGGAATGCTGGCGGCTCGGTCTCAGCAGCAGGGAAAACCGTTGGGTAACATTGATGGTCTGCTCGCTGCAACCGCCATCGAGCACGGCCTCACTGTTGCTACCCGCAACACTAAGCATTTTGGGACTTGGGTGCGGCACTCTTCGATCCTTGGGAAGGCTGACGCTCTTGGGATCGACGCCACCTCCGTTTGGCAACCCGACGATTGCCCGACCGCGCAGGCAAATCCCAGTATCCCACTTACACTGAGATGAGAGTATGCCGCGCGTCTTCACTCACAATTTCGGTTGCCGCGCTTCGCAATCGGATGGGGCGTCCATTGAGGCCTCTCTGGAGGAGCGAGGCTACACGGCGGTCCCGGATCGCGGTTTGGCCGAC
>DATBEF010000051.1:0-16319 GCA_036269625.1 Bryobacteraceae bacterium | reverse complement strand
TGCTGCCAGCCACAGAGTCAGGACAGCGAGGGACCGTTGACAGGCGCTCATTCTCCCGATTACTCTATCCGACTCAACGAATCGACGGAACTCTTGCCGGAGAACTACGTCTTAGCGAAAGGCCTTATGGAAACTGTTCTTCGAGATCTCCGCCATGCGGTGCGTATGTTCCGGCAAGGCGGGGCTTCCTTCACCATCACAGCGATTGTCGCTCTTGGTCTGGGGATTGGGGCGAATACTGCGATCTTTTCGTTGGTTAACACGGTGCTTCTGAAGGAACCGCCGTTCCCGAAGGCCGATCGGATTGTCATTTTAGAGTCAAAGACACCGCGGGGCAGCTTTGCAGGCGCCTCACCGGCGAAATTTGCTCACTGGGCGCAGCAGACCGCGATCCTGGAAGATGTCGCGGCGTTTGGCGGCGGTGTTTTGAACTGGACGGGCGGCCACTTTCCGCAGCAGCTCCGCTCCGAACAGGTGAGTTCTGCCTATTTCCGCCTGTTTGGCGTGCCTATGGTTTTGGGGCGAGCGTTCAATCGGGAGGAAGATACGCCGGGCGCCTCCCCGGTAGTCGTAATCAGCGAGGGCGTTTGGAGGAGCCACTTCGGAAGCGATCCGAACATCCTCGGCAAGAGCATGGTTTTGGGCGGTCAGCCGCACGTGATTACGGGCGTAGTGGCCGCCCGTTTCGATTTTCAGGATTTCGGGAAGGCGCCTGAACTTTGGGTTCCCTTCCAACTCGACCCTAATTCGCGAGATCAAGGCCATTACTTCCAGGCTGCCGGACGACTGAAGGACGGCGTCACTTTACAGCAGGCCAAGGCACGCCTGGACACATCCGCCACAGCCTACCGTCAGAAGTTTCCCGATGGGTTGGGAAAGGGAGAGAGCTTCGACGCGGCGACCTTAAAGGACCAGCTGGTACAAGGCGCGCAGAAATCCATCTGGGTATTGGCCGCGGCCGTCGGATTTGTGCTGTTGATTGCCTGCGCTAATGTAGCGAACCTGCTGCTGGCGCGCGCGGAGGTGCGGAAGAGAGAGTTGGCAATCCGCGCGGCTCTGGGGGCGGGCCGCTTTAGAATCGTACGCCAGTTGTTGACGGAGAGCCTGCTGCTGGCAGCGGCCGGAGCGGTTTTGGGGTTGGTATTGGGTCTGGTGGGCATTCGCGGTTTGCTTTCGGTGAATACGGCGGGGCTGCCGCGGGTGGGAACGGATGGGGCGCTGGTGTCGCTCGATTGGCGCGTGCTGTTGTTCACGCTGGTTATTACCTTGCTGACCAGCCTGATTTTCGGACTGCTGCCGGCCTGGCACTCCGCGCGCGCGGATCTGAACGCAACGATTCGAGAGGGCGCGAACCGATCCGGCAGCGGGTTCCGGCAGAACAAGGCGCGCACACTGTTGGTGGTCACCGAGGTGGCGCTGGCGGTCGTTCTGCTGGTGGGAGCCGGGCTGCTGATCCGAACCGCCGCGGCGATCTACGCGGTGAAACCAGGCTTTGACACCAAGAACGTTCTGACCATGCGCATGTCGCTATCGGGCAAGTCGTATGAAACGAGCTTAGCTATTGAACAACTGATACGGCGAGGCGTGGAGCGCCTGGATGCTTTGCCCGGCGTGGAACTCGCGAGCGCAACCTGTTGCGTACCGCTCGAAGGAGGCTATGGACTGCCCTTTAGAGTGATGGGCCGCCCGTTGCAAGGCGCACCTTTTCACGGCGGCGGCGGCTGGAAGACGGTATCTCCCGGATTTTTTGAAGTGTTCCATATCCACGTAGTTCGCGGGCGATCATTTACTGAACGCGACAACCATGCCGGTGCTCCCGTGGTGATCATCAACGAGTCTATGGCGAGACGTTTTTGGCCCAAAGGAGATCCTTTACAGGACCGCATCCTGATTGGGAAGGGGATTATGCCGCAACTCGATACTGAGCCGCCGCGGCAGATCATCGGAGTTGTCGCCGATCAAAGAGACGGATCTTTGAATCAAGATCCGCAGCCCGAAATGTACATTCCGAATGGGCAGGCAACCGACGCGATTCAGGCTCTCAACGTAAGGCTCACGCCACTGGCCTGGGTGATTCGGACTCGTGGCGAGCCGATGAAACTTCGCGCGGCCGTGGAGGAACAACTGCGGCAAGTCAGCGGACTTCCGGTATCCGATATTCGGGCGATGGATGAAGTCGTTGCGCGCTCAACCTCGCGGGAGCGGTTTCACATGCTTCTGATGAGCGTTTTCGGGGGCGTGTCGCTGCTGTTGGCCGCGATCGGCATCTACGGTTTGATGGCCTATTCAGTCGAGCAACGGACGCAGGAAATCGGGATTCGGATGGCGCTCGGAGCGGAACGGAGCAATGTACGCGGGATGATCATGCGGCAAGGGATGATCTTTGCGGTGATTGGCCTCATCGTGGGAATGTGCGGGGCGTTCGCGCTGGCGAAGCAAATTGCCAGTTTCCTGTTTGGCGTAACCGCATGGGACCCGCTGGTATTTGGGACGATTCCGGTGGTGCTCCTAGCGACGGCGGTAGTCGCGGTGTGGTGGCCAGCGCATCGAGCCACGCAAGTGGATCCGGCAACGGCCTTACGGCAGAGCTGAAGGTAAAGAAGAGTGCCCGGGACGCGAAGCTGGCTTTGTGGTCTTATCGAGGCGAAACAAGATTCTGTATTGGGACGTTTCGATGGAGAATAGAAGCCAAAAAATCTCTCAGCGCACGGAGATCACGTGCGTTTGCCAATTTCCGTCCGCCGGGCGATTGCAAGAATGGCGCGAAGGGCATTATTGACTGATTTTGAATTTGGGAAGGCCCGCGCAACCTCCGGTTCGAGGAGCACGACGTTTGTCCTGCGGCGGTATCGGTCCACATATTTACCCCGCACGCCGCCGGAGAAATCATACTCGGCTCTCATCTGTGTTGTCGTTTGCCTAGTGGGCGTTTTCTTCATAGCTGTGCCTCTCATGCTTCGTCGCGGCCCGGGCGCTGATCAGACAGACATGCTCGCCTCTAACAGTATGAACTACAATCAGCAGCCGTCGCTCGTCGGACATTCCAACAATGACGAAGCGTTCTTCGCCTACGGTATGATCCGGGTCCGGAATCGTGATTGAGAGAGGATCACCGAAAACCGTACTCGCTTCCGCGAACCAAGCCGTGTTTTTCGAGATTAATTGTGTTTTTTCTCGAATCCCACTCGAAAACTATCCCGTCCATCTCCGTCGAGCTTATCGAACCGAACACCGTCCACGTTCAGATGGATGCAGCTGTCGAAAACGCATCGTGTATCTCAATCTACGATGAATGGATGCGGAAGCAGTTCTCGTGGCCGTCTCCTCGGCCCATTGAAATAGCTCGAGACACATTTTTCGGAGGCAGCCCCTAAAAAATATCTTTAACTCTCCGAACATTTCATCAAGAACCTTCGTCTAAATTCCTGACGTCCGCTATGCCCACAAACGAAAGCAGTTACACAATCCGGCCTACGAGCGAGAGCAGCGTTGCGGTGCAGGTCTTTAAGTCCGGGTTGATGGCCAGGCGCAAGCACATTCTGTTTCTTGAACACTACCGCGGCTTGGTGGAGTATGACAACGAACACCCCGAAAAATCGCGTGTTGAGCTGTTTTTCGAAGCAAATAGCGTGGTGTGCCGCGATCAGTGGCTCAAGCCCGACAAGCGCCGGGAGCTGTTGACTTTTGTCCAAAAAGAGATACTGGCCGCCGATCGCCACGCAGAGATAGCTTTCTCTTCCGATCGAATTGAGCGAAGAAGTCCAACTCGGTTTGAACTGGAAGGCAAGTTAAATATTCGCGGGAGCAGCAGACCGGTGGTATTCGAAGTAGTCGTTCTGCCAAAAGGTAAGGACCGGCTCGAAATCGACGGCACGGCAAGAATCAAACTAAGTGATTTCGGCATAGATCGGCCGAGCGCTTTCTTCGGCTTAATTGGGACTAAGGATGAGATCAACCTGCGTTTTCTTCTCTGGCCGGAGCGCGCCGCTGCTGCCGAGAGGCAATTCAAAGCTGCCGCGCGCTGATGCGCAGCACGGCAGCTTTTAGCAAGCAACCGCTCAGTTCCGCGGCGGATTTGCCGGAGGTGGCACGCCAGGCTGCGGTTGCGGGGGCACCGTCGCGCCAGGGCTAGACAAACCGGGATTGGACGTCTGGCTCGGAGGTACTCCGATCTGGACGCCGATGATCTCACCCGAGACCACCAGTTCCACACGCCGATTCAAGTGACGGCCTTGGGATGTTTCGTTCGATGCGACAGGATAGCTTTCGCCATAACCTTGATCGGTAACGGTCTGCGGATTCACGCCTTGGCTGATAAGAAAATTCTTGACTGTGTCGGCGCGCTGTTCGGAAAGCTTCTGGTTGAAGTCCACGCTTCCGGTACTGTCGGTATAGCCTTCCACGTGAATGTTCAAACCAGGATGCGAAACGATAATTCCCGCGATTCTTGCCAATGCGAGCTGAGCCTGTTGATTTAGCTGATACTTCGCCGTTGCAAACAAAACGTCCTGCATGTTAACGACGAGTCCGCGACTGGTCTCACGCGTGGGGAGGACGGCATTGAACTGCTGGAGCAGTTGCGCGCGAAGCTGCTCTCTTTGCTGCTCCGCCTGCTCGCGAAGGCGGTTGGCTTCGGTGGCTTGCTGCTGCGCTTTGTCAGCGTCTTGCGACGCTTGCGCGCGAGCAGCATCGGCCTCCTGCCGCGCCTGTTCCGATTGACGCTGCGCCCGCTCCGCTTCCGCCCGTTGCTGCGCATCTAACTGTGCTTGCTGTTGCGCCTGCTGTGCACGCTCGGCCTGCTCACGTGCGTGCCGTTCGGCTGCCGCCTGACGATCCGCCGCTTCCTGCCGCTCCTGATCCCGCGCAAGCTGCTCCTGTTTACGAAGCGAAACGACGCGAGCGTCTTCCGCCTTCTCAACAGCTTCTTTAGCGGTCATATTTGCGGGCTTCCACTCTTTGCGAGCGGTGTAGTCCTCGGCTTGGTTCCAGAGTGTCTGCGCGTTCTGGAACTGCTCAGGCGCGTATTGATCCGCCTTGGCGTACTCGGCGATCTGGACGGCATTTTGCGCCTCGTAGAGTTCCAAAGGACTTTTTTTGCTCGAATTCAGATCGACAGGCTTCAATTGGGTTTCGGGAACGTGGTAGGTGTAATTACCTCGGGGCAAGAGCTCATACTTTGCGTTTACCATTTCCCATTTGCCTTGCGTGTCGGTGCGGATGAAATTCTGCATCGCTACAACATCACTGGGCTGACGGACGGCCCAATATGGTTCGGCAGTAATAATCAAGCCAAAAGCCTGCAGCTCAGTGGTCATGGTGCCGCTGTATTTCCCATCGGAATCGACCACGACTTCGCCCATGTTCGTGGGATGGCCGTCGGGAGTAATGGCCCAAAGCACGTAAGTGAGATACAGAGGTCCAAAGCTCCGGGGAGCCGGAAGATCCTTGACATCGAGCTTTACTTCCATATGCCCGAGCTGGCTTCTGACCTGCGCGGTCCCTTTAGAATTGGGCGCCAGCGAGGTGCCCTGGAAATCGATCTTCGTCCAGCCGCTGCGATCGCGGTAACTAACTGCTGGGACCGACCGTGAAACGACTTCCACACGATAGATCGGCATCGAATTACCCGGCCCGTTACCCGGCTGCGGCGTGTTTTGCATCGGATTCGGAGTTTGTCCGTGCAAAGTGAATGGTAGAGAGGCCAAGAAGGCAAACGTGACCAGCTTCATAACTTTTAATCAGTGCAAGATCCTTACCAAATTCGTAACTAATAGACGCAACTGGCATTTACAAAGAACTGAAAACACTTATGCTTGTAGTTTTTACAGATTGCCCCGAAAAAGCCCAGAAGAACGCCCGGTAAGATCATAGTTGTGAATCCACCGCCTCCGGGAGCGGTCGAAGCGTCACAAGCGAAGCGATCCGCCTCGCCACTGCTGCCAATCTTTTTGATTGTCGCCGTCGACGTTCTCGGCTTTACCATCATTCTTCCGTTATTGCCCTTCTACGCAGAGAACCTGGGCGCCTCCGCTGCCGTGGTCGGAACGATTGTTTCCATCTACGCGGTCTGTCAATTGATTGCGGGGCCAATTTTGGGCCAGATTTCGGATCGGCGCGGCCGCCGCCCGGTGCTTCTGGTGAGCCAGGCTGGGACGCTGATCGGATTTCTGGTTCTTGCTTTTTCGACGCATGTCTGGATGGTCTTTCTTTCACGCGCCATCGATGGCCTAACCGCTGGTAATTTGAGCATCGCGCAGGCTTATATCAGCGATGTTACGAAGCCGGAGAATCGCGCCAAATCGTTCGCCATCATCGGAGTCGCATTCGGTTTCGGATTCCTGGTGGGACCGGCGATCTCGGGGTTCCTGGCCCATTTCGGTTACCAGGCGCCCATCTTCGCTGCCTCGGCGCTTTCGCTTACAAGTATCCTGTGCACGTTCTTTCTGCTGCCGCGACGCGAAGCCATTCACGATCATGCATCTGACGAAGGAGACACCGGACCCGGCGGGAAGCGATTGTCCTTGATCTCTTGGGGCGAATACAGGAAATATTTCCGCGAGCCGCAGTTAGCGCGGCTGCTGATGCAGTGGCTTCTGTTCGCGCTATCGTTCTCCAGCTTTATCTCTGTCTTTGCCTTGTTTGCGGAACGGCGGTATTTGTGGAATGGACATCCGCTCGGAGTGCGGGAAGTTGGCTATATTTTTGCGTTTAACGGTTTTATCGGCATAATCATGCAGGGCGGGATGGTTGGCAGGATGGTGAAATTACTAGGCGAAAAAAGAGTGGTCCAGATAGGCTTTATTAGTTCGTTAATCGGGTATTCCGCTATCGGATTTACCAACACTGTCGGGCAATTACTTTGGGTTATGGGGCTCACGTCAATCGGCGGCGCGGGCTTACGTCCGGCTTTGACAAGCCTGGTTACGCAACAGGCGGGCAAGCGGGAGCAGGGCGTGATCCTCGGACTTACTCAATCCCTAACATCGATTGCGCAAATTACGGCCCCGGTTCTCGCCGGTATTCTCATTCAAGAGAAGCTGCTTACGAGCTGGGCGATTTGGACCGGCGTTCTCAGCGGCCTTGCTCTTTTCTTCCAACCTAAGCTGATACCGGCGGCGCCTCCTGCTCCCTCAGCGGCCGGATGAACTGGTTCAGACTGCGGAGCTCCGAGTGGGTCCTGGTCGCGTTCTTTTTCTACATCGCGTTCCTGATACCGTTCTTTCCCGATCGGCCCCATCTGAAATTCCAGCCTGTTCTCATTGCCTGTACCGTTTTCGCGCTGTTTTGTGCAATGTCGCGCGTAGAAGCGAGCGCCGCCGGTCGCGTGATCGAAGTCGCCCGGGATTGGCTCCCGTTGGGAGTGCTTCTGACCGCTTTCCGGGAGATGGAGCTGTTTCTTCCACCGCACTTCGATTATCGATACGAAACAATCTGGCTGCGGTGGGATCACGTGCTGCTGTCCGATTGGCATCTGCGGCAGGGTATCGAGAGCTTTGGCATCGCCATTCCGTTTTACCTCGAACTTTGTTATCTGCTCGTATATAGTGTGGGAGCGTATTGCATCGCCGTTCTTTACTTTCATCGAAGATCGGCAATCAATAAGTTTTATTTGATCTATCTTGTAGGTACCCTGGCAGCGTACGCGCTGTTTCCCTATTTCCCATCCAAACCGCCGCGTTTTGTGGCTCCGAATTTGGATGTGCCTACGATCACGAGTTGGGTTCGGAGCCTCAACTTATTTCTTCTGAAGAAAGCCACTATCCATGTCGGGGTGTTCCCAAGCGCGCATGTTTCTTCGGCATTTTCCTGCGCGTGGGCAATGTTTGCAATTCTCCCGAAGCGGAAGCGGTTCGGGTGGGGGCTGCTGATTTATGCCATTAGCGTTTCAATCGCGACCATCTACGGCCGGTATCACTACACAGCGGATGTGGTGGCCGGGATGGCTGTGAGCGTAATCGCGGCAGCCGTGGCCGTAGTGATATCGCGACGGCAAAATTCTTCTAAGTAGCGAGTCAACGAACGATAACCTTGGCGGGCACTGGCCCAGTACGCACTTCGTCTCCTGAGCCCGTCGTCTTCCATTCCTTGTTGTCGCTGGATTCGAGCTGTTCGTAATGGATGCGGTTTTTGCCCGAGAATATGTTGGTTGTTTTGTAGTAAGTGGTTGAGCCACCCTGATCCCAGGTATTGTTATAAATCCAGTGATCGCCGTTGATGTCGAGGTTAGCGAGGCCGGTGGCCCGGCCTTCGGGCGTGAGGTTTTGAGTGTGATACTTACCAGGCGTATTCGTCGGGATAAAAATGACGAGATTCCCTGGTACCCCGTTCACGCTCTGCTGGCAGGCGAAGTATTTGCCTACGAGCGCGCACGCATTCACGAGCTTGTCGGGTTTCGCGGCGCCACTTCTAGTGATTTGCCAGTTACCGTTGTAAAGCCATAGCGGAGCATAAGCGGCGTCTGAGTTGGTCGCCGCGAGCGCGGATGCAACCGTGAGCAGGAGTAAAAAGAACAAGCGCAAGATAAACCTCCACCGGTGGTTCGATTCATAGTATCGATTGGCCCGCAAAACTGAAGAATTACGGTGAAGTGTCAGCTTGTCCGGTTTCCCTATAGACATAACCGTGTTAACGTGAAGGTGTTATGGCACAGTACGCTCACCCTGATGTTCTGGTTGAAACCGAATGGCTTTCGCGTAAGCTTGACGATCCTTCGGTTCGCGTAGTGGAAGTGGATGTCGATACAGCGGCCTACGATCTGGGGCACATCCCGGGCGCGGTCGCGTGGGCCTGGAATACGCAGCTCTGCGATACCCTAAGGCGCGATATTCTGCCGAAAAACGAAGTTGAGGCGCTGCTCTCGAAATCCGGCATTTCGCCTGAGACCACCATCGTGCTCTATGGCGACAGCAACAACTGGTTCGCGGCCTGGGCTTTCTGGCAGCTGAAAATTTACGGTCATAAAGACGTCAGGATTCTGAACGGCGGCCGCAAGAAATGGCTGGCCGAGAATCGCGAAGTCACAGACAAGGTTCCGTCACACGCACAGACGCAGTATCAAGCGAAAGATGCCGACCTGTCCCTTAGGGCGTTTCTGCCGCAAGTGCAGGAAGCTCTGAGGACTCGGTCCGCCTCTATGGTGGACGTTCGCAGCCCACAGGAATTCACAGGTGAGATCTTGGCCCCTCCCGGGCTTCCGGAAACTTGCCAGCGCGGCGGTCACATTCCCGGAGCGCGCAACGTTCCCTGGGGTAAGGCTTGCAACGATGACGGCACATTCAAGACGTT
The DNA here is from genome assembly GCA_036269625.1 of Bryobacteraceae bacterium. Lineage (GTDB taxonomy): Bacteria > Acidobacteriota > Terriglobia > Bryobacterales > Bryobacteraceae > Bog-105. Next base: position 7,034 of record DATBEF010000051.1, on the reverse strand, counting down.
CGAGGAATTGAAAGCGCTCTATTCGGCCGAAGGAGTAAACGATTCGCGGCCTACCATCGCGTATTGCCGGATCGGAGAACGGTCCAGTCATACATGGTTCGTCTTGAAATACCTGCTGGGTTTACCGAATGTGACGAATTATGATGGCTCCTGGACCGAATGGGGCAACCTGGTTGGCGTCCCGGTGGAGCGCGGGGCGGCGAAGAGCGTAGGAGCTTAGAAATGACTACAGGGTCGACTACGGCGCAGGGCTTTCAGGAACGGCAGTTTGAGATCGACGGTTGGCCGATCAAGTTAACCAGCTATCGAGTAGGCGACAAATTTATCTGTCAGGCGGACAACGTCTCCCCTGGCGCATGTCTGGCTCGATTTTCCGCAGCTACCGCGGAAGAGGCTGAGTCGCAGGCCATCTCTAAAGCGCGCCATCTGCTCGGCAAGACTAAGCGGCGGGAAGTCTGAGGAACGCGGGTAATCGGGATCTTTGTTCGCGGAGCAGGTTTGCCGGATCGGCGTGCAGCGCCCGTCGCACCGGATTGGCAACGGACAGCAATCCCGCGAGCAGTGTCGTAAATACAACGCGACGAGTACAAATGGATCTTGCGCGAATGCCTGGTAAACGATCGCCGAAAGTACCCGGCTCGCGGCGACGCCAAGCAGCATCCCAGCGACTGACCCGCTGGCGAGCAGGATCAGCATACGACCGAGCGCGGCCGAGAGAATCTGCTTCGCCTGTGGGCCGAGCGCGACACGGATGCTCAGCTCGCGCAATCGCTTGCTGATTGTATACGAGGCAAGGCCGAAGGTCCCGGTAATCGATAGCAGGAGTCCAAACGCGCCAAAGAGGCCGAGCGCGACGGTTGCCACCTGGGCTGGAAAAAGACTCATTCCAAGCTGGTTTTTCCAGGCGCTCGATGCCTCAATCGGCACCGCGGGGTCAAGGTTGCGGACCACTTTGCGAATGGTGGCTGCCATTTCGGGCGCGTCGCGCCGGGTTCGCACAATGAGCGTTGTCTTAGCATCTGCTTCCTGCGAGATTGGGGACAACGCAAAGGGTGTCGGATCTTCGCTGAGCGATATGTATTTTCCATCAGCCACGATGCCCACGATCTGTATCGAGAGTCCGGAGCTGTTCTTGAAATAGCGTCCGAGGGCGCGCTCGGAGTGGAAGAGTCGTCGGGCGAACTCCTGATTCACAATGGCAACGGCTGGCGTCTTCGTCGTGTCGCTAAAGCTTACATCGCGTCCCGCAAGCAGCGGTATTCCAGCGGCGGTCAAATAGGCGGGTGAGACGTTATAGTGATAGGCAACAAAGGCCTCTTTGGATGGTCTGAAATTGGTGGTCTCTTTAGTTCGTCTTCGCCGCCTGTATTTGTGATCGTCCCAGCAAGCCGCCCCCAGAGCCGGCGCACTCGTTTCATTGGGAGCCTCCTGAAAATGCGAAGAAACGAGCGATGATTTCAGTCGACTGCTGCCATTTGCGAGCTTCAGTAGCAAGCTGCTTTCTCCCGCTTTTCGTAAGAGTATAGAATTTCGCTTTTCTGTTGTTTTCCGATACTCCCCATTGAGTCGCAATCGATCCTTCTTGTTCGAGTTTCAGAAGCACGGGATAGAGCGTGCCATGATTCACCGAGAGCAGATCGCCGCTTATTTGCTCAATTCTGCGCGCAATCCCATAGCCGTGCTGAGATCCCATCCCATCCAGCGTCTTTAGGACCATTAAGGCCAGGGTTCCTTGCCGCACTTCGCTCTTCTCATTCATGCTCATTCCTATTGGCTTCCCATCGAAGTATGCCACACCCCTTGTGGGGAAGCAATAGGAATAAATTGAAAGGCCCGAAAGTGGTCCCAATCCCGGCCGGCAATTTTTCTCTTGACCCTGGAATCGATTCCAGGGTGCATCCTAGCTGGGACGGTGAAACGAGCTAGAACTGCGTTGCATTCAGGCGAGCTTGCCAAGCAGACGGGTGTGAGTACCGACACGCTCCGCCATCACGAGCGGATCGGTGTGCTTGCGCGGCCTCAGCGGACCGGCCGGATTAACATTGATACGAGCAACCCGAAGGGGTAAACGCCATACACGAGTTTCTTCGGTTTCAAATCTCCGATCGTCCAACGGACGATTCACCAGCTATCGCCGGCAGAGGACGCTAGCGTCGGTGCGTAAGCCCGCTTAGTTACTGCGATGCCGGGCAATCGAAACGAAAGCTGCTGACTACCCGGTTGAACACGGATTCGAAGCGCTCAAGCTGATCATCCCTGCACTCCAGTTCGAGCCGAAACAGATTCTGCTCGTGGCTGATGAAGATCACCTCGTCCACCCAGGCGCCACGGTCTTGCGGGTCATAGTAGCGATGCTTGGTAAGGAGAGCGGCGTCTCCCAGAATCTGCATCTGTTTTTTCTCGAGAAGCTGCATACGTTCGGCCCGTTCAAATGTTTTCAGTCCCTCCAGGTGCTGCTGCAGATTTTCCAACAGGCTGACGTTCACTGGGCGCGCGGCATCGGTTGAAGACGTCAATGCCGCTATGTCGATTTCACCGAGCGGCTTGGAGTATTTCTTGAGCCCGGTCTCAACATAAAAGCCGGCGCCATCGAAGGCATCGCCCTTTAACCAGCGCGACGGGTAAGTGAGGCAATACCCTAGCGATGGATTGCGGTATGGCTTCCACCGTCGATCCTGCTTCGGAACGGAAGAACCGGGTGCGAAGGGAATCAGGGCGGAGAACAAGGTCAATCCGCATATCAGTTTGGTTGGCCAGCAGCGCTTGGGGGGCATTACGTGACAGGCTCTCACAATATCGAAAGATTTTCCAGAGCCTGCAGGCGGTCGGGTTTTTCCTGCCATCGCGAGGCGAGACGCTGGAAGCGCGCCAGCGACTCTGTGTTTGCAACCGGGAGGTTCACATGGACGAGCGGCGCAAGCAGATTCTGGCAACACTCGCGCAGATGGATAAGCAGTTCGGCAAAGGATCGGTGCTGATGCTGGGGTCGCGGGCCGCCTTGCCGGTGGAAGTGATCTCGACTGGATCGATCGCGATAGACACCGCTTTAGGCGCGGGCGGATTCCCTCGCGGACGCGTGATCGAGGTTTTCGGTCCGGAATCGTCGGGGAAGACCACTTTAGCCCTGCATGTGATTGCAGAAGCGCAGAGGGCGGGCGGGAATGCGGCCTTCATCGATGCCGAGCATGCGCTGGATCCGACGTACGCCGCAAATCTCGGAGTGGATATTGAAAACCTGATCGTTTCGCAGCCGGATTATGGGGAGCAGGCGCTCGAAATAGCCCAGGCCCTGGTGAATTCGCAGGCTGTGGACGTGATCGTCATCGATTCAGTGGCGGCCTTGACGCCCAAGGCGGAAATCGAAGGCGAGATGGGTGATAGCCATATGGGCCTGCACGCCCGAATGATGTCTCAGGCGTTGCGGAAGCTGACAGCCTCGGTTTCGCGGGCGAACACCTGCCTGGTGTTTATCAACCAGCTTCGCGAAAAGATTGGCGTCGTGTTCGGTAATCCCGAAACAACAACCGGCGGACGCGCCTTGAAGTTCTACGCTTCGGTTCGCGCGGAGGTGAGGAGGATGACCGCGATCAAGGATGGCGATCTGGTAATCGGGAACCGCACAAAGGTCAAAATTGTAAAGAACAAAGTCGCCGCCCCGTTCCGGGAAGCCGAACTCGATATTTTTTACGGCAAGGGCATTTCGCGGGAGAGCGACATTATCGACTTGGGCGCGCAGCACGGCGTAATTGAAAAGAGCGGCTCCTGGTACAGCTACAAGGGCGAGCGGGTTGGTCAGGGACGCGAGAACGCGCGGCAGGTGTTAATCGATCGCCCTGAACTCCGGCAAGCCATGGAAACGGATCTCCGGCAGGCGATGGGCTTGACGGGCTCAAAAAAGGGCGCGGATTTTGAACTGATTACGGCGGATTCGCGAAAAGCGTCGGCGGCGTCGTAAGCACAGCTCTGGAGAGATCCCACGGGAGCAGCATAGGCCGCTCAATACCGCCTATAGTTGTTGAGTACATGCGCCGCTTTATTTTGTTGCTCACCGTTCTGACGGAAACGAGCCTCGGGCAAAGCGGCAGTTTCCCTCTGGAATCCGTAACGCTCAGAGGCACAGCTTTTTCCAACGAGATCGTGGAACAGGTTGCCGGGCTTCGCATCGGAGTTGCAGTCGCCAAGACCGATCTTGATAGTGCTTGCAAGCGGCTGGAGGAGAGTGGGCTGTTCGCCTCCGTCGAGTATCAATACGCGCCGGGTCCGAAGCATGGATACGCCCTCACGCTCGCACTAGCCGATCAGCCGGCTCACATATCCGCCGCAATCGATATTCCCGGTGTGGCCGAAGACGAAGTATGGAGTTGGCTAAGTTCACAATATCCGAATCTTTCGCACAGCGTTCCCGACGTGGATGCCGCCCAGCAGTTCGCGGCGCTTGCCATAGAGCGGCATGTTGGCGCTCAACTCGACGGGCAGCATGTAGTCGGGCGTCTCGAAAGCGATCTGAAGACCGGCCGCAGCTTGGTTGTCTTTCAGCCAGAAGTGTTGCCACAGATCACCTCGCTTATCTTCACCGGGGTCCGAGAGTTCCGCTCGGACCAGCTTGCCGACATGCTCCGCAAATCCATGGAGAAGGACGGCTTCTCGCCGCGACGGTTCGGTCTCTATCTTGAAGGCGTCGTGCGGCAGGCATATGAGGAGCACGGGATGTACCGAATGGCTTTCGGCAAAGTCCAGGCCCAGAAGACTGGCCCGACGGCGGTTGCTGTCTCGACCGAGATCTCCGAAGGCCCGAAATTTACGCTTGGCGAGGTGTTGCTTGTGGGCGACAATCTTCCAAAGAACGCCATGCGCGAGGCCGCTCATTTTCAAGAGGGCAAGCTCGCAAATTGGAGAGAGATACAGCAAGGAATCTATGCGCTGGAAAAGCCGTTGAAGCGTACCGGCTATTTGGATGCAGTGGCGCAGCCGGAACGCAACTTGCGCGACGATCAACGGCAACTGGATCTGCGGATCTCTTTTGTCCTAGGTCCGATGTATCACTTCGGCGAGGTGTCGTTTACCGGCCTCTCTCCCGTCGCCGAGGTCAGCGCGCGGAAGATGTGGCGAATGGAAGCGGGCGCGCCCTACGATTTCGCTTACTCGTCTGATTTCCTGCACGAGTTTTCAAAGCGCGTGGATCTAAGGGACTGCAAGGTCTCCCTGCAGACTAGCAGACGGAAGGACCATGTGGTCGACGAAACACTGCTCTTTGAGCGGAAGTAACGATCAGCTTTCACTGCCTCAGCCAAGCCGTCCCGTTCAGAGCTGTGACGCCTTAAGTACTAGTACGGCCTAGGTTTATTGGCATGTAGCGAGTCTGACATGGTAGGATCTACTCTTCGACCGGAGGAGAGTAAACCATGAAGAAAATCGCTCTATTTGCGCTAGCGGCCGCGCTGAGTTCCTGGACCGCATACGGCTCCACTATCAATGTTTCAACGGGTATAGCGTCCTGGTCTGTCCAGGAAATGAACGGAAGCACGGGACCGGCTCAGGTCGTCACGCCCACTGATGCCGACTGGTGGGGCGCACCGGGCAGCGGGTGGGTCGCCAACGACGCTAATTCCGATTGGATCGCGCGAGACGCCAACAATCCCTTCAATGGTCTCGGGCCATACACTTTTACCACTACTTTTGACTTGACAGGAGCCAACCTCTCTCAGGAGTCCCTAACGGGGTCTTGGGCCGCTGATGACAGCGGCGTTTTAGCGCTGAACGGTAACACGATCGCGACGCTTACGCGAACTCCGGGGATGTATCCCGGGCCATGGATTTCGCTCACACCGTTTTCCGCAAGCAGCAGCATGTTACTGAATGGCATCAACACTCTGACCATAACGCTATCAACCGATAACGGGTGGGACGGCGTCCGATTACAGGGAACCGTCGGCCCGCCGAGTACGATGACTCCCGAACCGGCCACCTGGATGCTACTCGGTATCGGCGCCGCCGGGTTGATGCTTTTTGCTGGATTGCGTAAACGAACCAGCTAATTGACCGGCGAACAATCGAATAGTCGGTACACGAATACCCCGTACAATGGGGCTATGCCTTCATTGTTGCGGCGCGGCAGTTGGTTTGCGACTTTATTTATCGCGACCGCCGTCCTTCGCGGCGCACAGGATTGGAAGACGAGCGATAAGTTGCCCGGCGTGGACTTCTCCGGTCTTTCCGCGGCACAGAAAACCACCGCTCTGAAGGTCTTACGCGAACACGGGTGCTCCTGTGGCTGCAACATGAAGCTCGCCGAGTGCCGCATGGTGGATCCGTCCTGTTCTTACAGCAACGGTTTGGCGACGGCCGTGATCGATGCACTTAAGCACGGCAAGACAGAAGCCCAGGCGATTGCCGCCGCGGACGCATCCAATTGGGCCCACGCCCAGACTGAGAAGATCCTCGACAATCCAGTTTCGATTCCCGTTGCGGGGGCCCCCACCATAGGTCCGCAAGACGCGCCGGTGACGATCGTGGAGTTCTCCGATTTTCAGTGTCCGTATTGCGTGGCGGCGGAGCCGGAAATTGCTTCTCTTCTCAAGGCGTACCCTCACCAAGTCCGGTTCATCTTTAAGGAGTTTCCCCTAGAAATCCATTCGCAGGCGGATCTCGCCGCGGCAGCCGCCATCGCGGCTCACCAGCAGGGGAAATTTTGGGTCATGCACGACGCGATGTTTGCAAATCACGACGATCTTTCGCGAAAAAACATTCTTCTGCTGGCTAAGAATAACGGCCTGGACCTGAAGAAATTTGAGGACGACATCGATTCCACGGAGGTGCGGGAAACCGTCGTCCGCGATGTGCAGGATGGAAATCGAGCTGGAGTGGAAGGCACGCCCACCATATTCATCAACGGCCAGCGCTACAACGGCCCAATCGTGCTCGCGACCTTGAAGCCGATTCTGGACGCCGAGCTGAAGCAGAAGACCTCACCGGCCCAGGCGGCCGCCATACATCGATAAGCGCAGATAGCTGCCCGATAGGCGCAGATAGCGCCC
>DATBEF010000042.1:0-15844 GCA_036269625.1 Bryobacteraceae bacterium | reverse complement strand
TTCTCAAAAGCGCAAAGGGCGCGGATGCGCGCCGCCAGGCAAGAAAGGAACTCGTCTACCCTTTGGGCGGGGCGCCCGATTCCGTGCCCGTCTTGCGCGAGTTCCGTAGAAGCGCAAAGGGCGCGCAAGATGAGGCCGCGTTTGGCGACGTTGTGCGCGACATGACAACGAACTCACCGGTATTGGATGGCGCACTCAGACCGCGCCCGTTTTGCGCCAGATTTTAGTACGCCCTTTATTATCGGTCCGATACCCTCTTACGCCCGCGCATCACAACCAAAACCAGCAGTGATGCAAGAGCGACCAGGCCCACTGTCGATGGCTCCGGAGCACCGGAAACTGGCGACGCCAAGCCGGCAATGCCGATGTCGAATCCGTTCCAGTATTCGCCACCCGTTGTCGTCCAACTCAGAGACGAAAATGTGCCCACGAATTCGACTACGCCTGAACCCTCTGTTCCGTTCAAGGTGTCCCCGGTGACGCTCAAACACGTGCTGCAACCGCCCCAGTATGCGGCCCCCTGGCTGAGAATAATCGGCGCCGCGTCGAAATTGTAGCCCACCTTCGCCCCCGGCGAGCCCAAACTCACGATGTCCAGTATCGGATTAGTGATTGGCGAGGAGAATGTCAGGACATTGGGCGTTGCAGTATAACCTTCATTGAGAGCGATGAGATCAGTTCGCGTCGGCATGTTCGATACAGTCGAGTTCTGGTAGACCGATGCGAATCCCGCGTAATAATTTATGCCGGTGTTGTTAACTTCCGTGGCAGTTGTAACATCACCGCTATAGCTAACGGTAATCGTGCCGCTTGGAGTTGTCAGTGTGCCCGATACCGACCCCGGAGTTGTGGCGGTCGCCAACGTCTCCGTCGTCAGGTCGGTATAGTAATAAGTCGCGGCATTCGCCGACGCCCCGGCTATCACAACTGCTGCAATCGCCTGGACGCAAACCGATCTAAATGTATTCATTTATACGTTCCTGGCAAGGAGTATAAATTCCCCACTACCGTGGGTCAATGAATGTAGGTACCAGCGGGAGCTAAGCAAAGTTGCTGGGGTTAAAGTCCTATTGGTCTCGGATGCAGAAAGTCTGTCCTCTCAACCTACATCCCCGTTCAAGATCCGCTGAAACCTCTTATTCACATCCTGCAAATACGCCGCATCCCCGCCCGGCAGCTCAACAGTCGCGGTTCCAACATAGCCAATATCCCGTAATGCATCATGCACGGCACGCCAGTCGATTTCACCTTCCAACAAGGGTTGCCACGCTGCCACGCGATTGTGCGTCGCTGGGTCAACTCGAAACGAAAAATCCTTGATGTGCAGCTTCACAATCCGCTTGCCCAGCGTCCGAATCCAATCCTGCGGGTATCCATATAGCACCACATTGCCGACATCGAAATAAGCTCGCAGCCACTCACTCTTGAACCCGTCGATATAACGCACAAATTCCAGCGGGCTTAGTAGGAACTTATTCCATACTTCCTCGATCCCAATAACTATTCGATATTGTTCCGCCAGAGGCAGTAATTTTCGAATACTCTGCTGCGATCGCTCATAAACATCCGAGTATGTGTTCGTCGCATCCACAACGCCGGGCACAATCAAGACCGAATCCGCACCCCAGAAATGCGCATTTTCAAGCGATGTTTTGGCCCCCGCGAGACTCCTCTCGACCACCGCCGGATCCGATGACGACAGCGGATATTTCCAATGATCCATGTTCATCACTGAATGAATCCGCAGCCCCGCCTTCTCCGCCGCGCTCTTCATCTCCGTTGCCTTACCGCTGTCGGGTGTTGTAGGGCACTCCACTTGTTCAAATCCGGCATCGCGCGCGAGTTGCATCCGATCCGCAATGCTCAACGCCTGGGGCAACATCTCAAATTCCACGGCCCTCTTTATCGGAAGCGCATTGCCTGAATTGGCCTGCGCGCCCAATGCCGCCGCGCCACCCACTGCACCCAAACCCGCCAGAAATGTTCGCCTGTCCATGTTCATCACGCCCGCCCGTATTCACGATCGATAATTGTCGCCAAAAACTGTGCCGATGCCCGGATATCGGTCTCCTGCCTCTCGCCGGAAATCTCACGCTCTATCGTCACCGGTCCCGCATAGTTCAATTCCCGCAGCTTCCGAAAAACCTCGGGAAAGCGAACCCGCCCGCTCCCAATCGGCGTCTCCTTACCCAAGCCGTATGGGTCCGTCGGATAGACCCCGTCTTTCGCATGCAGCCCTCGCACATGCGGCCCCAACACATCTAGTGCACCCACCGGTTCACCCTTTCCGTACAGGATCAGATTGGCCAAATCGAGATTAACGGCCATATTGTCCAATCCCACATCGCCAATCGTTCGCAGCAGCGTAATGGGAGTCTCCTGCCCGGTCTCGCACAAGAACGTTTGCCCATTCTCCCGCGCATAACTTACTACTTCTTTAATCACGCTCACCGCCTCCGCATACAACGCATCGTTCGGATTCTCCGGAATGAAGCCACAATGCGTATGCACCGCCTTCACTCCGCAAACTTTAGCCAAATCGGACGCCCGCTTCAGCGCTTCCACTCGCTCTTTGCGCGTCGCCCGGGGAATCACCCCAATCGTCGCTGGTCCTTCCCGCAGGTTCCACACCATCCGGCCCGCGCCTAGGGTCATCAAAGCTGTCGGCTGCACACCATATTTCACAATGGCCGCACGAATCGCCGGCCCCAATTCCGCCGGCGCCATGCCCACTCCCAGTTGGCAACTCGAGAAACCAAGCTTCTTCACTCGTGCCAGCGCTTGATCGGGACTCACCCTGTCAGTAGCGCTCACCACCACCCCAAGCTGCGGCTTCGCACTGTCGTCAGCCCTTGCCGCCGCAGCCACGTTAGCGATCACGCCACTTACAAATACTCTCCTGTTGTGCTTTTCCATTTTTTTGCAAAACTCACGCAAACTGATTCAGGTCCATACCCAGTTCAAACGCCTCATGAGTAGCCAGCAATTCTTCCCAAGTCACTACGCGCTTTTGTCGTGCCGCCATGCGCGCCATCATCGCCGACCGCGCGGTCTCCACGCCTAACCCAATTTGGTTGTGCGGCTTGCCGCTCACAATGCTGTCGATGAAGCCCTTGTCCTTCTCAGAGTCCGCTTGCCCCAAATTGTCTGAGAACGCTCCATTGGCTGCAAATTGTGCATTTCCACCCGCAGTCTCGCTCCCCGATCCGTCGTTCTTCCACTCCCACGGATTCTCCCCCGCGATTCGCAGCGGTCCCGAATACGGCGACTCCGAATAGCCGAGACTTCCGAAAACCTGCTCCGATACGTCGAAGTCCTTTGTATTCCCGTACTGCTTCGCGTTCAGACTGACGTGAATATCGTCGGGATAGGTGAAAGTAACCTGATAATTATCGAACGTATTTCCAAAATGAGTAAGTACGCTGCGCGCACCCGTCGCATACGCCATCAAAGGATGCGATCCAAGCACCCAGTTGCAGATATCCACTACATGTATGTCCTGCTCCACAATGATGTCACCCGACAACGCCAAATCCCAGTTCCAGTTCCTCAGCCTTAGCTCATCTTTCGACATCTCTGGCGGCCGATCCGGATACGTACTCGCTGGAGCGTAGTAATGGGCGGAGATGCTTACCAGCTTTCCCACCGCCCCACCATGAATGCGCTCCACCAGAGCTTTGAAAGGCGGCGCGCTCCGAATCTGAAACCCCACATCAACACTCGTCTTGGCGTCCACCTTCTTGGCAATCTTTAGCGCTCGCCGCGCTTGCGCCTCGTCCACGCCCACCGGCTTCTCACAATACGTATGCTTGCCGCCCGCGACCGATGCCTCCAAGTGTTCGACATGGAAAAACGGCGGAGTCGAGATTTGGATCGCATCAATCTCCTTTGACGCGGCCATCTCCTGATAAGCCTTCGGCCCCCTAAACAGCAGACTTTTATCCGGACCCGTGTACCCCAACGAACTTGCCACTCCATCGAAGTACTGCTTGCCCTTATCCAGTTGATCGGCGAAGATGTCGCCCAGCGCCACCACGCGCGCAGTCGTGTTCTTTGAGAAAGACGTAGCCACTGCCGTCCCTCGTCCTCCGCATCCCAACAATCCCAGCCGTACTGCCGAATTCGCCTGGTACCCGCGCACCGTCCAAGGCTTCAAAATCATCAATCCCGCGGCCGTGCCCGCCAAAAACTCCCGCCTGTCAATCTGGCTCATACCTCAAGACTGTATCGAACCTGCTTCCGCCGCCGGCGGTTCTCAACTGACTTACAAGAGATAATTGGTTCAAAGCGCACGGGGCGATTGGTGCCCGTTGTGCGCGGGGAAAAGGAAGCACTCATGTCGCGGCTCCGCAAACTAGCCCAGCAACTCGGTAAATCCGGAATCGCCTTCCTGGCCGCGATACTCGTGTCCGCGATTGCTTATGCGCTCGGTTGGGACGTCTTGGTGGCCTTCGGCTCACTTGCCGTCCTCGTGCTCGGCATCTGGCAAGCCGTTCGAATCGTTCAATTCATCGTCAAACATTCGCTCTGGAGCCTTCGCAACCGCCTGCTCTTCGTTTATGCGCTCATCGGTATACTGCCGATTGTCCTTATCCTTGTGCTCGTCGGCCTCAGCGCATGGGCCCTCATGAGCGAACTTGCCATCTACCTCGCGAATTCCGAACTCGACCGACGCATCGCTAGCGTCGAGCGTTCGGCCATAGCCTTCGAAGACGTTCCTCCAGAGGCTCGAATCTACGCTTCTCAGAAGATAATCGATTCGGAGAAGGATCAGGGCTTACCCGGCCTCACGCTGGAAATCAAAGATCAAGCGGGCACTCACGATTACCCCGCCAACGCCTCGCCACTTGGCGTTCCCCCAAGCTGGGGTAATGTTCACGGATTGGTATACCGGCGCGGAGAATTCTACGCTTGGGCTCATGTCAAGCAAAACGGCGACGAGATTACAGCCTTAGCGCCCTTGTACAAACGAATCGTCGCTAATCTGGTCCCGAATCTCGGCGAGATCTCGATATTCGAGAGCAAATCAAAATCTGCCGCCAAAGATTCCCCGGCTCCCGCTGAAATTCGCGCCGATGATGATCTCACCTCCAGCATCTCTTTCTCGCCGCAGGAGGTCCCCGCCGGAAGTGGGCAGGTCCCCCCGCCGGTCAATCGCTTCGACGTGCTGGTTCTCAGCGTCACATCCCGCCCCCATTATGATTGGAGCCACCCAAACGAGATCCACGACGGAGGCTTCCTGACCGTCGTCTCGCGCCCCTCCGCCATCCTTCATGGCTTCTTTTCTGGCGCTGAAACCTACCGCGGGACTATCTATGTGGCGGTAATCGCAATCGCGGTTCTGTTCCTGCTCGTCGAACTTGTCGCCCTAGTTATCGGGGTCTCGCTCTCCGCCCGGATCACAAGTGCCGTCAATCAACTCTACGAAGGAACCCGCCGGGTCATCAAAGGCGATTTCGAACAACTCATTACCGTTCGCAGCCGAGACCAACTTGGCGACCTCGCCGTCTCCTTCAATCAGATGACCGGCACTATCGAGCGCTTAGTCGCTGTCGAAAAGGAAAAGGAACGCCTTCAGACCGAGGTCGCAATCGCTCGCGAGGTGCAAAATAATCTCTATCCCAAGCTAGCCCCGCCCAACTCCGGTCTCAAGCTGACCGTTCGCTGCGAGCCAGCCCGCATGGTCTCGGGCGACTACTACGATTACCAGGGCCTCTTTGAAGACAACCTCACCTTCGCGCTTGGCGATGTCGCAGGGAAGGGAATTTCGGCCGCCTTACTCATGGCGAGCTTACAGGCGGCTCTGCGCGCCCAAATCAGCAACTGCGAAGGTAGTTCCGGCCAGATCAAGATAGACGCCGCTACCATCGTTTCGCAACTGAACCGCCAACTGTTCGCACACACCGCGCCTGAAAAATACGCCACCTTCTTCTTTGCGCTCTACAACGAATGCACTCACACCCTTACCTATACCAATGCCGGGCACCTCTCGCCGCTTCTGCTCCGCGGCGATACTGTCGTGCCACTCGATACCAATGGCATGGTCGTAGGCGCCTTTCCATGGGCCAAGTACGACGAAAGCAACATTATTATGCAGCCGAACGACCTCTTAGTCTGCTACACCGATGGCATCACCGAGCCTGAAAATGCTTACGGAGAAGAGTTCGGAGTGGAGCGCCTTATTGAGTTGGTCCAGCGCAACGCTCACCGCGCGGACTCCGATATCTTGGGCGCCGTTATGGATGCCGTCAGAAACTGGACCGGCGTGTCCGAACTCTTCGACGATATGACCCTCCTGCTCGCCCGTCGCGTTGAGGCGCAATGAAGGTCCTCACCGCTGCTCAAATGCGCGAGGTCGACCGCCTCACCATTGAGAGCGGCATTCCCGGCCTGATCCTGATGGAAAACGCGGGCTGCCGTGTTGTCGATTTCCTCATCGAAACGTTTGCTCCTCTCCGCGAGCACCGCGTCACCATCGTCTGCGGCAAAGGTAACAACGGAGGCGACGGCTTTGTCATCGCACGCCAGCTTTTCACTCGCCGCCTTTGCCAAGCATTGACGGTCATCGAATTATTCGACCCCGAAACCCTGACGGGCGACGCCCGGGATAATCGCCGCATGCTCGATGCCTGCGGCTGTCCGGTTATGCGCGACTTTCGAGACAAAGCCGCCATTTCGACCCTTGTCCTCGATGCCGTTCTCGGGACCGGTCTGACGGGCCCGGCCAAAGGGCCCGCCCTCGATGCAATCCGAGCCATCAATCAACTTTTCCCCCTCGCCCGAAAAGTCGCAGTCGATATCCCCTCCGGTCTTCCCTCCGAAGAAGGAACCCAAACGGGCGAGTTCGTCAAAGCCGATTACACCGTTACCTTCACCGCCCCAAAGCGAAGCCAGTGCCTTTCCCCAACCTATGAACAGATGGGCCGGCTCACTGTGGTACCCATCGGCACGCCCGACGCGCTCTGCGAATCCGACCCTAGTTACAACCTCCGCCTGACCACCGCGCCCGATCTTCGCCATTTATTCGCCCAGCGACCCAAGAACTCTAATAAAGGTATGTACGGCCACGTCCTCGTCATTGGGGGTTCGTTTGGTAAAAGCGGGGCGCCGGCCATGTCCGGGTTCGCCGCCCTCCGCTCCGGCGCTGGCCTGGTCACTGTCGCCGTCCCCGAATCAGCCCTCCCGAACGTCGCCGCCGTCCGCCCCGAACTGATGACAGTTCGTTTGGAAAATGACCTCTCTGAGACTCTGGCCAAGAAAACCGTCATCGCCCTCGGCCCCGGCCTCGGCACCGAAGAACCGGCAGTTCGTTTGGTAAAAACACTGTACGAGCATGAAAACACTCCCTTTGTTGTCGACGCGGATGCTCTCAATGCGCTCGCTGGTTCCTTGCCCAAAACAGACAAGATCCGCGTCCTGACTCCGCACCCCGGCGAGATGAGCCGCCTTACAGGCAAGTCGGTCAAGGAAGTTCAGGCCGACCGGCTCGGCGCCGCCCAAGAGCTGGCAAAGGAGAGCGGAGCGACCATCGTTCTCAAAGGCGACCGAACAGTCATCGCCTTCCCGGATGGCGAAACATGGATCAACCCGACCGGATCGCCCGCCATGGCTACCGGCGGCACCGGAGACATCCTGACTGGAATGGTCGCGGGCCTAATCGGGCAGCACCCGGATGAATGGAAGCTTGCCGTCGTCGCTGCTGTCTGGCTCCACGGCAGGACGGGCGAGTTAGCCGCCGAGAAGTGGGGCGAAGAGAGCATGCTCGCGACCGACCTGCTCGACGCCTTGCCCAGGGCCATGGATGAACTTCGAAACTCACTCGGATGAGGAGACCCGCGCCGTGGGCCGCGAACTCGCCCACGTGTTACCCGAACGCGGCGTGGTTCTGCTAATCGGCGAACTCGGCGCCGGGAAGACTACCTTGACCAAGGGAATCGTCGAAGGCCGCGGTGTCGCCAGCCCCGATGACGTCTCCAGTCCGACCTTTACCCTGATCCACGAATACGGCGAGCCGGTCCGGATTTATCATATTGATCTCTACCGTCTGGAAACAGCCGGCGAAGTCCTCCGCTTAGGTCTCGAAGATCTGTTCGATGCGCCCGCCCTCGTCTTGATCGAATGGGGCGAACGCTTCCCGAATCTATGGCCCGCCGGAACTCTCGAAATTCGCCTATCGCATCAAGGCGGCGACAACCGCTCTTTAGCGCTACGGCCGTTCAATGCCAAATAGGCTCACCGATCCCGGAACCGCGTCAACCGCGCCAATTGTTCTTCGGTCAGAGCAGGTACATCTTCAAAGTCGATATCGGAGTCGTCGCCCGCTTCCTGACACGCCGCGGCGCGGCGAACCGCGTCCGCCTCTTCCTCAGTCCACTGCCTGCTCTTGATATCTTCGGATCTCATACTTTTCAGCTCTGCGGGCATCCGCTAACACCCAGGCACTTAATCACAAACGCGTATACGAAGGCCGTCTCGCGCAGCTTCTCATAGCGATCCGAAGCGCCCCCGTGCCCGGCATTCAGATTGGTCTTTAGCAACAGCAGGTTGCCGTCCGCTTTCATAACCCGCAACTTTGCCACCCATTTGGCCGGTTCCCAGTAGGATACTCGTGGATCGTTTAAACCTGTCGTTGCCAGGATGTTCGGATACGCCTTCCGTTCGAGGTTGTCGTAGGGCGAGTATGACTTTATGTAGTCGTAAAACGGCTGTTCATTGGCGTTGCCCCACTCCTCATACTCGCCCACGGTGAGCGGCAATGTCGAGTCCAGATCCGTCGTCAGCACATCCACAAATGGAACCTCGGCCACAACGCCCCGAAACAGGTCCGGCCGCAGGTTGGTTACTGCGCCCATTAGCAGACCGCCCGCGCTCCGGCCTTGAACCGCCAACCGTTCCGGCGATGTGTACCTGCGATCGACGAGATACTGCGCGGCGTCCACGAAATCGTTAAACGTGTTCTTCTTATTCAGGATCTTGCCGTCCTCATACCATGACCGGCCCATCTCCGCGCCGCCTCGAATGTGCGCAATGGCGTAAATGAAACCACGGTCCAACAGCGAAACCCGCGCCGAACTGAACGCCGGTTCGATGATGACGCCGTACGATCCATATCCGTACAGCAGCATCGGCGAGTGGCCGTCTAGGACAGCGCCTTTGCGATAAACCATCGAGACTGGTATGCGCGCCCCGTCCCGCGCCGGTACAAATAGACGCTCCGACGTATACTCTCCCGGGTCGTATCCGCCCAAGACCGGCTGCCGCTTCAGAAGTACGCGGCTCTGTGCCGCCATGTCGTAGTCGTAAGTCGACCAAGGCGTGACCATGGACGAATAGCGAAACCGAAGCGTGGCCGTCTCAAACACTTCATTCGCATCCGGCAACACCACATAGGCCGCCTCATCAAATGCCACAAAGTGATCTTCCGTCCTCTGCAAGTTGCGAACCAGAATCCGGGGCAGGCCGTCCTGACGCTCGAATGCGGCGAAGAAGCCCTGGAAGACCTCCACATGCTCCAAAAACACCCCTTTTCGCGCAGGCAGCACTTCCTTGGCAAGCGCTGGGTCAGTCTGCGCCGCCGAGACTTCGACCAGCCGAAAATCCTTGGCGCCGTCATTTGTCCGAATGTAAAACCGATCGCCGTGCGCCTGGACGTCATACAAGATGTCGTCGCGCCGAGGCCAGATCACTCGGAAATTGCCCAAGGCGTCACCTGCCGGCAGATATCGCACCTCCGATGTGATTTTGCTTTCGCTCTCGATGAAGATGGTCTTGCCGTCGCGTGAGGTCGCGAGAGACAGTTCGAATCGCTCGTCCTTCTCCTCGTACACCAGGGTGTCGTTCGCCTCGCCCAACTCGTGCCGCCAAATCCGGTAGGGCCGCTTGGAGGAATCGAGCGTCACATAGAAAATGTGCCGGTTATCCCCCGACCAAGCGAGAGAGTAATAGGTATTTGGAATCGCATCGGGGTAAACAACGCCAGTCACCAAGTTTCGGACTTGTAATGTATAGGTCTCGTCGCCGTCGGTGTTACTCGAATAGGCCAGCAATTCTTCATCAGGACTAACTAGGAAGTTGCCTAGGGCAAAATACGGAAAACCCTCGGCCATTTTGTTCTGATCGAGCAGTATCTCTTCTTTTCCTTCGCTTGTCTTTTTTCGGCAATGGATCGGGTAGGGCTTGCCCTTTTGGGTTCGGATGTAATACAAGTAGCTGCCCTTCCGGTGCGGCACGTCCGAGTCGTCTTCCTGGATGCGCGCCAGCATCTCTTCATATAACTGGGTTTGCAGCTGCTCCGTGTCTTTCATCACGGCGGCCGTGTACTCGTTTTCCGCCTCCAGATAGCCGCGAACGTCGGGATCGTCCTTTTCTCGCAACCAATAGTAGTCGTCGACCCGCGAGTCACCCAATGCCGTCAGAACCTTCGGGGCGACCTTGGCTATTGGCGGAACGGATTGAGCCTCAGTTTCCATGGGGCTAGCGTAACAACAAGTCTGCCTTTTCCAAGGCCCCGGATAACTCCGACCGGCATCTTTTCGGGCGGACCCTAAAGTGCAGTAACAATATTGCCGAAAGTTCGGTATATGCTAGCAGAGGCTGCCATGAATGCAGCTGATGCAATCTCCATGTGTAGAGAGGCGTTCCGTGCGTGTCCCAATTCTGTGTTTGTTGTTCTCTGTCCCTCTTCTGGCCGGGAAATCGTCAATCGATCCTGTTCCGACGTACCGCCAAATCACCGTTCTCCTCGATTTTGAGAACCCCCACCCGCATGTGCCGCTGAAGGCGATGCAGAGTGAACTCCAATCCATCCTGTCCGGAGCCGGCGTTAGCCTGGACCTACGGATTAAAGATGAATTGCCCGCTGATCCGCAATTCGGAGATCTCTTGATCTTCAAGATGAAGGGCAATTGCAGCACGGATCGACTGCCGCTCGGAGCGATTCTCGACGAGAGAGGACCTCTGGCCTCAACTTACTCAAGCGACGGCGAGATGTTGTCCTTCGGTGAAGTGCAATGCGATCGAGTGAGACTTTCCTTACAGAGGCTCTACGGTGAGCAAAGCGTCGAAATGCACTCGGCCGTCTATGGCAAGGCTTTGGGACGCGTTGTCGCTCATGAGATGTATCACATGATTGCAAACTCGACGAGCCACACCAAAGATGGCGTGACGAAATCGAGTCTCTCCCCCCGCGAACTGGCTCAAGGTCCCCTTCGGTTTTCAGCCGATACCGACGTCCTATTGCGGAAAGCCCTGAAAGACAGTCACTGACCCTCCAGGTCCCCGCCAATACCGGGGACCTTCCTTCGGCTATCCGGCGTCCCTACCGCTATCCAAGCGTCGCGCTTCTAGGTTCCATAAAAGTTTTCTATTGAAAGTACCGGCGAACCCGTCTGTCACGAATGGTAAACTTGACCCTAAGTTTCTAATCCAAAGTTTCTAGACGGGTGGTAGGTGGGATTTAACCGCTCTATCTAGGCCGTCTTATTGCATTTCGAGTCTCCGGACCACACAGTCGTCATCACGTCCAAAGTCGGACCTTCGCTCTCTGTCGTAGCGGCCCCGCAAGCCGGGCATTGGCTTGAGCCGGTATGCATTCAGCCGGCAAACCGCAAAAGAAGGAGAGTGAGACGTGTTTCATTTTATTGCCAAGGGGTCCGTTCCAAAAGCATTTCAACTTTTAAGCAGGACGAGCGTTATTGCATCTCTTTGCATGCTCGGCTTGGGAGCCGTAGGAGTGCAAGCGCAGTCGATCTACGGCGGCATGCGCGGTGTAGTAACCGATCAGAACGGCGGCGCGGTCGTCGGGGCGAAGGTCTCGATGATCAACGAGGGTACCGCCGAGACGCACTCGACCGTTACAAATAGCGCAGGTGAGTATCTTTTCAGCCAGGTGCTTCCCGGCAACTACTCGATAACAAGCGAGGCAGCGGGGTTCAAGAAGTTTGAACGCAAGGGCGTTACGGTCGCCACGCAGCAGGAGGTGAGCGCAGACCTGAAACTGGAGATCGGCTCCGTTACTGAGAGCGTGCAGGTGACCGAAGCTGCCCCACTGGTCGAGACGTCGAATGCGTCCCAAGGCCAGGTGATGAACAACCAACAGGTAACGGACCTTCCGAACATGGGCCGCAACCCGTTCCTGCTATCCAAGCTGGTAAATACGGTCATCCCGGTCGGAAACCCGGCTTACAACCGAATGGAGGACCAATCCGGTTCTTCACAAATATCCATTGCCGGTGGCCCGGTGCGCGGCAATAACTATCTATTGGATGGCATTCCGATCACGGACGCTGACAATCGCGCGATCATCATTCCGTCCCTTGAAGTGGTCCAGGAAGTGAATGTCCAGGCCAACACCTACGATGCCGAAATGGCGCGCACAGGCGGTGGCATGTTCAATACTTTGATGAAGTCGGGCGCCAACGAATTCCACGGCAGCGCCTATGGGCACATCCGGCGAACCGGAATGGATGCCAACAGCTTCTTCAACAACGCAGAAGGCGTGCCGATCAGTCCCGAACCCAATACGACGTGGGGCGCGAGTTTTGGCGGCCCGGTGCGGATTCCGAAACTCTACGACGGTCGAAACAAGACCTTCTTCTACCTCGGCGAAGAGCACTACGACGATACGCAGTCGGCTTCCCAACAGTTTAGCTTGCCAACCGCCAACGAACGCGTGGGCAACTTCCAAGGCGACATCCAAAAAGGTGGCGCGCCACTGACCATTTACGACCCGAACTCAACTTTAGTGAATGGCCTCCGTCAGGCATACAACCACAACATCATTCCAGCAAGCCAGATCAATCCGGTGGGCTTAGCCATCGCGAACTCGTTCCAAATGCCAGCCTACGCTCCGGCTTACTATGGCGCTAGCGATTTGAATGGCTCCGCTACGCTGCCCTGCCGCGCCAACGAGATGACCGGCAAGATCGACGAAAACTTCACCACCTGGTGGCACGCCAGCCTGAGCTACGCCCGATACTACTCCCTTGAGCCCGGCAACACATGGTTTCCAACAGAATCTTCCCCCGACCAATGGCGGCTCCAGCGCCGGGTCGATGCAACGGCCATCAATAACCTGTTTACGGTCAACCCGACGACGGTTGTTAGCGTTCGTTACGGATTCAACCGCTTTCCGAATTACAGCTATGACGTGAGCCAGGGATTCGATCTGTCTAGCCTCGGTTTTGCCTCTAACTTTGCTAATTCCCTGCCGCGATCGCTCTCGCAATTCCCCTATATTTCACTCGCCAGCATGTCCTATCTGGGAGTGCAGGACAACAACTCCTACTACGTGCACGCTTCGGACAATTTTTCAACTAACGTCTCGAAGGAACTCGGGAAACAGAGCCTCAAAATGGGCTTTGATTACCGCAAGATCAAGGCGGCGGGCAATGATGCCAACACGCCCCAATTCAATTTCTCGGGCATCTTCACTCAATCCATCAACACCGCGGCCGGAACCGGCGGCGCCGATATCGCGGACATGCTGCTCGGGTATCCGAACACCGGCTCAGCCTACACCTCGACGAAACTCACCGATTTCGTCAACTACTATGGCCTTTACATTCAGGACCAATACCGTATTACTCCCAAACTGACGCTGAACGTCGGCCTGCGCTGGGAACATGAGAGTGGCATGGAGGAACAGAACAACGGTATCCAGGTGGGCATGAGCTCGCAAAACAACCTGACGGGCACGCCGGGCGTCGTGCAATTTGCCGGCGGAGGTAATTCGATTTCGGCGGGCGACCCATACAGCAACAAGTGGGGTCCACGCTTCGGCTTTGCGTACCAGTTGGATAGCAAAACGGTCGTTCGCGGCGGCTATGGAATCTTCTTTGCACCGCAATTTGGTATTGGCTCTCCGATCTCGACGATAGGCTATAACGCCAGCACCAGCTACATCGCGAGCACAAACAACGATTTGACTTCGTATGGAACTCTGTCCAATCCCTTCCCGAACGGAGTTGCGCAGCCGGTTGGCAAGACTCTCGGGGCGGCAACGGGCATCGGCCAGAGCGTCAGCCTGATCGATCCTACGGCGAAGTCGCCCTACGTCGAACAGTATTCGATCGACGTTCAGCGGCAGTTGCCCGGCAGCATCGCGCTGGAGCTTGGGTTTGTCGGGTCCAAATCAGCGCACCTGACCCTGGGCACCGCGAGCATTAATGCCAATGCATTGAACCCAGCGTATCTATCGCAGGGCAGCGCGTTGACCCAGTCGGTGGCGAATCCGTTTTACGGCAATGGTGGCGCCGGGGTGGTCGGAACAAGCACCGTCCAGGCATCTCAATTGCTCCAGCCTTTCCCAGCGTTCAATGCCGTCAACTACCTCTTCGACGACAACAACAAGGCCAAGTATTATTCGCTAATCGTGAAGGGGCAGAAGCGCTTCACCAACGGGCTGACGTTCCTTTCGTCGTTTACCTGGTCGCGCAACTGGGATGAGAGCGGCGGCGGGGCAGGAAACACTTTGAACGGCGGCGGCGCCGGTCCGCAAAACCCGTACAATATGGCGGCCGAGTACGCCTTCTCTAACATTGATTCGCCGCTGCGGTGGACCACCTCGTTTAGCTACGCGCTGCCGTTCGGCAAAGGCAAGCCGTTCCTAAGCAGCAGCAATATCATCGTCAGCAACATCGTGGGCGGATGGTCCGTGAACGCGGTTTCCACCTTCCAGACCGGCTTCCCTCTCCAAATCACGCAGGCTAAGAACTTCAATTCTTCTTTCGGGTACGCCAGCCAACGGCCGAACGCGACCGGCGTTTCGCCGAAGACCCCTGGCAGCCTTGAGGCGAACCTGTCTGACTACATTAATTCTGCTGCATTCAGCGCCGCGCCCGTGGATACCTTCGGCAATATCAGCCGCACCATTCCGATGCGTGGACCGGGACAGGCGAACTGGGACATGTCCCTGTTCAAGGACTTCACCATCATGGAGAAGTTGAAGTCGCAATTCCGGTTTGAGGCCCTCAACGCCTTGAATACGCCGCTCTTCTACGGTCCAAACGTATCGTACGGCAGCAGCACTTTCGGCCAGATTACGTCCCAGGCAAACTTCTCGCGTGAGCTGGAACTGGCCCTGCGATTTGCGTTTTGAGTAGTCGCCCTGGGGTGAAGGCGGCTGTCTTCACCTCCTCGGTTCATCGGGAAATGGTTCACTCATAAGACTTTTCTATCGGAAAGATACGAGACAGCAACGGAAAGAAGTGATACACTTTCGACTGAGTTCACGGGAATGCTTGGGCAGGCCGCTCTTGCCCGATAATCCGCTCCCCGTTGCAGCGAATCAGCATACCGGTTCAGGCTGTCTGGCGATAACCATTGCGGGATGTGCTCGAAACCGGTACCCATTTACTTCGATTTCTGATGTCATGAGCGGGGGCGGCGGCAGCCTCCGTTTTGTCCAGGGACTGTTTTAGTAACTGCAATTAGGAGACACAATGTCATCGACTCTCAGCACCGTACAGCGGGCCGACGCCCTGAGGCGGGGATTCTCCCGCCGCAGCTTTGGCAGGCTCGCAACGGTTCTTTCGGCGGGCGCGGCTCTGCCTTTTTATAACGAGCCGGCATTAGCCCAGCTCTCCATGATCAAGAACATGGATCCGGACGCGGTAAAGATTAACGCGAACGAGAACCCCATGGGTCCGTGTCCCGAGGCCGCCGAAGCTATTTACAACGTTGTAAAGCGCGGTGGCCGTTATGAGTATGAAGACACCTACGCACTGGCCGACACGCTGGGCCGGCAGGAAGGTCTTAAGACTGGCGTCGGGCGAAACAGCGATAGCTACGTAGGTATCTATGCAGGCTCCAGCGCTCCGCTGCATCAATCGGTACTGGCGTTCTG
>DATBEF010000015.1:0-18543 GCA_036269625.1 Bryobacteraceae bacterium | reverse complement strand
ACGCCGAGTGGGTTTATGCGCGCGAGGCGTTCATCTTTTGGCGGGTTGATGGCAATGCTGAAGGCACCCTTCCAGCGGTCCTTCTCTTTCACCGCTCCGTATAGGTCGCGAATCGTCTCTAACCATTCGATCTCAAACGTTCCTTCACTGTCTTGAAGGACCGACTGCACATCGACGGAAACTGTCTCCGTTTGCGCTCTGGTAAACGGCTGGCCGGTCCGATAAAAATCGGAGATGAAAGTTTGCGCTGGACTGCCGCTCGCGATGTGCGCGTATACGCGGTCAATCGCCCGTCGCTGCGCGATCCCGTCGGTGGTGACGAGCCGGAGGTTCTCGACCCATTCAATCACGGTGGAACGCTTCAATTGTTCGTCGGTGGTGCTTGCCTGATCGGCAAGGCCAGAGGCCACCGGGCGTCCGAGGTTGTCGGTCACCACCACGAACGGGACAATCCGAGACCGAAAGGATAGCCAGACGACGCCTGACGTGGCGACCAGGGCAACGATAGTGCACAGGACAGCTACCGTCCGCCAGTTCCGAGCCCTCACTATCTGATCTCCATAGCGCTCGTCCCATTCCCGGCGTGCAGCGAGGTAGGGATTGTAAGCGCCCAGCGTTTCCGATGCACCTGAAGTCTGCTTGCCTGTTTTGTGATTCGCGGTGAATATTGCCAGTCCCACTGCTCCGGTTCGCTCCTTTGCAGCCCCTTCGAGATGGGGGCTCTATTTGGAAGGGTCTAGGAAGGGCAAATTCGGACAGAGAGGAACGAAGTTTGGTTGACGTTTGGACCTGGCCGGGAGCGAAAATGCAAAATTAGATTCCCAGCGCCGACCATGACCGCTGCTGCCGGCGTATAACCGGAGTTTGACCAGACCGCTAGCCGCCCGCTGTCCCGAATGTGCGACAAGCGCGTTTTGGTTCAAGTAACGTCGCATGTCCGTTAGCGGACCGAGGCGGACTAACCGTTCCTTATCTGGTTACTTTCCGTCGCAAAATAGGGTTTTCTGACAACCGAACGGCTCCGTTGTGGGCCGAACTGGTTGAACAGAATCGGAATTTCACGGGTTTGTTCGCGCAAGCCGAGCGCCCTTGGCGGTTCGGCCTCAGGCATGGGCCACCGCCAGAACCCTTCCGATGTTGATGAGGTTGTCGGCAAGAACACCTAAACCGACCCAGCGCTTCATCCCCTCCAGACCACGATAGCAGCAGCGGCCGATTGGGTGCCTTGTTCGCTGTATTTCGGACGCAGCGCCATCTCAATGCGGCTGTACGACCAAAAATCGATACGGTACAGAAATCGCGGCAAATCCACGAATACAGAATGAGATTTAGCTCCACAAGGGCACAAGGGCGCGTTCCCCAACGCTCGTACCGCGGTCATTGAGAGCTCGATGCTGACCAGCATCCGGTCAATATGCCCAATCGTAATGAGTTCCTGTTTAAAGGTGGCCAAACGGAGCCAAGTCAACTCGAACGAAACTACCGGATCTCTGATAGGTTTCATCAGCTCTTCCATTGAGTGGAAGGAATTCTCCGGCAGGCGATCGGTCTCCAGTCGGGCATCATCTACGCCGGGATCGAGGTCTTAATAGGAACTACATGAAGGGCATGATCTCACCACTCATGATCTCAAGGCCAAGAAACGTTTTCCTTCGTTTGCTCTCCCTGCAAACCTCCTGATCAAGATTCTGACCACCTGCCCACAAGTCTAGAAAATGCAACCTTCTCACTACAGGAGGCTCGGTCCGCGTTGTTTGTGCGTCTGAACGCCACTTCAGCAAACGTTCGTCCGTGAGCGAAAGCGAGATGTTCAAGGCAGCCCATGCCTCGTCGTCACTTTCCGCCTCGAGGAACTTGAAGAAAAAATGACGCGCAATGTGGTTCCTCCGAACAGTCGCGCCGAGTTCGCGAAGGCTCTCATCGACCCAGCGCCCCGTCACATTGACGCGAGCAACCAAAGCTTCAAATTCTTCCGGCTGTAGATCAAAGAAGCTGGCTAGAGTCAATCCCTTGAGTCGTCGCCAAGCTTGCGTTGCGCTCAGCGCATCCTCGATGGTCCTATTACGCCAAGCTGTACGATCTGCCCTCCCGCAGGCAAACGCAACCTGCGCGATGGCCTCATCGTTCCAACAACCGTTGAGCAAGCTCCCGCGCACGGCGGCCGATGCAGGGTTGTCCTCAGCGCCGAATGCGGTCTCAGCGTGATTAATCACTACGGGATTATTTCGATCCATTCTAAGCAAGTTCCACAGCTTGACACCTGTTTGTGAGTTACGGGATAGCAAGACACGGCAAACCGGCCCAAGGAAGCTTCCCAAGCGCGTGCGCAGTTCACTCGCAACTGGCATATCCTGGAGCGTAGGCCTTACCCATTCCTCCAGTAGCTCGGGGAATCGCCTATATAAGCAATCGATCGTGTCCGTTGAAAATGGACGAGCATACCATGAGAACGCTTCGGTCTTCCAAGCGGATAAAAATCGCCTGTACTTTGCGGCGGAGGTCCTCGTTATGCTTGCGAGCCATCTCCTCCAGATCGCTCGAGAACATGCGGGCTAGTTCCGATCCAAGGTCCTCGCTCGGACGGGACATCCAAGAGTCAGCTATACGGACAGAGTGAGTCGGACGCTTGTGAAACCTGGGAAAGGCCACGTCAGGTGTCGTCCCGACACTTATGAGTGTTACTTCTGGCAGATCAATGAACTCCGGAGTTTGTGCCAGCAGAATGCGTCGAAACTCGGTATTCAGACACATAGCATAAATGTCCAAATCCTCAGTCCGGCAGCCGCGGTCTGCCACCAAGAAACTCGCCGAAGGAGCCGTAAGCGCAGCCGCAGCATCTTCAAAGCTGATCCCAACAGAAAATCGGCCGATTAAATGAGTCCTCCACAACTCTTCCCAGCTTTCAGTGGGCTTACTTCCGGCAAGGACACTGTCTACGAGGCGGGGTCCGAAACCAGAGTTTTCGCTCAGTATCGCGAATCGCATAATCACCGCCCGGACGCTTGAATCACTCAAGTCATAAAGTTCAAGCAGTCTCGCGTGCTCCGGCTTCGAGAGCGAAGCGCCCAAATGGGGCAGAGCCCAGAGGAGACGAAGAAGATTGGCTCGATCGCGGGCATCGTGAAGCAGCTTAGTAGCGGCCAGCGCTTCTTCTCTGCGAAGCGGCGCAAACCAAAGCGCGAGATCGCTGGAGTCAAACGCCTTCCGGGGACGAGCCATTAACTCAGCTAACAATCCCCATGAGCCAAGATGCGGCGCCATCGCGCTGAAGGCGGTGCACTCGGCAATTCTTTCGTCGTGCCGAGCCCCACTGTTTTGTTCCGACCACTGAGCAGCATGTCTAGACAAACCCGTTCGGGCCGTCGATATCGCCGAGACCTCCTCAGCGCTGAGGAGGAGGGAAATCTTCGGTAAATGCACCGCCCACGGATACTGGGCGTTCAGACTACGATCGGGAAAGGTTCGAACGACCGAACGAAGGAAATCGGCCAGATCTCGCGCGCCATGGGCGCAGAGAATCGGCATAACTGTTTCCAGCCTGTGCTCTTCGAAGGTCAGCGAGAGATTCGCTCTGATCTTCATAGGGTCTATTGACCGGAGTGTTTCCTTTGCCCGGTCCACAAGAGAATCCGGAATCGATACGGCGGGATCTAGGACGCAAAGCTCGCAGCGCTGCAGAATGATGTGTAGCGCCACATCGCTTCTGCCAAGGCAAGACTGGCAATCCGCTCGCGACCACGCATAAAGGCTCTTACAGGGATCTGCCTCGTGCTCTCGCTTCCTCTGCAGATAATGGTCGGGAATCAGGCCGAGCTCGTTTATCCGCGAGTTCGCCTTTTCACTGCCAATCGTAACCAAAAGTATACGAGCGGCCTCAGAAGCCACATTCTCGCCTCGATTAGCCAATGTGACGGCTTCGGCAAGCAGGGGTGTCTCAATGTCTTCATCCGATAATCGAATGACCCATGAAAGCAGATCGCTAAAACCCGTTTCGTTCATGACAGAGGACGCGACAGCCCAGTTCAGAAGAGAACCTAAGAACGGCATCCTTAAACCGGCCGATATAATCAACAAACCGAGGCGGCCCAGTCTCAACAATGAGGCGTCCTCCACAGCGGTCAGCTTCCGTCCCGCAACCTCGATAGTCCCAGGAATGAGCGAACGTCCCGCTCTCGTTTCACTTTGCTGCCGAAATTTCCGCTCCTCCGCTGCTTCATTCTCGTCATCAGCGACAGGAACTCCCGTCTGCGCCGCTACTGCGTCTCTGATGGCCTGATTTCGCCTTACGTCGAAACGCCACGGTCGGCGACCTAGCGGATGAATGAATCCCATCCACCTTTGGACCGCGTCCACGAGCAGCGGCTGCAAAGCAGGATTGTCTCGGTTGTCTAAGAATCCGGTCGCGAGAAACTCCTGAGCGGCGCCGTTATCGCCATCAGAGGACCAGATACTTTCTGCCACCGCCAAGAAGGCGTTGGGACACCGCACAACGTAGTTGCTAAATGCAGATTGGGCGCCGTCAGCCCTGTTCCGAAGGCCAAGCCAGTAGCGAAGCAGGCCCCGCAGGCAAGTCTCAGGGAAATTTGGACGAAACAGCGCATGGAACAGGGCAGACCCGCAGATGTCAACCTTACGATCAATGTGAGGCTGTGGTTCGAACCAAGATGCGAGGAAATCCTCGACCTCACCTTCAGAGGTTTCAGCTGGAAAACGCCGACCGAGTTCATCAGCCAACAACATCCCAAAACCGAAGACAAGTCGGAGGGGATCAACCTTGAAGGTTTCGGTCATGCCGTCGCCCAAGGTGGGCGTTACGATTCCGCCGCTTACAATTTCGTGGTAGATTGCGGTGATGTCACCTGCCACCACCGAAATGAAAGAGAGGAGATCCTTCGGTTTCAACGCGGTATTGTTAAGTGCGTGCTCAGCCAAGTCCTTGATAATCTGGAACAAATCTTCGTCAGCGATCGGAAAGTCCAGCTTGGAAGCGTACCGGTCTTTTATCTCTAGATAGATCAGGCGCTCCCTTGTGAAGTCCGAGGCCGTAATCATTTGCTCATAGTGATCTAGCACGATGCGACAGTACCGGGGAGTGGAGATCAGTGGAATGAGCTCGTTTGGAATGTCGCCCCGTCGTATGGGAGCTGACGCCAGGGCCTGAACTAACTCAGTATCCGAGTACCCGGACACCTCTATTCGCTGGAACGAAGCTACTCCCGAAAGTGCCAGCTTTGTCCAGTGATATGGCCGGTCGGTAGCAAGGACACCAATCGCATTGCGCCAAGGTGACGCATCCAAAGCAACAAAGAAAGACCGCCATCTTACGCCGGCTCTCTCGTTCAACCCGTCGATCACAACGAATATCAATGGCCTATCCGCCGGTTCGCGTTCGAGCCATCGGCGCAATCGACGTACCCATCTCTGTTCATCCAACACGCCGGCCCAGCGCTGCAACAAACGCGCCAAGAGCTGTTCGATTCCGCCCGGATCAGATAAGTCCTCAGCAACCGCTGCAAACGAAAGAACCAATGGCATATCCTCGCAGCCAAGGCAATCGGCCAGCCAGTCAAAGACGGCCCAAGTCTTCCCGGTCCCCTCTTCGCCCAAGACGACGGCCCGCAGCGGGTCCTCTCGATTTCTCCGCCAATGTTCCAACTCGGACGTCGGTCTTTGCCGGCGAATAAGCTGAGCAGACGCGGATCGCACCCCTAGCGTCTGGCGGAAAATAGCCCGCGCCTCTCTTTCATCGCCGAGCACCCTAAGCAAGTTATTGTGGCTGTTCCGCCGCGCGGCATCGTACCCGACAGCCGCATTCAGCTTGGCCATAAGTCGATCCCTTGCGGCCTCGAATTCCGGTGCGCGAGCGATTGCCGTGAGGGCGGCTCGAACGGCAGGTTCTTCGTACTCGAGATTGCCTCTGCCAGCCCAGGAGAGTACGATTTCCCCAAACATCGCCATCAAGATAGCTAGCCGAGGGAGCCCGTCGATGCCGTAGTCCAATATAACGACGTCAACTCCGCGGGTGCCCGCAACTTGCTCAAGCGAAGAGGCGATTTGATCGCTCACCGAACGAGAGGTCGCTAAGAGCCAGATGTCAAGGTCCGGATCCGAACGAATAGCCTCCTCTATTTCGGCGATCAACTCTCGAGGACTTAGGGACGTGTTCTTACGGTAATGCTTTGCCTCAATCTTGATATTGTTCCCGTATCCAGATTCTGTTGCGGCGTCTCGCCCGGATTGCCTTCCGGCACTCGCAAGCCTAAACTCCTGTCCAGTGGCTTGGGCCAGAAGCAGCGCTACCAAGCCCTCGAAACCCGAGGAGCCGGTATCGCTGATGGAATCTCGAAGAAAGGTGGCGATCACGTCGATCGCGGATTGGATTTCCATGCTGCTATGGGTCCTCCGGGTTACCGGACCCTATTAAGTTATAGCGGACGGCTAATATTCGGAAGCCAGCGAAGGTGAATTGGTGGCCGAAACCCTGCGCGTCCGCGTTTTCCGATAGGTCTCGCTAAACGCGCTTGCGACCGGGCAGCGACTCCCACATGGATGTATGGTTCGCTAGGCGGAGATTGACCCTGCCACGCGCGTGCGATCTGCGGAGAGTTCTACTATTCGGTCCCTGAAGCGAGTCGTCGCCAACGCTATTCTTCATGCTCGATTGGCATTCTGGGCGGTGAGACCTGAGGCGCCGAGTCCAGAGCAATGCGGCGCCCCATGTTGCGGATGCGATTTGCAGTGCTGTTGAGACTGCGATTTGATCGCTGAGCAACCGATGAAAAACTTCGTTTTACTTGACGTGATCCAGGAGACGTCGGCTCCTTGTCTGCTGGCGACGCATTCTGTGCAGTATCTTCTAACGACGAAGGCGAAGAATCACCGCCCGCGTCTGTGGCCAGGCGTTCGGAACCCAGATTCAACGACTGCTGTACAAATCCCTTTCCCGGTCGCTCCCGCTCGAAGCCCGAGCCTCTAAGAGGCTCGCCGCCTAAATCGGCAAGGGCGGATTGAGGTGTTGTTGAAACTCTTGACGAGCCATTCTGGTTTGTAGGAGGCGGCGCTGAACTCCCGGTACCGGTCAGCGAAACGCTGCTGGCGTCGACTGCCGCGCCGCTGCTGCCAGGGCCGCCGCGTGGGGGTGACGGTATTTTCGGACTCGTGCCGTTTGCGCTCGGGCCGGATGATCCTGGTGGCGGCACGGAACCCCCTCGGCCTGCGGCCGAAGCTGCTGAACTGACCTCGGCAGTTGTTTTGGCCGCCACGGCACCGTCGGCGCCAACTTTCGCGGCGGACGTTGTTCCAGCGACTGTGCCGGCCGTCGAGGCACCGGCGAGCGATGCGACGGCTCCGGCACCGAGTGACCTGACTGCGAATGCGCCGGCGGCCAACGCGGTGCCCGTTGTGACCAGGTCTCCGCCCGTCAATGCTGGAGCACCTCCGAGTACCGCACCGAACAGCTTCGGAATCTGCCAGCAGAGCATCATGAAAATGACAGCGCCACCCATAGCATCGAACGCGGTCAACGCAGGATGCGCTGAAGTGCCCACCGTGGCTGCCTCGGTTGCCCAACCGACGCCCTAAATTGAAACCCGCGCTTATCAGGCAATATATGAGAACGATCTTGATACCGATAGAGACGGCCAAGCCAATGTAGCGCTCGAGGTATGGCGCGGTCCATCGGCTTCCACCGAAGCCGAGGAACACGAACCCGACGGAAACGATGATGTAGCTCTCTACCATCACGACAACGAAGTTAATGGTGATGATTACGTAAGACAGAACAATGAGGATTGCGCAGAAGACGAGGGCGAAGACTGGCCCTGGGTTCGTGAAGAAACCCGAGCTACCGGCGCTATCCATCAGCGCTCCGGCGATGTTGATACCTTGGGCCATCACATCGCTGGGAGACAGCGGCCCTGACATCGCAGCAGCGTTTGACCCTATCTGTTCAAAGCTATCGATGATAGCCGGAATCCAGTTTCGGCCGTTGAACAGCAACGCGTAAAATGCGCCGATCCACATGATCTTGCGGATCAGCGCCGAAGTCCAGCTTTGCAGGTCAGTCTTATCGAGCACCATCGTAACGGCGCTCCAGGTAAATTCGATCAGCGCGAGAATTCCGAAAAGCCGGTTTGCGTAAACCCAAACATTTGTAGTCCAAAGAATCCGCTGATTGCGGAATTGCGTCAGGATGTCGGTCGGAACGGTGGTCTGGAACCCAGCTTGAGCCAGAGCGCTCTGTGCCACAAACGCCAGAAGCGCGATCGCTGGCAGCCAGTGCAATGGCAGTCGGGCGGTGAAATTTGCCCGGCCAGCGCGACAGCTTCGTTTACCCAAAAATCCAATAATCCTCTTCATTGACGCAGAACCCCCTTACGCGCTCAGACGGAGCGTCCCATTGACCTTTGTAACTGTAGAGAAAAAGTTAGTGAGCGCCGGGCCGGAACCCTTTGCCGTCACCTGTCACGGGAGCGGAACGGAAAAACGCAAGGTCGTGAGCGGCGCTGCACAGACGTCCCTCTGTGGAATCGCCCCATTGTGCCGTCGCGTTCTGCCGAACTGGCTTGCACATAGTCTCGATGCGGTCTGAAACCTCGCGATGTTTGCCTAGCCACTGTTCCATCACTTGCGCAGATGCGCTGGCACTTGGCTGCCGCCTTGAGCACGCACTTCGATCAACGCCTTTATAAGCCTATGGACGCCGCCGACCAACTAAGCTGCCGCCCGGATTTCGCTGTGGTGGTCTATCCGGGTTATCTTGCGGTCGGCGAACAGAATTTGTCGCCGAATCCTGACGTCCCGGTTACGAACCAGACTCCGCCGACTTTCCTTGTGCAGACGGAAGATGATCGAGTGGCGCATGTCGAAAGCTCCCTGGTGTATTACGCTGCTCTGAAAAAGGCGAACGTCCCCGTAGAGATGCATCTCTACGCCGAGGGAGTTCATGGTTATGGTCTTCGGCGCACGTCTTTTCCTGTCACCGGGTGGCCCCAACTTGTCGAGACCTGGCTGCACACGATTAACATGCTCCCGTAACCGCGCCATAGGTCGCCGCGTCGATCATGGCGATGCGTTCATACCTGTTCCGTTCCGCCGGAAGCATCATTTGGGCCGTGGCTTTCGCCGTTTGTGGTCCTGCTCAGAGGATCATGCCGCCCGCTGGAGATTTCCCGCAGGTCCACGCGACGCTTCGCCTCACTTCCGGCGCCACGCAATACCGGCAGGGCGAACTCATTTCGCTTGATGTACAGTTCACGTCGAATGGACCGGAGCGATTCGTAGCCACCGTCGATGTTCGGAACCGCTGGGACATCCTTGTGCCGGCCGACGATTTCCAGGTTACTCCCGCCCAGGGCGCCGTCGATCCGCTGGCGTCATATGAGACTTTTTTCGAAAATGACCGCCGATTCTCCATGCGCCCAGCCGTCTTCACATTTCCGGGGCAGATGCCTTTGCCGGTCACGATCCATCTGCCTCTTACCGATTGGCTCCGTTTTGACCAGCCCGGCCATTACAAGGTCTTTCTCCGGACCCTTCGCGTGTCCGAAGCGCCGGAAGCGCCCAGCAAACCGTCCCGCGCATTTGCGCTGGATACAAATCCAGTGGAGTTTGACATTGTTCCCGCCGATCCAGCGTGGCAAGACCAAGAATTGAAAGAGATTGCCTCTCAAACCCCGCTCGACTGGACCCGTCTGCGCGCGCTAAGCAACGCTGACGCCGCGCGCTTCCTGGCCCAGCAGTATCGAGGAGATCTGCAGCCGCTCGACCATGAAGCGCTTCTCGGACTTTTCGGCTCCCCCCACAAGCAAGCAGGCATTGACGAGATGAACCGGCTGTTGCGCGATCCCGATTTCCCGGTGACTCCTTCGTTCCTCAATGCCCTAGCGGTTCTAACGACTCCGGCACCACCGGCTGCGGCCTGGCCGGCCATCCAGGCAAAGCTGCCGGCTCTGCGGCAGGAATTAGGGGAGGCGCTGCCGGCCAAGCGCGGTCAGGGCTTGGCCACGTCCAGGCAAACCTATATGGCCGGTCTGGAACAATTGGCGGCGTTGAAATTCAGTTCCGACCAAATCGGCCAGATCATTCAGACATTCGAACAGCTTTCGGCGATCGACCAAGATCTTTGGCTCGACCAGCGTTGGACACAAGTCAGCGATTCGCGCTGGCTTCCAGTGCTGCAGAAGCTGGCGTCGCGTGACGTGAACTACCGGCAGGCTGG
This sequence comes from Bryobacteraceae bacterium, assembly GCA_036269625.1. GTDB lineage: Bacteria > Acidobacteriota > Terriglobia > Bryobacterales > Bryobacteraceae > Bog-105. The sequence continues at coordinate 8,324 of DATBEF010000015.1, read as the reverse complement.
CAACCCCGAATTGGACCCTAACGTTCGGATTACAAAACTGGCCCTCAAACGCTGGTATGAACTCGACCCGCAGACGAGCCGCGAAGCCATTCTTCGCGAAATCACCAGCCCCGCGCCTCGCTTCGGAGCGGACGCATTGGGAATTCTTCCCGATCAGACACTTCCTTCGGAGCAACGGATCATCGCGGATCACTTTTCTTCAATAACTCCACCTCCGCTGCTTCCTCCGAGCCGCTTCAATCTGCGTCCGGGCACGACCCGCCAAGCGGCCTACGCCAGCTATCAGGTGGCTGAAACAAATCTTGCCTCGCTCCTGTTTCGCTACGCCAACCGCGATGTAGTTCCTGAAATTCTGCCAGCCATCCGGAACCGCGTTGCGGAAAATAACTGTGCTGCGGAGAACAATGCAATTGCTTTTTTGCTGAAGGTTGATCCGGATGAAGCTGCGCCTGTTCTGAGCACGGTGTCCTCCTATCGCCCAGCCGGCCATTCCAGTTGCGTGCTTACTATGTACAAGCAGATTGAGGGCCTGATCGCGAGTCCCGTGCTGGATCGCTTCGCCGTCGAGTCCTTGGATGACAGCGACTTGATGGTCGCTACCGAAGCGCTTCGCTATTTACGTGATTATGGCTCCGCCCAAGCGGAACAACCTATTTTCGACCGTCTCGTCCGCTGGAACGCCAAGTGGCGCGACCATGTTGCCGAACTAAACGGCTCGCCCGGACAGCCCAATCCAAATCAACGGGAACGCTCTTTTGGAATGGAACTCTCGCAGACGCTGGGGCGCGGGCATGGCTGGCTCGCCGATGAGTCCCGCATCCGCGAGCTCCTTTCCCTGACTCTCGAACCCAATGGGAATATGGATCTGATCGCGGCGCTCAAACAAATGGAGCAGCAACCCATCCATATTTACTACATGGGACATATTGGCAATATGTTTCTGGTGGCGCAATACGAGCTAACATCTGTGGACGATCTTAAGAATAAGCTCTCGCAATACCCCCAAGGCACTGTCTTTGTCTGGAGCGACCACCGATCCGCCACGTACGAAATTCTTGATTCCGATGTCAGCCGCGATTTGGCTAAGTGGAGCGCCGCGAAGGGCATTCGCATTGAAGGCATTTGAGCAGACACTCTGACTTTGTCTCAGGATGCCGCTATTTCTTGAGCGTGATATGGACGTTTACCTGTGGCTTGGATGTCGAGAGTGCTCGCGTTAAACACCGCCTCATCCGCTTGAATAACAACATTGGCTGTTTCAATTTCGAGCATTCTCGCGAAGAGTTTTCAAAGGACCGTCTGTGATTTGAGTCTGCGAAGAGAGGCGAATCTCATTCGCCTCGAACGTGTCTGCACGGCTAAAGGCAGAAGCCGTTAGGCACAACAGGAGTGCACATCCGACAGGAAGCTTCATAAATGATGACCTTTGATGAGCATGGGTGAGTCGATTATATTTGCAAAATTTACTGGGAACGGCGTCACGGCGTAAAGTCCTGCGCAAATTTTCCCGTTATCGAACGGAACAAATACAGAGTTCACTCCGTCGAAGCTCAATAGCGAGCGGGACGCCATCCGTGAGCCGCTTGTTCGCCCGTGTTTTACCAAACACGGAGCCGCGATTTCCGGGGAGGCCTTGGATGATCACGTTTCTGAAGGATTTCTGCGACCGGCTAGCGCAGGACTTGCGCTACGGCCTGCGCATGCTTCTTGCGAAACCAGGCTTCACCGCCGTCTCTGTGCTTTCGGTCGCGCTCGGCATCAGCGCCACGACAGCGATTTTTAGCGTAGTTTACGCTGTTTTGATCGATCCCTATCCCTACCGCGCCTCGGACCGCATCGGCCAACTGGTCCTCTCCAGCAAAAAAGACAATTTGCGCGGCGTACCGTACTCCCGCGCCCAATATCTCGACCTCAAGGCGCGCCAACGCTCGATGGAAGATGCTGTCGCGGTGGACCAGGGCGATGTAGTAATGACGGGCAAAGGATTGGCGGAAGTGGTGCAACGTGAATATTGCTCGTCCAATTTCTTCGATTTCTTTGGCGTCCCGCCGATTCTTGGCCGCGTCTTTACCGCTAAAAACGCTCGCCCAAATGCCGCGTCTGAGCCGATAGCAGTCCTCAGCTACAAGTTTTGGCAGCGCGTCTTTCAAGGCCAGCCCGACCTGCTGGGTCAGAAGATGCGGCTGAACGATCAAATCTTCACCGTGGTTGGCGTGCTGCCCATACGTTTTACATGGAACGATGCCGATGTCTATGTTCCGATGGACATGAGTCCCCGCACGCATGATTACGTGAATGTTTTCTATCGCATACGCCCCGGACTCAGTCAGGATCAGATCAACGCCGAGTTTCGGCCCATGCTGGAAGAGTTCCGCAGGCAGTTGCCGAGCTATATGTATCCGGACGGGGCGTTCAAAGTCAAGTTTCTCAATGTAAACGATGGGATTCTCGGCAAGTTCGCCAACACTCTGCTTGCCTTATTTGGCGCCGTCACGCTGTTATTGCTCATCGCCTGCGCCAACGTAGCGAATCTGCTGCTCGCCCGAGCGGCCACGCGTGAAGGCGAAATGGCGGTGCGCGTTTCCATCGGCGCCACTCGTGCGCGCCTGGTTCGCCAGCTTCTGACCGAAAGTGTTTTGCTGGCGCTGACGGGCGGCATTTTTGGCGTCGCGCTGGCCTACGGCGGCGTACGCGTCGTGATCGCCCTGATGCCCGAATATTCCATCCCGCATGAAGCCGTGATTGCTCTTAACTGGCCCGTGCTATGGTTTGCGTTCGCTGCTTCCGTGCTCACGGGAATTATCTTCGGACTTGCGCCAGCCCTCCAGATTTCCGGTGAAACGCAGGCCAATTCATTGCGCGGTTCAGGGCGAGGATCGACTGTTGGCGCCCGCCGCAAGCGTTTGCACGATTTCCTCATGGTAGCTGAAGTGACGTTGTCCTTGGTGCTTTTGACCGGTGCCGGGCTCGCTCTTCGCGGACTCTTCGCGCTGCAGGGGCAGAGCCTGGGATACAATCCCCAAAATGCTCTGACTTTTCGCGTGCCCTTGAGCGAAGGCCGCTACACACAATGGGCGGCGCGGCTGGGCTTCTATCAGGGCATCGTGAATCGCTTGCGGCGGCTGCCGCAAGTGGAAGCGGCGACGGTCAGCGGAACCGGAACGCCGCCCTATAACGGCTTCCGGTCGAAGGCATTGTTCGACGACCGGCCTGCGTCCGAAGCGCCGGAGATCCGCGTCAACCTGGTGCAGGACGGCTATTTTGCAACGGTCGGAACGAAGCTGCTGCGCGGCCGCGATCTGAGCGAAGCGGATATTTTGACAGGAAAGCCAGTGGTTGTCATCACCGAGGATATGGTGAAGCGTGATTTCGCGGGCGGGAAAGATCCTCTCGGCCATCACATACAAGTGGATATCTTCAACCAGCCGCTGCCGCCCCAATATCTAAAGGCTCCCAGCTTCCTCAATTCATTCGAGATTGTGGGCGTGGTGGCGACGGCCCGGAACCGCGGCTTGAATCAACCGTCTGTACCGGCCATCTTTCTTCCGTATTCCCTGCTCATTGCACCGGATGTCTTCGTCATGGCCAGGACAAAAGAAGATCCCAACGCCCTGATCGGCCTGGCGCGGGAAACTGTCCGCGCAGTCGACCAAAACCAGCCCATCTCGTTAACTCGCACTTTGGAGGAATGGCTCAACACGGCGACAGCATACCCGCGATTCGCGACCTTTTTGTTCGGCGTGTTTGGAGCCATCGGCATGTTGCTCGCCGCCGCCGGCGTGTTCAGCGTGGTGTCTTATGCGGTCGCCCATCGGACCCGCGAGTTCGGCATCCGCATGGCGCTCGGCGCCGAGCCGCGCGACGTTCTTCGCATGGTGCTGATCACCACGGGACGCGTTCTCGGCTTGGGCCTCCTGGTCGGACTGGCGAGCAGCATTATCAGCAGCCGCATGCTCGCGGACAACCTGGAAGGCATGGGCGCTCCCGACCCGATGCTATTTCTCGCCGTCCCCGCGGTCCTTACTCTCGCGACTGCCTTGGCTTGCTTTCTTCCGGCGCGCACGGCGACTCTAATTCAGCCGATGGAAGCCCTGCGTCATGAATGATGGGTACACGATGACGGCGCCCGACCCCAAGGAGGCTTCCGTCGAACTGGAAGAATGCGTCAGCAAGTGGCCCGGCCACCCGGATTATATCCCCATTCAAAAGGGCGTCTGCGCAGCGCCGGATTCATCTTCTCAGCCGCCCAGCCCCATACGCAGCCGTTATATAGTTGCTACTCCAACACTGAAAAATCCCGCTTCGCCTCCAACAGAGATGACTGCAACAACATGGGCAAGCGAGAAGCCCTTCTCGGCTACGATCATCTTACGTCCGAAGTTGGTGCCTGGCTTCGGCAGGTCATGCTGGGTTATTACCAGTACCACGCTGTTCCGGGTAGCTGACGCAAGTTGCGCATCTTCAGCCGGCGAGTTGCTTGGTTGTTGCGGAGCGAATTGATTCTCCGCAGCCAACGTGCTCAGGTCGGTTGCGATCGGCTCACCACGCTCTTGCTCCGATGGATTCCCCAACCCCGAGTCCTGCACCCTTATCCTGATACCGCTTCGATGCCACTCATCCTTAATAAGAGCCCTATGTGTAAACGCGCACGCGCGGAGCTGTGCGGGTTGTGTCAAGAACGTGCTCGCAAGGGCACGATGCTGTATCGAAGATGAAGGAAGGTCCTTCGGAATCGGCGTGTAGGAGCAGGTTCCAAACTACCGTAAGCTGCTGGAGCCGAAAGACTGCTGTGGTGAACGTTACGGAAAAGGCGCGGCATTTTGATCGCGTCATGTGCAGGTGAAAGAGACGAGTGTAAACAAACTGCTGATGAGGCATCGAAACAGATCTTCCGATGACATCAAAACCGGTAGGCCCCCGCGCTCCGGGAGAAGTATGGGGGTTACCTACTTACTGGCTATACGGTGTCCGGTGTACAGGCAGCGTGACTTTCATCCGGGCTTCCATACGGAACTTGAGAACTTGATCGATGCTGCTAAGGGAAAAGATGCAAGCGGTGGCCCCGTGAGGCCGAAAGTTGTTTCAAGTGCCATCTGACTACACGATCGTCGAGCTGCATTCGAACGAGCGTGTCAATTAACCCGCATATCTCACGAGCCTACGGTTTCGAGTCTAAAGAGAGCCAAAACGATTTTTTCGGGGAAGCCATGATCGCCAACCAAGTGTACGGAGGCCTCATGAGAGGGCAAGCGGCGGGTTATAACCAGGCTAAGAAGAGGGAAAGGTCTTTTTTTGTTCGTCATAACGCCATAGCGGCGCTTTTGATTTCAAGTGTCAGTTGAGATTAGACCAATCGCTTCAACACCGAAGATTCGTCCAAACCTGTTGATACAAGCTCTGCCACGGATAACTGGAAGCCATCGAAACCCAAACCTTGCGCACCGTCACCCGGATTTGCGCGCCGATCTTGAGCAGCTTCGTACGGATAGTGGAGACCTGCGCATCAGCCAGTGTCGTTGCCTTCAAACCGAGCCGTCGCAGCCCGCTCACCAGAATGTAAGCCATGGTTGACAGATAGAGCCGCAGTTGATTGGCGCGCATCGTTTCGGCGCTCACCCGGTCGGCAAAAAAACTGAACTGCTCTTTGATGCGGTTCTCCATGTCGCCGCGTGCGCAATAGAGATCCTCGTACAAAGTCTTCGCAGGCCATTGCTCGCTGGTCAAGGAAGTCACCACAAAGCGCGGGTTCTCTTTCCCATCGATATGTTCCGCTTTCGCCGTCACCCGCCGCTCGCGGTCCCAGCCACCCTTCTTCGTCTTCTTGGTCTGGTATGAGAACTCGGTGAACACTCGCGCCGGTTTGCCCGTCTGATTCCACTGTTCGGTGGCCTCGTGCATCTGCGCGCCGATGATTTTGCGCAGTTTCTGATTGCGCGCCATCCCGAACACAAAGTCCGCACCCTGGCTCTCGCACCAACTCATGCTTGCGAAGCAAGCTCCAACCGGTAGACCGGAAACCATCAGTTCATTGCGGCAGAATCCAGAGTCGCCGCGCACTATGATTTTCACGCTGGGCCAGGCCATGCGAATCTGGGCCACAATCCTCTCTATCTCCTGCCGGCAGCCGAAGGCGGCATCGTGATTGGCTTCCCGCAAGCGCGCGCATAGAACATGCTCGCCACAGAAGATGTAAAGCGGCAGATAGCAATAGGAGTCGTAATAACCGTGGAAGAATCTCCCCTCCTGCTGGCCGTGGAACGGCAGGTCGGTGGTGTCGACATCCAGAATGATCTGTTCGGGAGCCTGCTGGTGTGACTCGACGAATAGCTTCACCAGCAACTCATCCATCGCGTCTTTCCAGAACGTGATTTTCTTGTAGCGGTCCGGTTGGCCGTTGCCCAATTCCAGCCGGTTCAGCGTGCTCTTGCCAGCCAGGGGCTGCTCCAATTCAGCGCGTCCTGCCAGGATGCCGAACACCGGGCCGTTCCGCAGTTGCTCGTGATCGTTGATGTCTTCGTATCCCAACGCGAGCCCATAGACCCTTTGCGAGAGCATTTCCAACACCGAATGCTCCACCTGCTTCTGATTCCGGCCGTCCAGAAAGCACTCCGCCAGACGTGGCAGCAAGTTCAGCCGCCTGTCGGTTTGCCGCAGCAGGAACGCCCAACTGTTATCGACAAGTCATGTGCATACCTGCCGCTTAGTGATGCTTTGCTCACTTGGCGTTCGCATCACCTGCCGCCATCGGAACTGATCGTGCCTCCGTCAAAACGGGCCACAATTTCTCGCTTGCCGCACTCTTCAAATCCGAAGTCCCATTGAGTACACTCTGTCATAGCGAAGGCCGACCTCTCTTTCGGCGCTAACTGTTGCCTGGAAACTCAGTTATGCCATGAAGTTCGGCCTTTTGCCAGTTATGCGTGAGATTTCCGGGTTAGGGCGCGGATTCTAAACGAGTATGGCATCCCAACCCGTTTCTGAAGGTATTTGATTTCCGGTTCCCCGTGTGGTCTGGGTTGTGCTCGAGCGATGATCAGTGCAGCGCGTTCGTGACAGATCATGCGCTATCCGGAAAGTGGCCGGACGAAGGCCGACTTCCGAGGACTAATCCGTGATGCTGTTGGCGCTGGCGCCAGACCCAACTCGACGTGCCAGGATCAAAAACAAGTAGTCTGCGACGCTTGCGGTCCTTCTTTGTGGTCATCGAGAGTTAGCGCCCGCCGCCCGGTTTCGTGTTGAACCAGATTCCATTGGGAGCATCGGAACGCGCCGCCACGATGTCCGGCCAACCGTCTCCATCGAAGTCGGCGAAGGCTAGGCCGTACACGGTGCCCTTGCCGTCGTTCCAGGGGACCTCGTGAAACGTGCGGCCCTGCCCGGTGTTGAAGTATACCGATCCGGGCAACTCCACGTAGCCCACGATGATGTCCGGCCGCTTGTCGCGATTCAAGTCGGCGATCGCCAGGCAGTATGGCGGCGCTCAGGGCCGGGAAGCCTGACCGTTCTCCGAACTGGCGGCCGCCGCGATTAAGGATGATGAAGGTAGCCTTGAGGCGTTCATCGATGATCGCCAAATCGGGCCGCCCGTCGCCGTCGAGGTCGCCGGCCGCGCCCATGCGAATCCAGGCTTTAGCTGCCCCTACCTTGGTCGAGGTCGGGAAGTGCCCGTTGCCGTCGTTCCAAAGCACGATGCTCTGGCCGCCGTCGCGATGAGCATGAACAGGTCGAGCGCGCCATCGCCGTCGAAATCCGCCGCTACGATCGATGTGGCTGATTCGGTTGGCAGTGGCTGGCAAGCCGGGAAATGCCCTTTGCCATCGTTGAGGCAGACGTAACTCGGAGTGGGGACTTGGGGGCCTTTACCGGGTTTTCCGTCCACCAAGTCCGGATAGTCGCCGCGGTTGGCGGCCACGATGTCCGGATAGCCGTCACCGTTGATGTCGGCCAGGGTCACATACCGTGTGCTCCACCTGGGATCGCCGAACGTGCCGAATTCAGTGAAGTGGCCCTTGCCGTCATTCAGGTAGACAAGTTTGCGATCGGGCGCATCGTTGCTGACCACGATATCCAGGTGGCCGTCGCCATCGACATCGGCCAGCGCCGCCGAATAGGTGCGGTCGGGCACCGTCCCCAGGCTACTAGCGATGAAGCCGACATGGCCATCGTTCAAAAGCACGCGATTGCTGCAACACAGAGAGGATCAGAGCAACGGACATGGACAAGAAGAAGCGCTACCAGGCATTGAGCGCCAGACCCATCGCCGGGAAGGTGGTTGCCAAAATGAAGCGGAGTATGCGCGCGAAGGTCGTCAACATCAAGAATGT
>DATBEF010000241.1:0-3314 GCA_036269625.1 Bryobacteraceae bacterium | reverse complement strand
ATTCGTCCATGTGTTGGGTTATTGCGCAATCTGGCGGAGGGTTGTGTAGAACTCCGGATACGATACCGAGGCGCACCCGGCATTTTGCATTGTAGACGAACTCGCTGCAAAAAGGGAGGCGATTGAGAACGCCATCGCGATCCGATGGTCGTCGAACGAATCGAGTTCGGCGGGGTGAAAGGTCTGCCGGCCGGGAATTTCCATTCCGTCCGGCGTCGTCTGGACAGTCACGCCCATACGTTGAAGGTTGTCGGCAATGGCTGCGATGCGGTCGGTTTCCTTGACGCGGAGCTCGCCGGCATCGCGTACGATAAGTCCTTCTTCACTAGCCGCGCCGAGGACCGCGAGAATGGGTATTTCATCAATGACCGCGGCCGTTGTTGCGCCTTCGATTACTCCGCCGCGGAGACGGGACGATTTGACCTGAAGATTTCCGATTAACTCACCGTTCACCTGCTCAACCCGAAGCAGTTTGATATTAGCCCCCATGCCGCCCAACAGGTCGAGCAGCATGGTGCGCGTGGGATTGAGGCCGACGTTCGCGATGATGAGATCCGAATCGGGCGCAAGCAGCGCGGCAACGATAAAGAACGCGGCCGATGAGATGTCGCCGGGCACGATCAGATGCTTTCCGGTTAACGGAGCGCTGCCGCGAATGCGCACATGGCGGGGTTCAATGGTGATATCGGCGCCTAACTCGCGCAGGGCGATTTCTGTATGGTCGCGCGTTGCGATGGGCTCCCGAACCCCGGTCTCCCCTTCGGCATAGAGGCCGGCGAGCAACACGCAGCTTTTCACCTGCGCGCTTGGGACCGGCAGCGAGTAGTCTATGGCGCTAAGCGGTGAGCCCTGAATGGTAAGCGGCGGAAACTGACTGTTGAAGGCATCGATTCGAGCGCCCATTTGCCGAAGCGGTTCCATGATGCGGCGCATGGGACGTTTGACTAGGGAACTATCTCCGCTAATTTCCGTGGTGAATGGCTGGGCCGCAAGAATGCCGGAGAGCATCCGCATGGTGGAGCCCGAATTGCCGGCGTCAAGAAAGGTCTTGGGCTCCCGAAGGGCGTGCAAACCGCGGCCATGTACCGTGAGCGCGGGGCGGCCCTCCCGGTCACCAAACTCATAGCGCACTCCAAGCTTCTCCATACAGATGAGCGTCGAACGGCAATCGGCGCCCGTGGAATAGTTGAAAATTTGTGAGGTCCCTTCCGCGATGGAGGTCAGCATTGCATAGCGGTGGGAGATGGATTTGTCACCGGGCACGCTGATTGCGCCATAAATACGGCGTGCCGGGGAGATCTGTTCGATCATTAAACCCGTATTGTAGCGAGTGCGCCGAAAGGCTCGCCTGATCAAGTGCCGGCAGGAGCGCCGATGCCTCGAGTTTCTAGATCGGGAGTTTCTACATTACTGATTAGACTCTTCGAGACGGGGCAATACCTGCACCGGTGGGGCAGGCGGTTTCGCGTTGATCGAGGAGCCGTTTGCCGGCCCTCCGATCCACTCCCTGAGAGCGACGGGCAGCCAATTGCGCCGCGAATTGACAATGCGCCGAAACGTGCGCCAAGCGAAGTGCTGTGCGTCTACATAGATCGCTGTGGCCGGAACGGGTTCAACATAACGGCTCAGCGGACCACCAACGCCCGCCCAAAAGACAAGGCTTCTCACGCCCTTGCCGATTAAGGATTCAATTAAATGCGCACGCGCGACCAGCGACAAAGAGAACCGCGCGTATCGCTTGTCGCTGTTCATCTGAAGAAACATAACGGCGCGGTTGGATTCGTACCAGCCGCCTATGAGACTCAGCCACTCGCCGTTCTCGCGCCTCAATCCGACAAGCAAGGGCCGATTGACTGTGGCAAAGATGTTGATCGCTCGATCGATCCCAGTGACGTTGGCCCCCACGACGCCTTCCTTCAGAAGCGAATAGGCGGCCTTTCGGAATTCAGCCAGGGCGATTTCTTCCACATAAACGTGACCCGCGGCCTCGGAATGTTCGCGATAATAGCGGAAATTGCGGCGCGTTCGCGAGCCGACCGTGTTTAAAAAATTCCGGTAGCTGGATGGCAGTTGAAGGACGCTGTGATGATTAGCGGGCGCGTGACAGAGGTCGAAGGAGGAAGAGGCGAGCTGCAGCACCGTATCTACCTCGATCCCGTGAGGGGGCACGAGCAGTCGCAGACTGCGCACGCGGGGCTGCCGAAGGATGGCGGCGATTGCGACACGAAACACAATCTGGCGATACTTGGGATCGGCAACGATCATGCTGTGGAACGTGGAGTCTCCGAAAATCATGCCAGTCGGGAGGCCAATGATCCGCCGCTCTTTTGCATACACGATCCCAACGATTGTTTCAGCCTGCCTAACCACTACCACTCGCGGAGCCCAAGCCTTCTGACACAAACTGGCCAGGAAAAACGCTGGGTGTGATGAGCTGCTTAGCCCAGCGAATAACTTTGCTGCGCTGTTATTTAAGCAACTTATATCCTCGACCGAGGAGACAACCGTTGCATCGATGGATCCTGCAGAGATTTCCTCAATTGTTTCTGGCACCATCCCCAATCCCGATCCCAATTAATCCCCGCGTCTTAGTCCCCGAACAACAGGGAAGCGACGCTGTTGGGGTTAAGACGCGAAACGCACAATCTTGTTACGGCTTGTGTCGCGCTGTGGGTACTAATGGATTGCTTCATGAACGCTGTGGGCCAGTACGGGCCGAATGGGAGCCATCCCTTGAATTTGGTGTTGGATGGCGGTGCTATATGTCATGAAGAGACCCTGCCATGAATGGCTTTAATTAAGACGATGCCCGCAACGATCATGAAAATACCGCTTGTGCGGCGAGTCGCGGCATGGGCCGTTCTTCTCGAGAGCTGGTATTTCGATAAGAGAAACAATGTCGAAACACAAGCAACCCGAGAGGAGCAAATTGCTGGAATGGCCGACGTGAGCGCCGGGTTCTGGTACTTACCCACCCGACCAACTACTGTGCATATGTTGCTTAAAGACCTGCCGATGGACAGTCTTTCCGATTACACGTTTGTCGACATCGGTTCCGGGAAAGGCCGGGTTCTGTTAATTGCCGCGCAGTACGGGTTCCGTCGGGTTGTGGGCGTGGAGTTCCGGAGAGAACTCCACGAACGGGCCCTTCTGAACGTGCAACGTTGGCGAGCTTCGAACCCTCGATCAACCAATATCGAGTGTCTGAACATGAACGCCCGCGATTACATCTTTCCGAACGAAAAACTGGTCCTGTATTTATTCAATCCGTTTGGCGACGAGATCATGAAGGATGTGCTGGGCCATTTGGACGA
>DATBEF010000214.1:0-39348 GCA_036269625.1 Bryobacteraceae bacterium | reverse complement strand
GAAGAGCAGCATGCTGCCGATCCAAAACACCGCATGCGCCTGGCCCAGCTTGGCGGCTACGCCAACCCATCCGGAACCGACCACGCACAGCACCTGGGTGAGCACCAGATCGCGCAGTCCGAGTTCGCGGCGCAACTCGTGTGGAGCGCCAGTTATAGTGAGGTCGTTCGCTCGTTCTGCGCTCGCCACGGTGAGAAAGATGATCGCACACGGGAGCGGCAGAATGTGACGAGGATTCGGCTTAGAAGCGAAAATCGATGGGTTCGTTAGCGCGCGTCGGCACGCGTGCTCCATATCGTTTACTTAAGCGGCTTTCTTCCGTCCAATCATGCGGTCGCTAACGCTCCCTGGCTCAGTATTAGCATCTTGCACGAACGAAAGGTGACTGTGATCCGTATGTTTGGCTTAAATTGTGGCTCGTCAGAAGAAATCGTGGGTCGATTCCGGCTCGGGTAGTTTGCCAAGTCAGTGATAGAGAGCAAGTTCGAGGCAGCGGAAGGTGCGAAATCCGTACGATTTTCTCATGGTGACTTTGGCTTTGTTGTTCAGCCCCCTCGACAACTCCGCTGGAAAGCAGCTTCTGAGCGCGGAAATAGTTGAGGATCAGTCGCGGTGCTGGCGCAGTGAGCGCGCGATCTTCTTCATAGGCTCGATGCGCGAGCCCATCACCTGCCGACACCAATCATCAAGGAATTTTCCGGCCCATTCAGGGTGCGCTCGGCGTCGCCCCAGGGAACTTTCTCGACGAAGACCGCCTGGCAGCGGCGGCAATCGACGCGCCGCATGGAGTACAGAAAGAAGACGAAAAAGCCCCACAGAGGAATAAACTCGAACCGCCGCTCGGTCAGTTGGTCGTAACCAGGTGCCGTCCGATCGCAGCGCGAACAGACTGCGGCCGAACCCTTGCGTAGTCGTACGGCCACTTCGATGCTCTTTTTTGTCGGCGCTGAAGTGGGCGTGCTGGTACACAAAGCCCGAGAAACGATGGCACCGGTTTAGAATCGTGATCAGTTCCATGGCGCAGAGGAAGCACATTGCCGCGCTGGAGTCGCGGAAGCGGCAAACGCGGCACGACTCTCGCGATCTATCCTCGACCCGGAATAACTGCACGGCGCCTGTTCCTGATGCTCAGTACTCACGCGACCGGATGATCCTGACCGAAATCAGCAGCAGCATCGCCGAGAGCCCGAGCAGGGTGGCTATTGCGAACCACGGCATCGTATGAGTAATGAGGGGCGAAGCGCGCGACAATACGAGGAAAGCATCCAGGGAGGGCGGCAGAGGAACCCGGTTCAGAATCACAATGGCCGCCATCACCGTGAACATGGTGGCCCACGTTTGATACAGATCATCGAGAAACGTTGCAAAAAACACTCCGAGGGAATACACCGCTGCGACACAGAAAAATGCCGCCACGCCGTGCCTGAACATGTCCGAGGGAGCCGCGTTGAGCCGGATCCCGGGACGCACCAGCCAAACGGCACAGCATGCGAGCACGTGCACCAGTGCCGTCTCCGCCAGACCCAGCGAAACTCGCACACTGAATAACCGGCTTCTTGTCACAGGCAGAGACAAGGTATAGTACATGGACCCGTGCAGTCCTTTGGTCGGTCGAAAACCTGCCGGCTGGGTTTTGATGCCGGCACCCGCGAGCATGATGGCGGCGAGCACGGAAGCTCCGATAAGCGTGGTCGCTTCCAGCCCTTTTGGCAAAATATTTGCGCTTGCGGGGCCAGAGTCTGAGGCCACGGCGGAAATGACCAACGTTGCCACCACAACAAGTAACAAACGGAAGCGTGTCTCGTACCAGGCCTTCAGCCAAAGCATCTAGTGTCTAGTTCGCCCTCATATGATCCAGAAATAGTTCCTTGAGCGTAACCGGATACCGTTCAACGATAGTCCCTGGCAAGGATCGAGCCTGCGCCATGATTGCTTCCACGTTGCGTCCGGCGAGAATTGAGACCATTCGGCCTTCCCGGCGGATATGCTCGGCTCCGTCCGCCCAGCGAATGTCGCCGCGGACACCGTCCGCGAACACTACGCAGATCCTTTGGTATCGGCGCTTGAGATCTTCTAATGCGCCACCGACAATAGCGCGACCTTGGTCAATAATGGCGATTTGATCGGCGATTTGCTCCACCTCCGCCAGCTGATGAGAAGAGAAAAAGATGGTGGTGCCATCTGACGCCGACAACGCGACCAGTTCGCGCAGAACTTCCTCCAGCGCGACGGGGTCGAGGCCATCGGTGGGTTCGTCAAGAACCAGCAGTTCTGCGCCGTGCGAGATCGCGAGTAGCAACATCAGTTTGGAGCGCATTCCTTTTGAAAGATCGGAGATCTTTTTGTTCGGCGGCAGGTCGAAGACGTTGAGGTATCGGCGTTCCAGGTCGCCTCGCCATTTGGGGAAGAAGGGACGGCTGAATCGGATGATTTCGGCGACCGTCATATAGGGATAGAGTTCCTTATCTTCCGTGACGAATCCGATGCGACGCAGGAGCGCTGCACCCGAAGTTCCGTCACCCGGGGCCATTCCGAAGATCCGCGCCGAGCCCTGATCGGCCTTAGCCAGGCCCATTAGGATTCTGATCGTCGTGGTTTTACCGGCGCCGTTTCGTCCCAAAAAGCCGAAGATGCAGCCCTGCGGAACAGTTAGATGCAGCCCGCAGAGCGCCTCATGTCCTTTGAAGGACTTGCGCAGACCGACCGCTTCGATTGCAAATTCCGTCATTCTTTCCTCCCGGCAGCTTCTCCCGCCCTCAACTGCGCGAGTTCGTTCTCCATGAGCCGTCGAATCTCGTCCTCTGTCAATCCGGCCGCAGCGAGCCGGTCGACCGCCGATTGCATGACAGATTGCGCTTTGCGTGAGATTTTTAATTGCCCTGTAGCCGCCTGACTGACAAACGCTCCCGAACCGTGGCGGATTTCGATGATGCCTTCATGCTCCAGCTCACGATATGTGCGGACTACCGTGTTTGGATTGATGACCAGTTCCACGGCGAGTTTTCGGAGCGTCGGCAATTGCTCACCCGCCCGCAGCGCGCCGGTTTCGACGGCATGCTTCACCTGCTCCATCAGTTGCAGGTAGATGGGAGTGCCTGAAGACGAATTCACACGAAAAATCACGGGTCGCCAACTGTGCTAGTCAACTAATACAGTATACAGCACTCATGTGTTTGTCAACCTGGTCCACTACACCCTGAGGATGATTGTCGAACTGTGCACTGGATAACTCGTGATTAAAGGCAGCGTTTACCGGGAGTGGACAAACTGGTTCGAAAGGCAACTGCTTACCGACGACAAAAAGCTGAAGCCGCGTTATCCCGCATCGGATTTACTGGCTGCGAGAGCTGAGATTCCGTCCGCCATTGGGGCTTATCGGTTACCCACAGATTCCCCCGACGAGGCTAAATTGTTATACCTATGAGAATTGATGAGAGATGAGCGGGAGTTTTAGAAATGGCTGAGTTACTTCCGCAAAATAGTCATGCAGTTCGTTATCTAAAAAGTAATATCCGATGCAATCTATACCTCAGTCGTCTTGGGCTTACTCAATAACTAACTACCTGGGAGAGATCCCTAAATACCTAGAGCTAAGATCGAGCGTCTACATATGTAGGAGGTTGTTCGAGCGAGATTGGTTGGTGGTTAGAGCACAAGTTGCTCGATGGTATGGGTTTAACATCTTTCTCGACGAGATTCGGATCGGCCGCTGTGGCGTTTCACCGCGAGTTAATCAATGCGCGAGAGCAGAGACTCTCTCAGAGGCCGGAAGCGCGGATCTGCCCTTTTAGCTGGGGCGTGGAAACGCTAGTAGGCGTACCGGGTTTCGAGTCGAGACCGCATTTTGCCCTTTGCGCTCTTCGGGACGCAAACCGGCGTTGGCTTCAAAACCGGGACGAGTTTTTTGCCTACCAGAGACCAACGGAGTTTACACTCCATGGCTCACATCTGAAATTCCCCTCGCCCGTAAAAAGCCTTTATCAGGAGAACGACACAGTTTACGCCGACTATTTTTACTGTGCGCGCGCATCCGGACGTGCGGTATTGGTGCTGCCACATTGGAATGCTGCGCCAAGCTCGTATGCCAGCTTTTGCCGGCTCCTGAACTTAAATGGTTTCTCTGCTTTGTTGGTTACGCTGCCATATCACGGGAATCGCAAGCCCCGCGAATGCATGCAGGCGGAATACGCGGTTTCTGCCGATATTGGCCGGACGATCGCTTCTGCGCGGCAAGGCGTCATCGACACGCGTTGTTGTGTGGATTGGCTTACACAACGGGGCTACACACAGTTCGGCATCGTCGGCACGAGTCTTGGGTTCGGTCACGCCTTCGTAGCCAGCGCGCTCGATTCACGGCTAGGGGTGAATGTTTTCACTCACTGCTGCTCGACTGTATCGGACGTAGTTTGGGAGGGGATTCCGAGCTTACGGGCAGCTTTGGAACCGCATATCTCGCAAGAAGAGCTGCGCGAATGCTGGAGCGTGATCAACCCCATCACGTATTTTGACCATTTCGCGCGTTTCCCGAAGAAATCTCTGGTGATTCGAGGCCGCTATGACACAACGTTTGCGCCGGATTACGTGAGCGAGGCGATTCGGCTGTTCCGGACGATGGGACTCGATCATGAAGTGGTGGAGTTTGCTTGCGGCCATCACACGATCGGCGATTTTCCTTTTGCGCTCTTGGGCGCGTATCACATCTCTGCGTTCCTCAAGAGGAATCTGCAATGAAGATCCCCTCTGTAGCACACTCCTCGAGCACCCGCTGTAAAGTTATGTATGCGAACCCAACTAACGTAACGTTCCGGTAAGTTTTCGTACCGTAACTCCAGGAGGATCTACAAAGCTATGAAACGCGCATGGCAATTCTCGGCAAAGATTCTTACCGGATTCTTTGTAGCAGCCATGTACGCGATGCCGCAGGCCACGGTTTCCGCCCGGCCTGGCGTAATCAACTACATCGAAGGCCAGGTTTACCGGAATGGCCAACCAATTTCTCAACAGGACCTCGGACCGGGCGCCTATCTGAACGCCAACGAGACTTTGTCAACAACCAACGGCAAAGCCGAAATCCTGCTCAACCCGGGTGTTTTTCTCCGCGTCGGGGATAACAGCCAAGTCCGCATGATTTCGCCTACTCTGGTCAATCCGCAGCTGGAGGTGACCCAAGGCGAAGCAATGGTCGAGATCGATCAGACCGTGAAAGGGAACCAAGTCGAGATCGCTGACGCCGGCGCTTCCATCACGCTGAAGAACACCGGGGTATATAAGATCACCGCCCAGCCTGAGCCTGCAGTAGCGGTGTACGCCGGCAAGGCTTACGTCGAAGTGAACGGCAGAAGTAAGGAAGCCGGTAAAGGTCATAAGATCATTTTGGCGGCGAACCTTCTTGAACAGCGCTTCGATACGAAAGCGCCCGACGAACTCTATGCCTGGAGCAACGTACGCTCGCAATACGATGCAAGCGCGAGCTATGCGTCCGCGAGCGCCGTCAACTCTGGATACATCGGCTACAGCGGTTCCGGAGGTTATTACGGCGGCTATAGTCCGTATAGCCCGGGCTGGTATTGGAATGCCGGTTGGAACTGCTGGGCTTGGCTCCCCGGGTCCGGCTACTTCTTTAGCCCGTTTGGGTGGGGCTTCTTCTCACCCCGCTATGTCGGGTACGCACCTGTCGTGTTCATCAACGCCGGCGGGCATTACGGCGCGGTTCCGATCAAGGGGAGAGCGCCGCTCGCGGGCGGCAGCATGCCAAGAACTCCGGGATCGGCGCCGGTCGCGAATGCCAAGAGTCTCGCCGCAACTCGGCCGGTAAGCGGCATCCGCACTGCTCGCTCGTTATCGGGATCGACCGGGGGTTCTCGGGCGTCATCTTCACCAGCCCGCGGATCGGCCTCGCGGTCCAGCGGTGGCTTTGGCGGAGGGTCGTCCCGTGGCGGCTCTGGCGGAGGTCATTCCAGCGGCGGGGGAGGATCGAGCGGAGGTCACTCGGGCGGAGGCGGATTCAGTGGCGGCTCTGGCGGAGGTCACTCGGGTGGTGGAGGCGGTGGCAGCAGTAGTGGCGGTGGTGGCCATCGCTGAGCGACGCTCAGGAATCTAAAAGGTAGCCGGGCTGGTCATAAAAGATGGCCAGCCCGCTTTTATTTCGACGCGGCAGCCGACGTGTTGCGGATCTCCCGAGTCAACAGGACAACGTATTACCCACGCGGTGTAATATCGACCCATGCCGTTTCTACTCAAATCGGAGCCTGATACCTATTCCTTCGCCGACCTACAGCGCGACCGCGAAACTATTTGGGACGGCGTTACTAATCCGGCGGCGGTGAAGCATCTCCGCGAGATGAAGGCAGGTGAGAAATTGGTGATTTATCACACGGGGGACGAGCGGCAAGCGGTGGGAACTGCCACGGTGGTTAGCGTCGATGCTTCCGATCCCAAGGTGCCGAAAGTTAGGATTAAAGCCGGCCACGCGATCGCTCATCCGCACTCGCTTGTCGATATAAAGGCCCATAAACTGTTTGCCAATTCGCCTCTGGTTAAACAAGGGCGCCTTTCCGTCGTGCCCCTCACCGGGGAACAATATGCGTGGCTCACCGGCGCCTGAATTGGCCGGCATGGGCGAGTGTGGACTGTATGATGAGCCCGCACTGTACGATCTGCTGTTTCCCGAGGCTTGGGCGGCAAGCTCGTTGACCGATGAAGTTCGCCGCGCGCGTATTCTTGGTTCTGAACGGTTCTATCTTGAGAGAGCGACCGCAGCTAAGGGCCGTGTCCTGGAACTTGCCTGTGGCACGGGGCGATTGACCATTCCAATCGCCCAGCGCGGGATTGAAGTCGTCGGCGCTGATTTGTCTGAATCGATGCTCAGTGCGGCGCGGAATAAAGCGGCTGCTCGCGACGCGCCGGCGACGTTCGTGCAGGCGGATATGCGGAATTTCGAGCTGCCGGGTCCGTTCTCCGCGATACTTATTCCCGGCAACTCGTTGCTGCACCTGCTAACGAACGAAGATCTGAGGCAGTGTCTTGCGTGCGTTCGCCGGCACCTTGCGCCCGGCGGCCGCTTTGTGTTTGATATCTCGAAGTGGGATCTCGCGCTCCTGGCGGCCGACCCAGCTGAGCGCCACCTCGCCTACCTTGTGGAAGATCCGGAACACGGCGAGATTAGGGTGGAAGAGAGCGCAGGTTATGACGCGCAGCATCAGGTTCGCCATGTGAACCTGTATGTTTCTTCCGGCTCCACATCTGCGGAGAGATTGATCCGATACAGCCTGCGAGTGATCTTCCCGCAAGAGTTACTCTTGCTTCTGGAACTTACTGGCTTCCAGCTTGAGGCGCGTTACGGCGAGTTCCCATGCCAGCCTTTCGATGCATCGAGTCCGCGCCAAGTGTGCATTTGTTCCGCGCGGTAATTACGGGATCGGCGTGGCTTTCAACTCGACCTGCGTTTTATGTTTGGTGGTAACGTCGTCGGAGGAGAAGATCACGGTGGATTTGCCTATAGGGACGATGACACCCGAACTCCATTGGTTGTGACGAATTACCAGATTCATAGCCGTTGTGGATTCTTGAGGGATACTCCGCACCTCAGCCGATACGTGCAGCGCAACATTATTCCCCTGTTCTGTGAGGCCGCGGAAATCGATGTTGACCGCAAGATCCACTTGCTGGTATTCTGTCGAGCCCGGCCGATTCGGTATCGGAACCCTGCTGTCCGTGCGAATCGACTCAGGCAGGTTATCCGTCTCACCGGCCGCTGTATAAGTTCGGGCATTGATTACCTTACCCGCATCAAGCTCCTCAACGATAAATTCCAATTTGTAGAATTTTGGTTGTGGCTTAGCCGGGGCTTCCTTCGTGGTCGCAACCACTGGCGCATCCTGGGCACGGCAAATTCCTTGACATACAACTGCTGATAACAGACATAAAATCAACCCGCGTCCCGCGTTTCGCATTTCTTCTCCTTAGTCTTCGCTGTCGATCTCTAATGGCTTGATCTCAAGCGGTTTAATTTCTAACGGTTCATCTACCCGGCTCTTCTGGTCCTCGAAGAACTTTGCGGCCGCTGCCGGGTCACGCCTAACGAACGCGAGCAAGGCGCGCTCCTCGCTCGAGAGAGGGCTGGGGGCAGGAAACTGCTCCAATTTTGGCAAAGGCTCTGGCTTGTGGGCCGGCTGGGTTCGATTCAACACCTGTACTTTTGCCAAGTCGCTGGCGCGATTGGCCGGGAAGTGTTCGGTTTGTGAGGGCGCCGTCTGGACCGGATTCACAACCTGTTCCCGATGGGGATGCACCAAGATTAACAACGCGAGCATGGCCGCCGCCAAAACGGGATATGCCCATAATGTTCGGCTTAGGGTTCGTCCTTTTGTCTCCTGCACCCGAATGCGATCGAGTACGCGCTCCTCCATTCCGGCCAGCGGTTGGGCATCCGAATAGCGCTGTAAAGCCTCGTCGATTATGCGTTCAAGTTGATCGTCATTGTGCATGGTTACCTGCCGTGAGCACATGTAATTTCTGCTTCAGAATCTGCCGGGCAGTCATTAACCGCCTGCGGACGGTGCCTTCCGGAATTCCCATCACCGCGGCGATTTCATGAGATTTCATTTCTTCGAGGGCGGAGAGCGCTAAAGGCAATCGCAGGTCCTCCGGCAGCGCTTCGATCAGCCGGTGAACCACCGCATTCAAGTCGGCCGAGATGACGGCTTGCTCGGGATTTTGGAGTTTAGATGGAGGGTCCAGATCCGGCACTCCCACGCGGCCCTTCCGCAATCGGTCGGCGGCTAATCGCCAGGCCGTTCGGGCCAGAAAAGCGCGTTCATCGTCAATGTCTCTCCATCGACCGGAGCGATATATCTTCCAGAAAGCTTCCTGCGCAACGTCCTCCGAGTCGTGAGTGTTTCTCAAAACCGAGTACGCCACCCGGAAGACAAATCGGAATTGCCGTTTCACCAGGGCAGCGAAAAGATCCTCGCCGGTGACAGCGTCGTCCTCTGATGCCACTTCCGACTCCCGGAACGCGATCTGTCGCAAAACCTCTGTCATGCTTGCGCCACGTGTTTGGCTACGTTCAGAAGCTAAGACCGGCGTACCGGCCCGGTCGTTCACCTTTTTGACGCATTTAACGCGAGGATTCTAAGTTTCGTGGGAACTCGCGCAAAACGGTCGCGGTACCGAGCGCGCCGCCCCAAGATCAGGCGAGTTCCTGTCTGGATCGGCGCCGCGCATCCGCGCCCTTTGCGCTTTCCTGGAGCGCTTCGTGCAAACGCTCTAAACCCTGCTGCAACGTCGCGGTCTCTCCACCGATGCCGATCCGAATGCGGTCATTCATCTCAAAAAAACGGCCTGGAGTTACGCAGGTCTCGTATTGTACGCGGAGGTTTTCGCAAAATTCGTCCACTGGCCGGTCCAGCCTAGGGAACAGCACGGTCCCAGCGGCAGTCAGTTCGCATTCCAGTTCGGGCGTGGCTACCAGAAACTCGTTAGCGAGCGCGCGGTTGGTCGCGAGCAAGTTCTTCGACCAAGCTGCGATACGGTCCAAATTCGCGAGGGCGACGCAACTGATCTGGTCAGCTACATATGCCGCATTCACACCGAATAGATCATTGAGGCGTCGTATG
The DNA here is from genome assembly GCA_036269625.1 of Bryobacteraceae bacterium. Lineage (GTDB taxonomy): Bacteria > Acidobacteriota > Terriglobia > Bryobacterales > Bryobacteraceae > Bog-105. The sequence goes on along the minus strand of DATBEF010000214.1, from coordinate 29,731 downwards.
CGATGGATGAGTTCCGGTTCCGCCACAATCCATCCGCAGCGCAAGCCGCTCAAGCCGTAGACCTTAGTCAGGCTGTTGGTGACGACAAACTCAGGGCCGAGTAAATAGGATGTAGCTGGAGTGTCCTCAAAGAGCGCGTCCAGATAGACCTCATCTACGAGCACCTTCGCACCCGCGCTTCGCGCCATGTCGCCGATCTGCCGCAGCTCCGCCTCGCTGGTGAATGCACAGCTCGGGTTGTGCAGATTGGTCAGGACAATCAGCTTGGTGTCCTTGGAGACAGCGCGCCGCAGTTCGTCGAGGTCAACGGCGAAATTCGCCTCCGCAGGGCGCCGGAAGTAGTGCACGTCCGCTCCCAGGTATCGCGCGGTCTCTGGAATCAGACTATAGACGGGATGCTCCATCAGAACGCGGTCACCCGGCGAGATCAGGGCTGCGATTGCCAGATGATTCGCCATAGAGGTGCCTTGCGCTGTAGCAATGCAATCGCAAGGCACGCAGCACTTGGCTGCAAGGGCCTCAATTAGGGGTGGGTATCCGTAAGCTCCGGGCCCGCTCAACTGGACCTTATCGAAATCGACGGGCAGTTCGGATAAGGGATAGTTCTTTACTCCGCTGTTGGCCAGGTTGAAGCGTACATAGGATAAAGTTTTGACCCATTCCATGTACTCTGAACCCATCACGCGGTCTTGATAACCAATCAATTGCTCAACCTCCGGCTCCAAAATAGGTATACGGGCACACCCAACAAGAGCAGACCCAATCCGGTGAAACTGTTCTTCGGATAGTTATAGAACGTGCCTAAAACGACTAGCCAGCACACCGCGACGAAGAAGATGGTGGTGTAAGGGTGGCCGGGCGTGGCGTGCGATTTGCTCTGCAGGCCTGTTGCAGCCAGGCGCTTGCGGAAGATGAACAGGCTGGCGCCGGTCAATCCGAAGAAGATGAAATCCATCGACACCACATAATTCAAAATCTGTTCATATTCGCCGGATAGGGCAATGACGGAAGCGAGAGCGCCCTGCATTAAGATTGCGGCCGCCGGCGCACGGGTCGCCTTTGGCACCCATGCGATCCAGCGGAAGAAGAGGCCATCCTGCGCCATGGCGAAGTAAACGCGAGGAGCGGTCAACATGCCCTGGCTCAAAAAGCCGAGCGTGGATACGCCGATGGTGATCGACATAAAGAGAGCGCCGCGTTGCCCGACCGCGCGCTGCATAACCGTGAAAGCCGGGGCCGTAGTCGCGGCCAAGCCCTGCGTTCCTAGAACCCGTAAACAGACGATGTTCACAGCGAGGTAAATTGTGATGACTCCCAGCACGCCAATCAGCATGGCGCGCGATAAATCGCGCCTGGGATCACGCATTTCGCCTGCCATGAAACTGGCCGTTTGCCAACCGCCATAGGCGAAGAAAACAGGGGTTACGGCCGCTGCGAAAGCAAATAGCGGGTTTGTGTGCGGCCAGAGTGGAGCAGCCGTCGCGGTATGTGAAGGCGCAGCCAGAAAGCCGGCACCCACCAGTATTGCGATTGCTCCGATCTTCAAAATCATCAGGATGCTCTGCACGGTACTCCCGGAGCGGACACCCAGACAGTTGATCAGAGTCAATCCAATCAGGGCGGCGATGGCAATTGCGGAATCGGATGCCCGCGTGGGGACGATCTCGCGGAAATAATGCGCGAATGTAACGGCGACGCCGGCCATTCCGCCAGTTTGGATGACAAACAGCAGCGCCCAACCGTAGAGAAATGCGACGGAGGGATGATAGGCTTCCCGCAGATAAGCATACTGGCCCCCCAAGTCGGGCTTTAACGATGCCAACTCTGCGTAGATGAACGCTCCAGCAAGCGCCATGAGCCCGCCCGCAACCCAGGCACCCAGGATCAAAGGAACGGTGTGAACCTGGCGCGCCACGACGTAAGGATTCACAAAGATACCTGATCCAACGATGCCGCCCATAACAATCATCACGGCATCGAACACACCGAGGCGGCGGGCCAGTTTCGCAGACGCTGATGCCGACCGCGCGTCTTCGCCTTCGATTTTGGGCATCGTGTTTTCGACCCTCTCACTATGGCACTTCGGCCGTTCGTGTCTCGATTGGGTCGATCGAAGGCTCTATTAGAGCTATCGCGCCAGTTGATCGATGCTTCGGCCCTCTTCCGAAGCCCTTATAAGGGCCGCGAGCCGGCGATTTCGGGTTTCCTCGCGCTTAGCGCTGATAACCCACCACGTAGATGTGCGCCGGTACCATGGCGGTTTGGATTGAAAGTATTTCCACGCTGCTTCGTTAGCGCGAAATCGCTCTTCTTGCTCCGGAGACAAGTGGACGAGATCTTGTTCAAATGCATAGATACGAGACCGCGCTTCCTTCCGGGCTTCGAACGCCTCAACGCCCGAAGGATGCATTAATCCTTGCGCTGTCAGCTCTTCCACGCGCTTAATATTGATCGCGCTCCAGACACTATTGGGGCGACGCTGCGAGAATCGGATGCTGTAACTCGTGTCCTCGATTCGATGCCGCACGCCATCGATCCAGCCAAAGCAAAGTGCTGCGTCGACAGATTCCGGCCAAGTGATGCTCGGCTTGCCTGAGTCCCTTTTATAGAAACCGACCAGCAGTTCCTGCTTTTTCAGATGGTTCTGCTCAAGCCACTTTCGCCAGCGTGCGGGTGTTGCGAAGAACTTGGGATTGTCCATTCCGGGTCCAGAATACCCCGTGAAAAGCAAGAGAGCGTGCGCCACAGGTTTGGGAGCCGCTTCAGCGGGGTCGTCGCGCGGAGTGGCTATCCGAGGTAATCGAAGAGACTCTTTTTAGGCAAGCTGTTGTAAGCCGCCATGGCGGCTGTTTCGTTCGTTGAGTCTGTCTGCAGGTTCGTTATGGCGGTAGCGGAGTCGGCATCCTGAATTGCGCTGAGTTCGGCTGTGAGATTGGTGTTCAAGCTCGACTGCTCGTTTACCGCGGCCGAGAGCGACTGCTGGATCTCGCCGTAGGAAGCCTGCTGGTTGTCGAGATAGGACGCGGAGCTGGCGATATCGGATGTCGCCTGCTCGATACCCGTCTGATTGCCCGTTGAGAGTGCGTTGTATAGTTCCGTAAGTGACTGAAAGACACTGGTGGACGCCGTACCGCCGGCCCCGCCATCAAAGATCTGCTGCGCCGACAGAGCGATACTGATCGTCGACCCACCAGGACCCTGCACAGATCTGGTGCTGGCGGTTCCCTGATAAGTTCCAACTCCGTTGGTGGTATTAGTCGTGAGGTTGACGACGCCGTACGGGGCGGTCTGATCGGAATCGCCGCTGAAAACGTACCGCCCATCCACTTGCGTGTTCGCAAGGCCTTGCATCTGATTCAGAATGTCGGATACCTGGCTGGCAAGTTGCTGCCGCTCCGATGCCCCGGCCGTTCCCGTTGCTCCTTCGGTAGCAAGCTGGCGTGCTGTGTCCATTAGGATGGTGGCTGAGTTTACGGAGCCTTCGGCCGTGTTCACTTCGGTCTGCACGATACTCAGGTTCTGACCAATCTGTGTGTTCGATCCAATCTCGCTATTCAGTTCAAGGATGTCATTGACCGCGGACGGATCGTCGGTTACTGTTTGCACGCGCAAGCCGCTACTGACCTGGCGGTTGGCGGTCAGCATTCGCTGTTCAAGGCTGGAAAGGTTGGCCAGAAATGCGTCGGCCGAGTTCATGATCGTGTACACGGTTTATCTCCTGGAATGGGGATGCTGTTTATGCATTGGTAACAGTGCCCGGGATGAGCCCGATTACTGTTTGTGCCATCTGGTTGACCACCGATATTAGTTTGCTGATGGCGTCATACGACTGCTGATATTCGGTCAACAACGTGGCTTGCTGGTCCAAGGAAACTCCAGACACATTCGATCGCAAGCTTTGGGCTTGGGATAGTAGCTGCTGCTGGGTGGTTTCATTGTTGCTGGAGTTTGAAGAATCGGAGCCGACCTTCGAACCCAAATCGGCATAATACTGTGTGAAAGTGGCGCCCCCGAGCGAGGCAACCAGAGATGACTGCAGGTTTTGTAGAGCAAGTGCATTGTCATTGCCACCGGGCGCGGACGAACTGGCGGCTGCTAATTGCGAAGCTGTGATTCCGGTAAAGGCCAGACTGTGAGCGGCGGAAGCGGCGTTGTAAGAAAATAGCGGTTGGCCCGCGGCCCCGGTCTGGTCCTTGCCGCTGGTCAACTGGGTATTAACCTGGTCCGCGACGCCCTGCGCGAGGGTATTCAATTGCGAGGTGTATCCAGGCAGAATATTATTGCTCAGGTTGACCAGCGCTCCGAGTTGACCGCCAGTCGCCAAGTGGGTTACGTCGTTGCCGTTTGAATCGAGTATCTGGATGCCCTGGGTGTTCGAGGACGAGGCGACCTCTTTGCTCGAAATCGCATACTGAGTTGTGCCGGATACCAAGGTGGACTGTCCGCCCAGGTAGACGCTGGTGGTGCCATCTTGCTGATTCACGAAAGTGATATTGGCTAATTGAGACAGATTTTCGAGATCCGAGTAAAGCTGTGCCTGGGACCCGGGATCGGGCGGACCACCGCCGCTACGAAGGGTTGCGGCGTTAATTTGCTGAATGTCCGCAGTCAGGCTATTGATGGATGCGACGGTACTCTGAGCATCGGTCACCGTGTTCTGGGCGGTGCTCGCCAGGGTTTGATAGGTCGAATTGAACGCTGCGGCCACGTTGCTAGCGGCATTCAGCACTCCGGATCGAGTAGCTGAATCGTTGGGACTGACCGAAAGGTTTGAGAAAGACGCGAATAGCGCGTTCAGAGTGCCACCGATACTGGTATCGGAACTGCTGTTGGTAGTTAGACTGAACAGGGGGACTACAGATTGCAGTGTGTTTGCAACCGTTGTGGAGTAATTCAGCGCGGATTGAGCGGTTTGGACGTTCATCTCCGCGTAGATGTCTCGTGAGCTGACGATCGGTCCAGCGGAGACGCCGCCGATCGCGCCTTGACTGGGATCGAAGGGATCGGCCTGCAGGACTTCGGTTTGGCTGGCATAACCAGGCGTAGTGGCGTTAGTAGTGTTATTCGAGACCACTTCCATCGCCTGCTCAATTGCGGCAAACGAACTGGCGGTGTTCCCTAAAGAAGCAAGAAAATTGGACATCTTTTCCTCAGAATTTGGTCGTTGGGTGGGTTAAGTTCCCCGGTTACATTTCAACGTTCAGCGTTCGGGACGCCGGCGCCCACGTTTTTAGCTTCGCGGCGCGCGTGTAGCTTTGCGTAAAAGAGCCAATAGAGTGCATACGGGTCCACTGAACGCGGCGCGCTCCTTCGAGCAGAGCGGCGCAACGCTGACACAATTTTGAAAACACCTGCACTTTTTCGCTCAATACTTGTGCGTCCTTAGGGGGACTCGAATTAGCAAGTTCGAGGAAGCGCTTCACAAGCAGATTGGCTTCGTCGAGGAGTATAGTGGCCTCCCGGACAGCTTCCGGCGTCGGTTGGATCAGTAACTGCTCCATCGTGCGGAGCCGGCGTCCTGCCTGAATCAGTTCGCATTGCATTAAGGTACGTTCCTCGGGGCTGTCGGCGATCAACTGAATTCCGGCGATCTGACGCACGGACCGGTTCCGGCTGGGCGATAGAGCGCCGGGTGGCTGGAACAGGCTCCGAAGAATGGTTAAGACAGGTCGCACGGAGTTTTCCGGGGTTCTCAGGCGCTTAACGAGTCGTTGACAATGCGGCGGCTGAGTTGAAGAGGATCTACGGTGTAAGCGCCGGAACGAACATTGCTACGCAAATTTTCGATTTGATTTGTGTTCCCGAAGACTTTGCCCGAGGCGGCGTGTAGCGCAGACCCGAGACTAGAGATTTGGACGGCGTCGGATTTGGATGTAGCCGGGGCGGCCCCAGACATATCTTCCATCCCGCCGCGATTGGGATTGCCGACAGGAGCGCTCGCTCCGATAAGGTTGGAGTTTTCTATTTTCATACGGCCTCCGCGGGACTTCACCCGCTTGTTGTTCTCATCGGCAGGGCGGGTGGATAGGATTAGCGGGGTTAATCGAAAAAGCCCCTGGACTTCTTCTAGCGGCTTAAGTAAACGATGACCAGGAATCCATCCGAAGGGTCTTCTACGATAAGGTTTCGGATCTAGGAGCAAATTAAAGACGATGACGACTACCCAAGCAGCGCCCAAAGACAAGGAATACATGGAAGAGCAAGGCCGGCCGGGGGATCCCTGCACCATGGTGATTTTCGGGGTCACTGGCGATCTGACTAAGCGAAAACTTATACCCTCGTTGTACAATCTTGCAAAGAAAAAACTGCTCCCCATGGAATTTGCAATGGTGGGCGTGGCAATAAACGATATTCCGCAGGAGAAGTTTCTTGAACAGCTCCGGCAGGATTTGCAGGAATTTGGGGCTGCGCCGGAGCAGTGCTCGTTCTGCGACTGGCTGCTCGAGCGAACGGTATACCTGTCGGGCGACTTCCGCGATGCGGGGACGTACCGAAAGCTGAAGCAGGTGTTGGACGAGCTTCAGCAAAAGCACGCCACACGGGGAAACTATTTCTACTACCTGGCAACCGCTCCCTCAATGTTTGGCGAAGTGGTTAAGCAACTCGGGGACGCTGGGCTGGCAGAGCAGGATCAGGACCGGAATTGGCGGCGGGTAGTCATTGAGAAGCCTTTCGGGCGGGACCTCGAATCGGCGCGGGCGTTGAATATTGAGATCCGCAAATACCTGGAGGAGAACCAGATTTACCGGATCGACCATTATCTGGGCAAAGAAACTGTTCAGAACATCTTGGCGTTTCGGTTCTCTAACGGCATATTTGAACCCATATGGAACCGCCGCTATATCGATCACGTACAGATCACGGTCGCGGAGACGCTGGGAGTGGAGCAACGCGGCGGCTATTACGATCAAGCCGGGGCGTTGCGCGACATGGTGCCGAATCACATCTTGCAACTGGTGACATTGACTTCCATGGAGCCGCCAATTTCGTTTGGCGCGGACGCGGTTCGCGACGAGCAAGTAAAAATCCTGCATGCCGTACAACCGTTGGCCCCTGAGGATGTTCTGACGCGGTCAGTGCGTGGACAATATGGGCCCGGCATCGAGGATGGGGAACGGGTGCCGGGCTACCGCACGGAAAGCAACGTAGCTCACGATTCGAGCACAGAGACGTATGTGGCTTTAAAATTGTCTATTGATAACTGGCGCTGGGCCGATGTTCCGTTTTACATCAGGACCGGAAAGCGACTGCCCAAACGCGTCACGGAAATAGCAATCCAGTTCCGGCGGGCGCCGTTTGTCCTTTTCCGCGATACGCCGGTCGAACGGCTGCGCAACAATTTATTAGTTCTGCATATCCAGCCGGACGAAGGCATTTCTCTCACATTCGGGGCAAAGATCCCTGGACCCTTGGTGCGGCTGGGATCGGTGAACATGGATTTTCATTACGAGGACTACTTCGGGACCGAGCAGAGCACGGGTTATGAACGTCTGCTCTACGACTGTATGTTGGGCGACGCAACACTTTTCCAGCGGGCCGACATGGTCGAGGCAGGCTGGTCTGTGATTCAACCGGTGATCGACGTCTGGCGCGCCCTTCCCGCGCGCAACTTCCCGAACTATGCCGCCGGAACCTGGGGACCTAAAGAAGCGGACGATCTAGTGGCGCGGGATAACCGCTCCTGGCGACAAATCGGATGATGGGGGAAACGTAAGCCAAGCCGGAGTATGCGTGCGGCTAAATTGCCACGCTTTGTCGGCTCCGCCCCCGTTTGCTGTGGCTTTACTGCCACAGCCATAGACGTCCAAGTATCTCGTTTTCAATAAATTACATATGCCTACCCCCTCTGTTGGTATGCTGGCAGCAGTTCGCATTATGTATTACGAAACGACGCTGCGCCGGCCTGTGGAAGTGGATGGAGTCGGACTTCATCATGGAGCGCCGGTGCACCTGCGCTTAGCACCCGCGCCGCCAGCGACCGGCATCGTCTTTATAAGGACAGATCTCGACAATCTCCAAATTCCAGCCAGTTGGGAACACGTGAAGCGAGTCAGCTATGCGACTAGCCTTATGCATCCGTTGGGGGTATTCATTTCGACGACCGAGCACCTTCTCAGCGTGTTTTACAGCATGGGGATCGATAACGCCTATGTGGAGTTAGACAATCTGGAAGTCCCGATACTTGATGGGAGCGGACTGGCATTTGTGGAACTGCTGCGCCAAGCGGGCAAGAAAGAATCGCGGAGGCCGCGGCGGTACATGCGGATTGTGAAACCGGTTAGGGTGGTCACGAACGGTAAGCGCGTCGAGATCCTACCCTCCGACCGGTTTGAGTTGCGGTGCCACATCTTTTTTGACCACCCGATGGTGGGTGAGCAAAGTCTTGAGATGGAGGTCACGCCTGGCAGTTATGCCGCCTCCATCGCCCCGGCGCGGACCTTCGGATTCGAGTATGAGCTGGACCAGATGCGGGAAATGGGTTTGATCCGTGGGGCAACGTTAGATAATGCGATTTGTTTCACTCGCGACAGCGTGGCGAATCCCGGTGGGTTGCGCTTTCCGGATGAATGCTGCCGGCACAAGGCTTTGGATCTGATTGGCGATTTGGCGCTGATTGGGAAACCGCTTTTGGGGCAAGTGGTGGCTGAAAAGGCCGGCCATGCGATGCATGTGGCGTTGGTCAACCAGATCATGTCTGACAATTCGTTATACGAGATCGTGACACTCGACCGTGCGGAACCCCGCCGCCCGATGTTCGCGGCGCATGCCCTGGTTTGACCAGATTGGTTTAGGAGCACCTCTGAGACGGTGCTCGGCCGCTACCTGTGCGACCCTTTAGTAATCGTCTCTGATCTTTTGAGGAACTCGCGCAAAACGGTCGCGGTGTCTAGCGCGCCACCGAAAGGGCAGGCGAGTTCCTGTATTGTTTGGCGGCGCGCAACCGCGCCCTTTGCGCTTCGGGCCATATGCACGGCAGCCCGTTCTAAAGATAATCCTTGAGACTCCTCAAACTGCTGCCAAACATCCTCACGAGCACCCGCCTAGCGGCTTCGCCCGGACTGGCGTGGCTGCTGTTGAGGGGTCGATTTCGCACGGCTCTGGTGACGGTGCTTCTAGTGAGCATTACCGACTGGTTCGACGGGTATGCCGCTCGGAAAATCGGGGTAGCCGGTGGAATCGGCGTGATTTTGGACCCACTGGCGGACAAAGCCATGCTGGTCACACTTTTCGTTACGCTCGGTTATCTGAAGATTATCCCCCGCTGGATGTTGTACATGGCTATCGGCCGCGATGGCATCATCCTGGTCGGCTCAATCTTGCTACGCGTCTTTCGGGACGTCCGGCGGTTTACCCCGTCGATTCTCGGTAAGGTGAGCACCTTCTTTCAGATTATGCTGGTGCTGCTCTCACTGCTGTACGCTTCTTTTGAATTGGGCTTCCTGCACGAGCTGAAGTTCACGGCAATTGCGCTTTCAGCGTTGTTTACAGGACTCAGTGGAGCCGACTATGTCCGCCGGGGAATCGAGATGACGAGAAGGGTTCGCAGCCATTGACGGGAGCAGAGGTGAAGAGTAGCCTTAGAGTTATGGAGCCGACCGTCGAGGTTTATCTACCGTCGCGTCTGTACGCCCGCATCGGCTGGGCGGCTCTTGCCGGTTCGGCCGCTTGTATTCTCTGCGGCTGGCGGGCCCCTCTGGCGTTTATACCGGCGTTTTTGTGTGCGGCCACATCGGCTGGGCTTTTTTGGCTCGCATCTAGGCCTTCTATTCGTGTGAGTGATACGCAATTCAACGTCGGCGAGCGAACCATCGCGTGGCGTGAAGTGCGTGAGATCAATGGGAGCCGCTTGGTATCGCCTCTCGTGCTCAAGGTCAAATTGACCAACGCTCGGAAAAGGTTGATCGTTTTTCCGGGCGAACCGGAACGGATCGCGCGCCTGATTTATCAGCTTCGAAAGAACTCCTATCTGGCAACTTTTGATGGAGTCGCGTACCGCGACTACTGGACCTGGTCGAGCATGACGGCGCTCCGGGGGGATACTCCTGCGCTGGAGCAGCCGGTGCGCATGTTGAGCCCCGACGAAGAAGACGAGATCGAGCGGATGTATCAAAAGCTGAAAACGGTCGGCAGATTAGATACAAGATCGGATAAGGAACGATCTCCCGACGATCTGGCGTGATGAACGCCGTGTCCCGCTAACCAGTGGCCAAAAAACGCCGAGGGTGTCTCACTCTCCTGGGTCTATTTACTGTAGGTGTCGCGGCGGTCTGGTTCTTGCGTTTCCACATCTTAGCTTTCTGCGGGAATGTTCTGGTTGAGGATGATGGTCCCCAGAAGGCACAGGCGATCCTAGTAATGGGCGGCGACGATTCGGGGGTGCGCATCCTGAAGGCGGCCCAATTGGCAAAGGATGGGTATGCGCCTCTGGTTCTGGTGAGCGGTCCACAGTATCTGCTCGGCTTCGAGGGTGACATTACCGTCCAATACGCGGAGTCGAAGGGATATCCGGCTTCGCTTTTCCAGGTGCTCCATAATCGCGTGAACTCAACGCGCAACGAGACGGAAACGATCGCCAAAGATCTCAAGCGCGAGGGCATTCACAAGATACTGCTGGTCACCAGCAATTACCATACGCGGCGCGCTGCCCGACTGATGCGGGCTGCTGCTCCCTGGTGCTGGGTAGTGGTGGTGGCCGCAGATGATCCAACCTACGACCCAAATGGCTGGTGGAGGACCCGAGAAGGGCAGAAGCAGTTCTTCTATGAATGGATGAAAACGTTCGCCGCCTGGGCGGGCGACTGAGCCGCAAGTTCGGCAGACGAACCGTCTGGCCCACCAGTGCAGGTATTGCCACACTTTGAAGAGTTGGCTGCCCTTGCTATAAACGGATATGCTTCGGTATGCGGCCATCGATATTGGCAGTAATTCGGTCCGCATGATGGCTGCGGAGGTTGAGCCGGCGATGACGCGCATTCTGGCCCAGGAGCGGCAAGTCACGCGGCTTGGCGAAAGTGTTTTTCGCAATGGGCGAATCAGCAACGAAGCGCTAGACTTCCTTTGCGCTACGCTTACTCGCTACGCAGCCGGGTACCAAAAGTTCGATGTTCAAGGCGTGCGAGCCGTAGCAACCAGCGCGGTGCGGGATTCGAGCAATCAACAAGAGTTTTTAGATCGGGCGGGTGCGGCCATCGGCACTCCCGTTGAGATCATCAGTGGACAGGAAGAGGCTCGGCTGATCCATCTGGGAGTCGAGGCGCGCTGGCCCCGGCCGAGGGAGCGGACGCTGATCATCGACGTGGGCGGCGGAAGCGCGGAGTTGATTTTGTCGCATAACGGCGAATTACTGGATGCGGTGTCGCGGCCACTCGGCGCGGTTCGCTTGACCGAGTTGTTCCTGGAGTCCGATCCTGCCGCTCCCGATGAGCTACATCGGATGGATGCCTACATTGACGAGAAGCTGGTCGCGTTTCACAAGCGGCGGCAGGGGGAGAAGTTGGACCGGGTGGTTGCCACGTCCGCAACCGCAGCGGCGATCGTTTGCGCAGTGAATAAAGTGCCACGGCAGAAGCGCGATGCCGCGGATCGTTTGCGCGCACGCACGGCGCAAATTCGGCAGCTGTATGCGGAAGTAGCCGGGCGGTCCCTCGCGGCGCGGCGCAAGATGGTTGGCATTGGGCCGCGCCGGGCCGAGATCATTGTGGCGGGGTCCGCCGTCTTCTTGCGGACGCTTGAACTATTCGGATGTGTGTCGCTTTATTATTCGACCGCGGGTGTGCGCGACGGCATAATTGCGGATTTGGCCGCTCGGGGTGTGGGGCGCGAACTTTCGCAACTTTCGCGCGAACAGCTGCTGGTTGTGGAAGGAATGGCGAAGCGCTATGGCGTGGTGCTCCGTCATGCTAAGCGCGTGGCCTTTCTGGCGCACCGGCTATTTGAGTTATTACAGACCCTTCACGGACTACCGCCCGCAGCGGGGAAACTACTTCAGGCGGCTGCCTATCTCCACGATGTCGGCCATTTCGTCAGCGAGACGGGACACCACAAGCACTCTGCTTACTTAATTGCGAATGCTGACTTGCCGGGATTCACGAACAAGGAGCGCGTAACGATCGCCTCACTGTGCCGGTTCCATCGCAAGTCGATGCCGCAGCCAAGACATATGCACTTCCAGGCGCTGGACCCGGATTCCAAGCGGGTCGTGATCAGCTTAATCCCGCTGCTCCGGATCGCCGATGCCTTGGATCGGGGGCACGGGCAGAGGGTTCATGATCTGGACAGCATTATCAAGACCACTGGATTACAACTATTGGTGAAGGCAGACCAGGATGTGGTGAAGGCAGACCAGGATGCAGATCTGGAAATCTGGGCAGCCGGGGAAGCGGCTCAAGCGTTTGAAGAGGTCTATTCACTGCCCGTGACGGTTCAACGCGCAAGAACAAAAGCTTAGGGGGACTTATGCCTTGGCAGTCAGACTACGCAACCGCAGGGTCAAGCGGCTTTTATAACGCGCCGCCGTGTTCTTCTTGATAATGCCCCACTTAGCAGCGCGATCGACTAGTGAAAACGTGGCCGGAAATGCCTTGGCCGCCCCATCGGCATCCTTATGGTCCAGCAACCGGCGCATGGTGCGGATCTGGTGGCGCAACCGGGTTTTACGAACGCGATTGATCGCGGTCCTACGCTCGGCGATCCGGACGCGCTTCAATGATGAAACTGTGTTTGCCATTTAAAAACTGTTTAAACCTGAATCCTGAATTGTGGACCCGCGCCCGGCACCGTTAACTTCCCGGAGGAGCCAACTTTCGGGGCGGCTCTTTTAGAGCTACAATGATAAGGATACCTGAGCGGCGAGGGCGATGCAAACCGCCCCTGCCGAGGTGGCCTTTTGTCTGTTACGCTGAAAGTCCGAGTGTAACCCAACTTGGCTCGCCAGGTCTGCTCAGAAGATATCGCCAAGATTCACATGGAACACGATACAAACACGTCTGGTGTCGCGACGGAAGACACCAAACCTGGCTCGGGGGCAAGCGAACCCCAGCCCAAGACCGAACGTACTCCGGAAGCTCCCGAAGCCGCTGCGGAAACCGTCGGAAATCACTCCCAAGTTGTTGAAATGGACCGGCTCAGCCGGGAAAAACGCGAGTTGCAGGACCTATTGCAGCGGCGACAGGCAGAATTTGAGAATTACAAGAAACGGGTCGAGCGTGAGCGAGGCGAGTTGTTCGAATTCGCCAGCATGGATACTGCCAAGGCGCTGTTGCCCATTTTGGACGATTTTGAACGTGCATTGAAGGTGGAAAGCGCCGATAAAGAGTATGCACGAGGCATGGAATTGATTTACCAACGCCTGTACGAATCCCTAAAGAAGCTCGGCCTGGAGCCGATTTCAACGGAAGGGACGCTGTTTAATCCTCATTTACACCATGCAGTGGAGATGGTGGATTCGCCGGATCAACCAGACCAAACAATTCTGGAAGAATACCAGCGCGGCTATAACTTCAAAGGCCGCCCTTTGCGGCCGGCCATGGTGAAAGTGGCCGTTCGCCAGTAGTTTCAAACGACGATGGCTGTCTCCAAACGAGATTATTACGAAGTACTTAGCGTGACGCGGGATTGCGACGAACAGACGCTGAAATCGTCCTATCGTAAGCTTGCGCTGCAACATCATCCCGACCGGAATCCCGGCAATACGGAGGCCGAGGAACGGTTTAAGGAGGCAGCGGAAGCCTATGCGGTATTGAGCGACCCTCAGAAGCGCGCGGCCTATGACCGGTTTGGGCATCAGGGCGTTAACGGCACGGGTGCGCCGAACTTCGATGAATCGCAATTCGCCGATTTCGGAGACATACTAGGCGATCTGTTCGGGTTCGGCGATATGTTCGGCCGGCGCGGCGGTGGGCGGGGACAACGTCCTCAACGCGGCGAAGATATTCGATACGACCTGGAAATCAGTTTCGAAGACGCAATGAAGGGGCTCTCGGCGGACCTGCTCGTTCCGCGCCTGGAGGCGTGCACAAAGTGCCGCGGAACCGGCGCCGAGCCTAATGGTGGTCTGGTCACCTGCTCGCTGTGTAACGGCCGAGGGGAGGTTTTGTACCAGCAAAGCTTCCTCAGCATACGCAAGACGTGTCCCACTTGCGGCGGCCGGGGACAAGTGATTCGCCAGGCCTGCTCGCAGTGTCGCGGAGAGGGCTTCCACCGGACCGAGAAGAAGTTAAAAGTGAACATTCCGGCCGGTGTGGATTCGGGTACGCGGTTGCGGCTGAGCGGCGAAGGCAATCCCGCGCCGCAAGGGGGCCAGCCAGGGGATCTGTATGTCGTGTTGAAGGTCGCTGAGCATCCGATTTTCGAGCGGCGGGACAACGATTTGCACTGTACGCTGCCTATCAACGTGGCCCAGGCCGCGCTCGGCGCGGAAGTTTCCATTGAGACCTTCGACGGTCCACAAACCATACGTATTCCGGAAGGTGCGCAATCGGGTGGGCAGTTCAAACTGCGCGGCCTGGGTGTGCCAGAACTGAACTCGCGCGGACGGGGCGACCTGTATGTGCATGTCGACGTACAGATCCCGAAGAAACTGACCCGGGAACAGCGTCGACATTTTGAAGAATTGCGCAATCTGCTGCCAACCGACAATGCACCTCACGAGAAGAGCGTTTTCGAAAAGGTCCGCGACTTCTTCGGATAAAGGGTACCAACGGGGCGCACTCAACTTTGTCCAATGCCGTTGACTTAAGGGACTCTGCCTCGTCCAATCATGTGGTCGCTAACGCTCCCGGCTCGGCATCAGGGCCTTGCACGAACGAAAGTGACTCTTATCCCTTGTATTTTGTAACCCGACGCCGCCGAGTACTTCCGGGCCTGTAGTTTTTTCGAGATGCGGTAACACCTTGAAAGGTTGGTCTCCAAGGTGACCAAGGAAGACCTGCATGTCCTCTCATTTATCCAAAACCACTCAAGACCATGATGAAATTCGAAAGTGGGCTGAAGCGCGCGGGGGGAAACCGTCGCACGTGAAGCGCACCGGATCGAACGAAGACGTCGGCATTTTGCGCATAGATTTCCCGGGCTACAGCGGCGAGGGATCGCTGGAACCGATCACGTGGGAGCAGTTCTTCGAAAAATTCGATGAGCGCAACCTCGCGATGGTCTATCAGGAAAAGACTGCCGAAGGAGAGACGAGTAATTTCAACAAGCTCGTCAGCGCCGAAAACGTGCACGATTCGAGCCATCACGGGACGTCCGATCACTCTAAAGCGGAACATACAAAAGCCGAACATACGACGTCTGGCGAAAGCAAATCCACCGCCGCCAAATCCACAAAGGCGAAAACCAAATCTAAGTCGGCTGGCCACTGATGCGCTTAGAGTACGCGTAGAGTACAACGGAAGGATGCGCTGCGCTTTGTCCGCCTTCCTTTCGCTCCTTGTACTCAACGCTCCTGGCACGGCGGCGCTTGACCCGAATTGGTTCCCCAAGCAGCAGATGCTGACCATCGGGGTCTACTACTATCCCGAGGCTTGGCCGGAAACGCAGTGGGCGCGCGATATGGAGAACATCCACAAGCTGGGGATGGAGTACATCCACATGGGCGAGTTCGCCTGGTACTTCATGGAGCCGGAGGAAGGCAATTACCAGTTCGAGTGGCTAGAAAAGAACGTAGATCTGGCGGCCAGTCAAGGGCTGAAGGTGATTCTTTGTACGCCTAGCGCAACACCGCCAATTTGGTTGACACACGCGCATCCGGAGGTCCTGATGGTGGACGGGCAGGGCCGAACGATGATCCACGGCAGCCGTGAACAGGGTGATTGGAGTTCTCCTCTTTACCGGGAATACGTCACAAAGATCGACACCGAGCTGGCCAAGCGTTTTGGTCACAACCCGCATGTCTGGGGATGGCAGATCGATAACGAATTGAGCCACTATGGCAAACGGTATTCCTATTCAGCCGCGGCGACCGATGCCTTCCGCAATTGGTTGCGCGATCGATACGACGGCTCCATCGCGGCGTTGAACACGGCATGGGGCGGCGCATTCTGGTCCGAGATGTACCAGAATTTCGATCAGATTGAGATTCCCAATCCGGACAGGCTCGTGGCCGATCCGAGTCCGCATGCAGTGCTCGATTTCGAGCGGTTCTTCGCAGCATCAACCGCGGAATACATACGCATGCAGGCCAATATTTTGCGCCAGTACACGCACGACCAGTGGATCACCACCAACTTTATGGCCATGCACGAGGACGTGAACCCAACTCTTTCCGCCAAAGATTTGGACGTATTCACGTGGACGCTGTATCCTGTGCACGGTGAATTGAATGATGGGCCGTTGGGATTTCGCCTGGGCAACGCAGCGCAGCTATCGTTCATGCATGACCTGATGAGGCCTATCACTGGTCTTTCGGGTCAGATGGAACTCCAGCCGGGAGAGGTGAATTGGGGCGCGGTGAACCCGTGGCCGCTTCCCGGAGCGATTCACATGTGGATTATGCGAGCATTTGCCGCCGGCGCGCAAATGGTTTGTACTTACCGCTACCGGCAGCCGCTATTTGGCTCGGAGCTATATCACAAAGGGCTGGTCGAACCGGACGGTGTTACGCCCTCTCCCGGCGGCCGCGAATATGCGCAGGCAATGCGGGACATCATCGAACTGCGGAAATTGTATAAGCCGAATGCTGAAGAACCCAAGGCGTATGCGGCACGCCGTACTGCTTTCCTGATTGGCTATGACAATCGATGGGATATTTCGAATCACTTGCAGACCGTCCGTTGGAACACGGTAGATCATTGGATGCGTTATTACCGGGCGCTGAAAAGCATGATGGCGCCCGTGGACGTGTTGACGGCAGAAGGGGATTTCAGCAAGTACGCATTCGTAGTGGCGCCGGCGTATCAGCTGGTGGATCAAAACCTGATTGATCGGTGGACCGAATACGCACAAAATGGAGGGCACCTGATTGTTACTTGCCGCACCGGCGAGAAGGACAAGAATGGTCACCTCTGGGAGGCGTTGTGGGCAGAGCCAATCTACAGCTTGATCGGAGGGCGCATTCCGTTTTACGACGATCTGCCGGATTCACTGACGGGAACGGTAACGGCGGCTGGGCAGCAATACAAATGGGGATCGTGGGCGGAAGTGCTGGAACCGGAAGATTCAACCGAGGTGCTGGCGCGGTATAGCGATCAATTCTATTCCGGACGGCCCGCCGCGATTACTCACAAGCTGGGCAAGGGAACGGTAACTTACGTGGGCGTGGACACCCTGAATGGCGAGCTTGAACGGGCCATTATGCATCACTTGTACGAAGCCGCCGGCGTCGCGCCCGCAAACCTGGACCCTGATTTTCAGGTGGACTGGCGGGACGGATTCTGGGTCGCCACGAACTTCACGTCCAAGCCCCAGCGCATCCCGGGAACGGCTGGCGCACACCTGCGCATTGGCGCTGCGGAAGTCCCGCCCGGCGGCGTCACCGTTTGGACGGAATAGCGCCCGCCGATTCGCAACCGGTTCATGTGAACGCATGTATGATACTGTTACATCCGCAAATGGTCTGGAATTGAATAACGTACACGCGATGTAAACTCGCGTTACACCTTCGTGAAGGGCCGTAAGATGTCACTTGAGGGCCGAAATGCCGCCATCTTTAGCCCAGCAGGACCGCACTGCCGATCACAAAGAGAAGCGGGACGAGGTACAACGCCTCGTCCGCAGCCCGCTGCTTCATGGGTCCGAGGCCCTGTGCCACCTCTTGCAGTATTTGGCCGAGCATGCTTTAGAAACCCCGCAAATTCCGACCAAGGAATACCAAATCGCCACCGAGGTGTTCGGCAGGCCGACGAATTTCGATCCGCGTCTTGATTCCACGGTCCGTGTACAAACTAGCCGGCTCCGGTCGAAGCTCGCGGAATACTACGCGACCGTTGGAACCTCCGACACATGGCAGATCGAAATCCCCAAGGGCAGCTATTCGCTGGTGTTCCGCGAGCGCGCGACGAAGACTGCTGAACGGGCCACTCCACAGCCAGCCGTGGAGGCCCCGTCACGCATTCGGCCAGTCCTTCCAGAAGGCTTTAAAGCTTTTCTGTGGCTGCTCAGCGGCGCCGCTTTGGCCAGTCTTCTATTCCTATTTTTTCGCCCAGCACGCAACCTTGAGCCCGCGTCTCCTGCCGCGACGCTCCCCAGTCCTCTTGTGAACTTCTGGCAGACTGCGGTCGCTCATAACGAGCCGCCGCTGGTCGTATTTAGTAACGCGGAATTCGTTG
The DNA here is from genome assembly GCA_036269625.1 of Bryobacteraceae bacterium. Classification (GTDB taxonomy): domain Bacteria; phylum Acidobacteriota; class Terriglobia; order Bryobacterales; family Bryobacteraceae; genus Bog-105. Next base: position 11,468 of record DATBEF010000214.1, on the reverse strand, counting down.
GGCGGCCCGAAACCGGGCTACGCTATCGAAGGCCCAACGAAAGCGTGCAGGAGGGAGTTTTTGACCACTATACGGGCGTAGGGGAAGTCATCGCCATCCACGCGCTGGATGAGCTGTTCGAGCGCCTGGGCCGCAAATTCACCCTGAAGCGTGGCCGGCTGTTGAACTGGGACGACACCAAAGAGAGGGATCTTATTTTCGTCGGTTCGCCCTCGGAAAACGAAGCTTTGCGCGAACTGCCTTTGAATCGCGATTTCGCTTTTGAACGCGCAGAGAGTGGACCCCGGCGAGGCGACCTGGGCATCCGAAATCTGCACCCGCGAGCCGGCGAGGAGGATTGGTACTTCGACTCGCCTAGCCGGCCGATGACAGAGGACTACGCCCTTATCGAGCTCTCGAACGCCGCTTCGGCCACTCACCGGATGTTGTTACTTGCCGGCACCAATACATTCGGTACTCAGGGAGCTGTCGAGTTTGTATGCCGAGAAGACAAAACCGCGGCGCTGATGGCAGCCTTAAATCATTTAGGCCAGAAACACCTGAATAGTATGGCCGTCTTACTGCGCGTTAGAGTGCAGGGCGGCGTACCCTTGGATAGCGAGATTGTCGCGCTGCGCAGAGATTAAGACAGTAAGTATTGCCTAGGAGAATTGAATGGAGCTTACCCGAAGAGATTTGAGCGTGCTTTTGCCCGCGGTGTTTGCGGCCAATGCCTGGTCAGCTGAGAAGAGCATGTCGATGCTGCCATCCGGCATCTACCCGTTTGACAAGCTGACCGTAAAAGAGAGCCCGAATGGTAACAAGAGCTGGCAGGTATTCACCGGCACCACGCACGAAGGATACCCGATCGATATGCATATTACGGAGCTCGCTCCCGGGAACATGCCGCATCCGGAACATCATCACGTGCACGAAGAGATGATCATGATGATCGAGGGTGAAGTGCTGGTGACGATTCTTGACAGGACCGAGAAGATTGGTCCGGGCGGAATGGCCTATGTGCATTCTAACGAGCAACACGGGTGGAAGAACGTTGGGACAGGGCCTGCGCGCTACTACGTCTTAGCGATCGGGCACCAGGCGACGTAATTAGTTTTTAATCGTAGCGCTTTGATCGCCGTTGAGGTTCGGCCGAGTTGCAGGAAGGCTTGAACTTAGTCACGAGCGTTTGCTTTCGGCCAGCCACCGAACCGTAAGAGCATATTTCAAATGTGAATCCGGTGGGATTCCGAAGATTCACCGCACTCTGAGCAGCTGCTAAGTGCTCAAGGAGACTCGCCTGAATATTCACCGCTTCAGCAATGAAAATCCACTCAGTCTGGTTACAAATGCCATATACTCCCGATTGTTCCGGGGCGTTTTTCAGGATGGATGGCCTGGTAAACGATCGGGCCGCGCAGGTTGCGAAGGACATAGATTGCGGGTTCTATGCTTCGGGCCGCGCTGAAGGCCGAAACTGTGAGCTTTGAGGCGGCTTTCGGCCGAACCGGCGCTGCGGCACTTTCAGAGCCTTCAAGGTGGCACGCCGCTCGCGATCCATCACCAGCGGAAGAAGATCCTCTTCCAGCACTTCGTAGTGTTGAAACTTCTCTAAATCAGCCGGGGTCGAGGCGCATGCAGTTGTGAGCAGATGGAGGCAAAAACCAGGAGCGTCTTGCATGGCCACCTTGGTGCGCGCAAGTAGCAGCAGATTCACCTGAATGAGGAAAGGTGTATGAACGTTGCCCTCGTCTATGCCTTCGAAGTTAAATGATCTGATATTTCCTGCATGGGTGAAGCCCTGATACGTGAAGTGCATGTTTCTCCTTTGCGCCGTGCTCTCCAATACATCTGAACCGGTTTCGCACGTAAGCTATGCGGATTGCGTCTTGATGGGTCGATGCCCTGGAAACAGCTCACGTAAGATAGTGAGAGCTCCCCGTCGTGTTTCGCTTGGGGAAGTCGCAGCGATCGTGTAGCCCGCCTTCCGCCGCAGTAAACCTGCAATATGTTCAGGGTCTGATTGCCATACGGCGGGGACGCCAGCTCTCTGGACCACATAAAATTTCGACATCGGCGGTGACCTTCTTTACGCGATTGCTAAGAGATCAGTCCAGAGAATCTGCTTAGCTCAGATGGTCCGAAGGTTGAGCAACAGCTCAGGCTAGTTTAAGACTACTTGATAAGCAGCTTAATGTCAAACAAATTCGGCCGCCTCTGTTGTTTTCGGAGATATGCGTCTCAACCGGCGAGTAAGAAATCGCGGTACTCTTAGCTGTGTACGTCACACGCTGTCCGCATTGCAGATCGGTCGACTTCAGAAGTGTAGGCGCCCGAAACGTCTTTGAAACAGCGATTCATTGGTTCATCTTGCCGTTTCGATGCTGCCTATGTGGCCGGCATTTCTACTTACTTCGGTGGCTTACATCGGTAGCTATTACTTAGCCAGCACATCTACCTTCGTTCCATCGGTTAGCGTATCGAGTGGATTGACGATGAGGCGTTGGCCTGGACGCAAACCACTAAGCACCTCCACGGTCGATCCATAGTCTCTGCCTAAAGTGAGACGCGCCAGATGGACAATGTCTGCTTCGTCCACTGTGGCCGCTTGAGTTCCGCGCGCGTCCACAATCAAAACGTCCGCTGGAATCACGACTGCTGGTGCGGTCCGCTGCAGCGGGAAGCGTACTGAGCTGAACATACCCGGCAGCAAAATGCCCTCTTTATTCGGGATGTGAACTTCAGTCAGCAACGTCCTTGAATTCGGATCGAGCGAATCGGCGGTACGTGCGATCTTGCCCGGAAACTCGCGGTCATGAAACTCCGTTACCCGAACGAAGGCAGGCCCGCCATCGTGAATCAGAGGTGCATCGGGTTGCGGCACGTTGACCATAATGCGCAGTTCATCGAATTTCGCGATGTGGTAGAGCTCACGTGTTGACGAGTCGCTTCCCTCTTCAATCAAGTTCCCTATATCAATATTTCGGGCCGTGATAACACCGTTAAATGGCGCTGCAACGTGCTTAAAACCAGTGAGCTCCTCAAGACGCCGAACGTTCGCTTTTTGCGCGGCGACATCGGCCTCGGCTGCACTAACACTTGATTTAAGGGCCTCCACTTCGGCGGCGGCACTGTCGTAATCGCTCTGCCTTTGGTCTTTCTCCTGATGCGAAACGACACCTCGCGCGGCGAGCGTCACCCAGCGGTCCAGCGTTTCTTTGGCAAGAATCATTTTTGCTTGGGCCTGCACCAAACTGGCCTTAGCCTGACCAAACAGGGCATCCGAGTGGGCAGCTGTGGCGCGGGCCTGCATCAACTGCTGGTCAAGTTCAGGAGCATCAATCTCGGCGAGCACCTGACCAGCCTTCACTTTGTCGCCGATATCTGCATAACGGCGCGTGATGTAGCCGCTGACACGTGCGTAGATAGGGGCTTCTTCGATCGCTTGCATGCTGCCAGGGAGGGTCACATCACTCCTGGCAGCACCAGCTTTCGCTTCGACCACATGAACCGGAAGATGTTCAGTAGCGATGCCGCGAGCCTCGGCCGCAAGAGCAGCGCGGTGCTGCAGGCGTGGCAAAATGCCTGCAAGCAACGCCGCGGCTACTAAAATCAGCAGAAGCAACCCGGCGATACGAGTTCGTGCAGCGGGTTTTTGAGGGCGCGGGACCGCAGTCTCGGGGGAGTCTACCGTCCTGTCGCGCATATCTATTTATAACCGGCGCGGGTCGGTTGCAGACGCCCCTCCCTGCCGGTCAGGGTTCCGTTGCGGAATCGGGCCGTTGGGCACTCCATAATTTGCGTAGCTACCAAAGTACCGGTTCTTCCATGAACGCGGGCGAACGCCGCAAGGTTGAGTAAATCACCGGTACGAGAAATAGTGTCGCGAGCGTCGCCAGCAGAAGACCGCCGATCACCGCGCGTCCTAACGGAGCGTTCTGTTCGCCGCCTTCCCCGAGTCCCAGGGCCATAGGCAACATTCCGACAATCATCGCCGCGGCGGTCATCAACACTGGGCGTAACCGTACGTATCCAGCCTCCAATGCGGCCTCACGAGCAGTTAACCCGGGGCGATTGTCATTGGCAAAGGTGATAAGCAAAATGCTGTTCGCCGTTGCGACTCCTACGCTCATAATGGCGCCCATCAGGCTAGGTACGCTCAGTGTGGTTTGCGTAGCGAAGAGCATCAGCACGATGCCGCTGAACGCGCCCGGGAGCGCCATCATGATAATCAGCGGATCGAGCCACGACTGGAAATTGACAACCATCAAAAAGTAAACCAAAAGAACCGCGAACAGCAAGCCGTATCCCAGGCCGACGAAGGACTCACGCATACTCTGAACCTGGCCGCGCATCACGATGCTGGTCCCGCGCGGCATCTTCATCCGCATATTCACGAGTACGCGCTCTATATCGTTTGCAACGCCTCCGAGGTCCCGATTCTGAACCGCTGCGAACACGTCGAACACGGGCTGCACATTGTAATGATTCACCACGGCCGGCGAGATGAAGCGTTTCGTTGTGGCAAGATTCTGAAGCAACTGCGGGCTGTTCTGGCCAGCCGTCATCAGCGCGGTCGATTGCAAGTCTTCAAGAGAAGCCAGCTTGTATTCGGGAGTCTGAACCGCAATCAGGTAGCTGACCCCGTTTTTGGGATTGACCCAGTAATTGGGAGCGATCTGGCCGCTCGATGCGAGCGAGACGAGCAGGCTATTGGCGACATCTTTCTGTTCCATGCCGACCAGTACCGCTCGTGTGCGATCAACATTGACGTCGATTTCCGGAGCGTCCACAATCTGGTGGACGTGAACGTCGACGGCGCCGGGAATACGCTCAACCTTGGCTGTGATTTCACGAGCAATCCGATAGTCGCTCTCAAGGTCGCGTCCGACAACTTGCACGTCAATCGGAGAAGGCAGTCCGAAATCGAGTATTTCGCTAACGATATCCGAAGGCTGGAAAAAACAGGTTAGTTCAGGGAAGCGATGGCGCAAGTCGACGCGCAAGCGGCTCATATAATCAGCCACCGGAGCGTGCCCGACTTTTAAAGACGCTAGAATCTCGCCGTCGGACGTGCCTACTGTGGACCCATCGCTGAACGCGATGGCGCTGCCGCTATTGTTCGGGAGGCCAATGTTATCGAGAAGCATGTCGAGATCGCGGGGCGGCACCACATCGCGGATCAGCTGCTCCACGCGCGAGAACACGTGCTCGGTCTCCTCCAGACGGGTACCTGCAGGTGCGCGGACGTGCAGGCGAAATTGTCCCGCATCGACCGACGGAAAGAAGTCCTGCCCTAGATAGGGCGTGAGGATTACAGCGAGAAGAGCGAGCACGGCGAAGGTCGAGAGGGTCAGTCGAGGGTGGGCGAGAGCGCGGCCCAGGAGGTCTCGGTAAATTTCCCGCATATGTTCGAATGCGCCCTCGAAAGATTGGTGAAAGCGGCCGAATACGCTCCGTGTGTCCGGTTGTGAGTCCGCACTAGCGTGTTCGCCCGGCAACAGATACTTGGCCATGGTAGGAACAAGCGTCCTCGAGAGCAGATAAGACGCCATCATGGCGAACACGACTGCCATGGCAAGGGGTGTAAACAAGCTTTTTGCGGCGCCGCTCAAGAAAATGACGGGCACGAACACGATGCAGATCGCGAGCGTGGAGACGAACGCGGGCACGGCGATTTGTTGCGCACCGTCAAGAATCGCCGAGACGATCGGTTTTCCCATCGCCTGATTGCGATGGATGTTTTCAATTTCTACCGTGGCGTCGTCGACCAGAATTCCCACTGCTAATGCGAGGCCGCCGAGAGTCATCACGTTGATCGTCTGCCCGAATAAACTCAACACAACGATCGAAACCAGAATGGATAGAGGAATGGAGACCGCAACGATCAGTGTGCTGCGCCAGCTGCCAAGAAATAAAAGAATCATCAACGCCGTCAGGCCGGCCGCGATAACCGCTTCGCGCGTGACACCCTTGATGGCGGCTCGCACGAATCGCGACTGGTCGAAAAGCAGATTCAGGTGCAGATCCTTGGGAAGGGTCGCCATAATTTTCGGCAAAGCGGCGCGGACGCGGTTCGCCACACCCAGAGTGGAAGCGTTGCCATTGCGCAGGATAGTAATCAGTACGCCGCGCTGTCCGTCCTTCCGCACCAGGCTTTGCTGCACCGCAAACCCGTCGCGAACCTGGGCAACGTCGCGTATGTAGACTGGCGTGCCCTTTACCAGCTTGATAGGCATATCGTTAAGCTCGGATACCGCCTCCGGGCTGCTATTCATTTGGACGTTGTAGATGCGATCTCCGAATTTAGCGGTGCCGCCCGGAAGGATCAGGCTTTGAGCATTGATAGCTTCGCTTACATTTGCAGCCGAGATGCCCTTTGCCAGCATCTCCCGGGGGTCAAGATCGACCATGATCTGGCGCGGCCGACCTCCAAAGGGCATGGGTACAGAAGCGCCTTGCACTGTTGCTAATTGGGTGCGGATGAAGTTGGCCGCAAAATCGTAAAGCTCAGCTTCCGAATACGCAGCGCCGCTCAGGCTGCCTTGAATGATAGGCACCGTGGACGCATCGTATTGGATGACATACGGGGGCGTTATGCTGGGCGGGAGTACGCGGGTGATTTGAGCCATGATGGCCGCCACCTGCGCCACCGCCGCGTCGATCCTGGTTCCTTCCTGAAAGTAAATGCGGACGACGCCGATGCCGTTTAAGGACTGGGACTCCATGTGCTCGATGTCGTTAACCGCTGTAGTCGCGGCACGCTCGGAGATGGTGACGATGCGCCGCTCCATTTCCTGCGGCGATAAACCGGCGTAGAGCCAAACGACGCTGACGACGGGTATGTTGATTTGTGGAAAGATGTCTACGCGCATCCGGGTTATCGTGACGATACCCAGGACGAGGATTAGCAGTGCGCCGACAACGAAAGTATAAGGACGGCGTAATGCAAGTTTGACAATCCACATGGCGAACGGCGAAGGGAGGGAAGAATTCCAGTGTATCGTCCTGCCGCGTCTACACCGCCGCATGGCGATCCGGAAAGCTTTAAGTCACGGGGTTTTGGCAATGGTGACCAGCGGGTGAATTTCGCCGGTCTGTTCGAGAGAAGCGAGGTTTATTCCCGGCAGTTTTGCCGACGCTGTTCCGGCGGCAACGCCCCAGCTGAGCGCATCTTCGAAGCTTCCGCCGCGTTCCAGGGACCAGACGATGGCTGCGGCCAAGGCGTCGCCCGCGCCAATGGGGCACAGCGCTTCAATACGCGGGGGAGTGACCTCGGCAACGCCCGCATCGGAAGCCGCGACGACACCCCGGCTACCGAGTGAGAGCGCCACGTATTTGGGCCCCATGCTCTTGATCTGCCGCACCGCCTCAATCCAATGCGAACGCGTAATAAGCGCCCGATTCAACAGTCGCTCGGCCTCGGATTGATTTGGCGTGACGATGGTCGGCTCGCCCTCGATGCCGTGCAGTAGAGCATCGCCATCGGTATCGAGCAACGTTTTGACATTGTGCTGAGCGGCAACGCGAATGAGCTTAGTGTAGAAATGAGAGTCGACGCCGGGTGGAAGACTGCCGCAGATCATGAGCCAGGAGGCCGAAGGCAGCAATTTTTCAACCGCTTTCCGAATGCGCATCATTTCCATATTCGACAATGTTGGCCCAAGTTCGTTGAGCTTAACCGATAGGCCCTGACGGTCTGAAATGGTGAGGTTTGTGCGAATATCTTGTCGTATCTTGACGATCTCGGTGGAAAAGGCGTCCTTCTTGAGAAGCTCTTCCATTTTGCGGCCTGCGTCGCGGCCGGAGGTAGTGACGGCGATAACCTTTGCGCCGAAGCTAGTGAGCACTCGGGCTGCGTTGATGCCGCGTCCTCCGGCAGCTTCTGTAGTGGACAAGATGTAGGCGCGATCTTCGAAAACCAGACGATCCACAGTAACGATGCGATCAATCGCCGGGTTCACCGTCAGCGTAAGAATGGATTTGTTCATTCGTCGTTGGCAGTTCCAGCGTAACAGCCGAGGGCGCGTTCCTCTGCGGCGGACGACCGAGAAGAGAGCGAGTCACCTGCCCTGCGGAATGCTACCATTTCACATCACTATGACAAACTTCCGGTTCTTTGCCGTAATAGCGGTTTTCCTTCCGCTGTTTGTTCTAGCCCCGTCTGCTGGAGCGCAGTCCCAGAATGCCCCGCCGCATCCGATTGTTTTGCATTCCGCCCGCTTGCTTGATATCGAGACGGGCAAGATTGTGAGCCCCGGCGAGGTTCTTGTCGAAGGTGAGCGCATTGCCGAAATTGGGCCCAAGGTCTCGCGCCCAGCTGGAGCTGAGCTGGTTGACCTGGGTGACCGTACTCTGATGCCTGGATTGATTGACGTTCACGTTCATTTGTTTCTGCATCCCGGTGAAGAGGATCTGCAGACCGTGGAGGAATCTGTTCCACAACGGACGATATTGGCGACACTTGCCGCCAAGGCTGACCTGCTGGCGGGGTTCACGGCGGAGCGCGATATGGGAACGGAGGGCGCTGGTTCGGCTGATTCGGCGGTTCGCAACGCGATTAATCAAGGACTGATTCCCGGGCCTCGCATGCGGATGAGCGGGAATGCGATCAGCATAACGGGAGGTCACGAAGACGCCATTCACTACAATCCGGAACAGCACGTCCTGTCAAACGCGACGTACGCGAATAACGCCACCGATCTGGTCAATGTGATACGCCAGCAGTTCAAGGAAGGGGCCGACTTCATCAAGATCTACGAGACCGGCCGCGATTCTTTCCGGAATGGGAAGTTCTCAACTGTTTATCAATATACGGAAGCGGAGCTTACGACGGCAGTGCAAGAAGCAGCGAGGGTTGGAAAACGCGTCGGCGTGCACGCGACGGGAGAACCGGGCACGCTTTATGCCGCGCGAGCGGGAGTGATGGCGGTGGACCATGCCGATCAACTTAGCGATGAGACGATGCGTATTATGCGGGAAAAACAGATCTGCGCCGTGCCCACGTTCACGATTTCCGAATATTTTGCCGATCATGCTGCCTCAGCGGCGCAAGCCAAGCACGGGCACGAGGCGCTAGCCGCACACGCGGATCAGTTTCGGAAGCAGCTGGATGCTGGAGTTCCGATGGCGGTTGGGTCTGACGTGGGACCCTTCCCACACGGCACGCAGGCGCGGGAATATGTGCTGATGGTGCAGTACGGCATGACGCCGGTTGCCGCACTGCAAGCGGGGCTGCTCAACGGGGCGAAGGTTCTGGGATGGGAGGACCAGATTGGTGCGCTGAAGCCGAACTATTTCGCCGATATCGTTGCCGTGCCCGGCAATCCTCTAGAAGATATATCGGTGCTGCAGAAAGTGGCGTTTGTGATGAAGGGCGGATCGATCTATAAAAGGCCGGGACAGTGACGGCGGGGCTTGATACACTCCAGCAACGATGAGCCTTACAGATTCGCAGGCGGCCGCGGGCGCCGGAGTCTCCTTTCAGAACGGCACTGAGATTGTTTCGTTCTTCCAGTCCACGGTCGGCCGGCACTATATCGACTGGTTCAATCAGAACTGCGCGGAGAAGGGTAACTGGGCTGGGAAGCAACTTGGCAGCAGCGACGCAGTCAAAGCGTCGTTTCTGCAGATCTGGAATCAGATCTCAGATATTTTCGGCACGCCGTCCATCAACTTGCTGCAGTTTGCCGCGTTGATCAGCATTCTGACCAACGAAGTTGGGGCGGCGCTGCTTCCGGTAAGTGAGATCTGCGGGCATGAAGGGCTGGCCTATCCGTTCAGCGCGATTCCGGGCAAGAAGCAATCGTATAACAGCACTGTAGGAAATCGCTTGGCGGGAGATCTCTTCTTCGACGACAACGATTTCTGGCAGGCGCACGGCGGCCTGGCTTCAGCTAATACGGTTCGCAATCGGCCCGATTTAAAGGGTGCTTGGAACGGCACCGTTTACCCCAGCAATGTGTTTCCGTCTATCATTGATACCGATACGACCGCGTTTATACAGCAGGCGGATTTCTACAAGTTCCGGGGACGTGGTTTTATCCAAATGACGTGGAGGACCAATTACAAGAAGCTAGTGGAATATGTCCAGAGCTATTCCGGTTCCCACCCCACTATTCTCCAGTTCAAAGCTGCCTGGGCGGGTAGGGATCCCGACACGGTCTGCACGATCAGCACCAACGATCATTGGGACACGCTCTTTCAGCAGACGGATTTAATCGTCGCCAGCAGGGCGGTTGGCATACACAATGAGTGTTGCGGAGATTATCTGAAACTGGCTAAAGATGCGGCCACCTTGAATGCCATGAGCGATATTATGGAATCCTTTTATCGCATGGGATTGAAAATCAGCGGGGGCAGCGCATATGCCGCGCTATTTACAAACCGGGTTATTCAAGTGCTGACGACGTTGAATTACTTGGGCTAGCCTTCGCTTCGTTTGAAGAAGACAGCGCCGAGCGGCGGGACATTGACGGTCAACGAATATTTGCGGCCATGAAGCGGAATCGGCGCAGCTTCGACGCCGCCGTAATTGCCTTGGCCGCTGCCGCCATAGACCGCAGCGTCGCTATTTAGAATCTCCTTCCAAAAGCCCCTTGCCGGCACGCCGATTCTGTAGTTCGGGCGCGGTGAGCCGCCGAAATTGCAGACTACGGCGATTGACTCATCTTCGGAGCGGCCGATCCGCAAGAAGCTGAGGATGTTGTTCTCTGCGTCGCGGTTATCGATCCATTGGAAACTGTGGGAGCTGTACTCACAACTGTGAAGGGCCGGCTCTGAGCGGTATAGATGGTTCAGTTCTCCGATGAGCAGCCTTACTTTGGCGTGCCGATCATATTCGAGCAGGCGCCAGTCGAGGCTGCTCTCGTGATTCCATTCCGACCATTGCCCAAACTCTCCACCCATGAACAGGAGCTTCTTGCCTGGCTGGGCGTACATGTATGCATAAAGCAGCCGGAGATTCGCAAACTTCTGCCATTCGTCTCCGGGCATTTTGTTGATGAGCGAGCCCTTACCGTAGACGACTTCGTCGTGTGAAAGGGGCAGAACGAAGTTCTCAGAAAAAGCGTAGATCATCCGGAACGTAATTTCGTGATGATGATATTTGCGAAATATAGGATTTTGGGACATGTACTGAAGCGTGTCGTGCATCCAGCCCATATCCCATTTCAGGCCAAAACCCAAGCCTCCTAAATAAGTGGGTTTCGAGACCATGGGCCAAGCGGTCGATTCTTCAGCAATGGTCTGAGTATTTGGCCGCTCGATGTAAATGTGTTCATTAAATGAGCGCAGGAAAGAGATGGCTTCCAGATTTTCGCGGCCGCCGTACTTATTGGGTACCCATTGGCCTTCGCGACGCGAGTAGTCCAGGTACAGCATGGAGGCGACAGCATCCACGCGCAGTCCGTCCGCATGATAGCGGTCGAGCCAGAACATGGCGCTGCTGAGCAAGAAGCTGCGCACCTCACCACGGCCGTAATTGAAGA
>DATBEF010000195.1:0-5695 GCA_036269625.1 Bryobacteraceae bacterium | reverse complement strand
TCGTCCCAACTGTGATTCGGATCGTCTTCTATTGGGTCGTTCAGATACCAGATCCGGCGTCCCGAAGCGCGTACCAGATTTTGCATGACGCCATATTCGAGGAATGCAGTTTCGAAGGTGCGCTCGCGGCGGCGGCCCTGATAGAGGTTCGGCGTACGCGCGGTTCCCGTCCACACCTGGGCGATATAGCCGTCCGCGCCAACCTGGATCAAAGAGGATTCGGGGCTGACGATACGCCAATTGGCGTAGTTGATAAGGGAATGTGTGGGGACATAGCAGCGGATCACGCGGCCGTTCTGTTTCCCGTATTCCTTGACGAAGTCGAAGATTTGGGAGAGCGCCCGGCGATAGAGGAAGTACTTCAGCTTCGACGCGCGATACTGCGCGTCCACGGATGAATCGGGCGGACGCCATTCCTCGCCATACAATGCCTGCCATTCGCGCTTGAAATTCTCTTCCCATCCACCCGCGGCCCAGAATTCCGGCTCCTCCAGGTGGATCGCCTGAGCACCGGCGTCAAGGGCGCGTTTCACGCCCACTGTCAGGTAGCGGCCATAATTCAGGCCCGGCGAGATGTAAGGAATCGTTTTGTTGCCGCCATGCAGAATCAGCTCTCCTTTACTGTCCATCTGGGCTTCGTCCCAATGTTTGGCGCCATCGAATGCACCATTGAGGTAGTCCTGATACTGCCCCCAGGCGACGCCAGTCATCACATGAATGATGTAGCCGTGTTCGCGCCAGCTTTCGATTTTGCCCGGTAAACTTGGGCCGATGCCGTAGACCATGGCCACATCAGCATCCAGATTCACGCGCGGCGACCAGGGACCGCCAGTCTGAAAGCTGAGTCGCTCTTCGCTGGCGTCCCGATCGCCTCCAATGGACAGCATCGCGGCCAGGGAGACCGTCGTCAGAGCCAATAATGGAAGAATTCTGCGCATCGCTGAGCCCTAATCAGCCCATTGCCGGAACGCCCGATGTCCCCCAGCAACATTGAGGTATGGGCCGAGTTGGCGTCGTGTTCCATCCAGCAGTTCCAAAGCGCATTTTGACAGGTCCCGGGCCCGGCCGCAAAGGAAGGATAACCGTAAAGTTCACCGTTAAAAACGTCCCAGGGCTTTCGCGATATACTTCCAGTGCAAGATCACCGGCTCGACCGGACAGGAGAGTTTGTTTGGTCGCTTCAGCGCCTGACATCACTGAGACAGAGAAGCGTGAACTAGTCCGTCGTGTGCTCCAAAGCCGCGCCTTTTCCTCATCGCGGGCTCTCCAGGGCTTTCTCCAGTTCGTCACCGATCATGCGATTTCCGGCGATCTGCATGCGATCAGGGAGCAGCGCATCGGCAGCGAAGTTCTGGGGCGAAGGAGCGACTACGACCCGGCGGCCGATAACATCGTCCGTGTTCGCGCTCATGAATTACGTCAGAAACTGGCGAAATATTTCAGCACCGACGGCGCCCACGAGCCCATCATCATCACAATCCCGAAGGGCAGCTATGTGCCGGCTTTCACCGCTCGGCCATGCGAGGCAGAACCCCCGCAGCCGGAGGCCGCTATTACGGCAAGCCCCAAAGCGTCTGGCATTCCCCAGTGGGTTCCGTGGAGTTTGGTGGGCATTCTAGTTGCCGTACTGGCCTTTCGAACCCTGGCGCCTGCTGGCATTTCTTCGGCGAATGCCGCTCCGGTCCCCTCGCCGGTAATCCGTGACCTCTGGGCCCAGTTTTTCCATGAAAACTCTCGCGAACTTACGGTCGTATCGGCGGACTCCGGGTTCGCGCTATGGCAGGACGTGACCGGGCAGAGCGTGGATCTAGGCGATTACATCACGAGGAAGTTCGTGCAGGACGGCGGTAACGCCCAGTTCGGCGAGGTTGCCTCCCGATTGTGCACCAGCCCGGCGGACGTCAGCGTGGCCTTGGAAGTGGCCGATGTCAGCTTGGGATTTCGCGGGCGGGTGAGACATCGCTATGCAAGAGATATAACGGCAGGGGAGCTGCGCATCGGCAATGCCGTACTGATGGGCAGCCGCCGTTCCAATCCGTGGGTGGGTTTATTCGAATCCCGCATGAATTTCGTCCTGGCGATAGACGGTAAACCGAGCGCGCCGCATTTCCGCAACAAAGCGCCTCGGCCCGGCGAGCTTGCCGATTTCGCTATTCCCAGCCGTTTCGATAGCGCCGGCGCGGAGAAACGGCAAATGGTATCGTACGCCGTTGCCGCCCTGGTGCCAAACCTCTCCGGTACAGGACTGGTTCTTATTCTGGAGGGCCTCAATATGGAAGGCACGGCGGCAATCGGAGACGTGGTAACCAACCCCGACAAGCTGGCGATCCTGCTGCGCAAGTTGGGACATCAACCGGGTACAGCGGTGAAACCCTTTGAGGTGTTGGTGAAATTAACCTCGATTCCTGGCGCTTTCGCATATCCCGAGGTAATCGCGACGCGATATCCCGAGCCGCAGAAGCTCTAGCGCGGATTTTCTACCCAAGTCAAGTGCCGGCCGAGTGCCGATCCATAGGGCACGCACCTGCCGAGTTCGGAAAAGGGTTGGGTCGATGCGCAGCATTCGATTCCCGGTTGTGCGTTCTGGCGACAAGTTGTTCCGCAATCGAACACTGAATGGCTTGCCGTACAATACCGGAGATTTAGCTAATAAATTCAATGACATAGGCCGAATTGAACAAATGGCTATGCTGATGCCACTGGTCGGACTAAATCGTCATGTATGGCCACCTACGATCCGGCCTCACACCGAAAGCCGCGGCGGGGGAGTGGGAGGCACTGGCGACCTGGCTGGCGAAAGTTTATCCCAATGAATTTCCGAAGCAGTTCTATGCGGAAGTTTTGAACCTCATTGATGACACGGTCAGCAGCTATAAAGAGACGCTCTATCTGCTCGTGGGGGCTGTGGGCCTGTTGCTATTGATCGCCTGCGCAAACGTATCGAATCTCCTGTTGGCCAGAGCGACTGCGCGGGAAAAGGAGATGGCGATTCGCATTTCACTTGGTTCCGGGCGAGTGCGCGTTATTCGGCAACCGTTAGTAGAGAGTGTTATTTTGGCTTTCGCGGGGTCAGGCGTCGGATGTCTGTTCGCATGGGCCGGTTTGCGAGGATTAATGGCCATCGTTCCGATCTGGACATTTCCGGACGAAGCCGTGGTTGCTGAGAATACACCGGTGTTGCTGGCAACGATCGCCGTGGCAATGTTGACCGGCCTTCTATTCGGCTTGGCCCCAGCCATGACTGCCTCACGGAGTGACGTCAACGAGATCTTGAAAGCGGGTGGCCGCGGCAACAGCGGCTTTCGGCGCGGACGTTTGCGCAATTTGCTAATCGTGAGCGAAGTGGCTCTTTCACTCCTCTTGTTGATGTCTTCGGGATTGCTGATGCGCAGTTTCATTCGGCAACGGCAGGGCGGATTTTGGAATACGCAGCGAGCGTGTTTTGACCACACAGATCAATCTTCCTGCGCAGCAATATAACGGCACCGGTTCGCAAGCACGATTCCTCCGCGAATTGTTGGTTCGGATCGAGGCTCAGCCACAAATTGTTTCGGCTGGAATCGCGACGGACATGCCGCCTTACAGTTCATTGAACACGGAGTTTGATGTTGCCGGCGTTGCTCATGCCGAGCACTGGAACGGGCACATGGCCGCCTGCAGTTGGCGATGGTTTACAACCGTCGGTGTTCGTCTCCTTGCTGGACGGCTAACGACAGAGGCGGACGAGAATGGTAAAAGGCGCGTGGTGGTGATTAATCACACGATGGCAACCAAGTATTTTGGCCGGCAGAATCCGCTTGGACAACACCTGCAACTAACGGCGCTCAAGACGGCCGGCGAGCCGAATTGCCGATCCGTCATTTGAAATTGTAGGCGTTGTATCAGACATCAAGAACGAAGGTACGCGCAAGGACGTTTTGCCAGAAGGATATCTGCCGTACACGATTGAGGGCTTCGGCGGTTATAGAGTTTTTCTTCGGACAGCTGGTAAACCGGAGGCGATGATAACGCAACTGACCACCGCCGTTCTGGCGATGGATAGCACGGTGATTCCGCAATATACCTGGACCCTGGAGCGCCAACTCGAGCAGAGCGCATATTCCCGGCCCCGCTTCTTCACAATTCTGCTGGGAGTGTTCGCCATGATTGGCCTGACTTTGGTCAGCGTCGGGGTTTACAGCGTAATTTCTTACACGGTTTCCCAGCAGCGCCGGGAAATAGGAATTCGTATGGCGCTCGGCGCCACCCCGAGCACTGTTCGGTCACACGTACTAAGGGCCAGTCTGCAGTTGGTATTCATAGGCGCAGGCGTCGGTGTCGCGCTAACGTTGTTGTTCTCTCGTGTTATCGCGAGCCAAATTTGGGGTGTTGCCTGGTACGATCCCGTAACGCTGGGCGGGGTGCTGGTCCTTCTAACACTGATTGGAATTCTCGCTGCATACGTGCCATCGCTTCGGGCCAGTCGCGTGGCGCCGATGACGTGTCTTGGCGACGAGTAGTTGCTCATTCGTGGCCCGCAGGGCCATAGGAACTCCTTTGCAGGCACCAAATGTGTGTGATAGTCTCATTTGTAATGTCCAAAGGAAAAGATAGCCCAAAGAGATCTGAGGTGCTTCAAGGCACTCTCGACCTGATGATTCTCAAAACCCTCGATGTGATGGGTCCACTCCATGGCTTCGGCATTGCCCGGCGGATCGAGCAACTGAGCCAGGACGTTCTGCAATTGAACGAGGGTACGGTCTATACCTCATTGCTGCGGCTGCAACAGCAGGGCTGGATTTCCGCCAATTGGGGCGTTTCGGAGAACAATCGTAAGGCTAAGTATTATTCGATTACGAAGCCGGGCCACAAACAACTCGCTGCAGAGACGGAGAGTTGGGAGCTTATCTCGGGTGTTATCGGAAGAGTTTTACAGGCCGCAAAGGAAAAGTGAGGCGGTATGTGGCAATTCGCCCGGCAGCAGTTCTCACGCCTGAATACTTCGTTTCGCCGCCGCTCCTTTGAGCGCGAGATGGAGCAGCAAATTGAGCAGCATATCGAACTGCTCGCCGATCGCTTCATGCGCCAGGGCATGTCTGCTCAGGAAGCTCCGTATGCAGCCAGACGGTAGTTTGGAGGGGTAACGCAAATGAGAAATGATCTCCGCGAGCGCAGCCGATTTCGTTTCATTGAAGCGTTGCTGCAGGACAGCGCCTACGTTCTGCGCCAATTTCGCAAGTCGCCGCTTTCGCAGTTGCTGCAATTATGACCCTGGCGCTTGGGATTGGCGCGAACACGACAATATTTACGCTGGTCCATCAGCTAATCCTTCGCCTGCTGCCTATTAAGGATTTAAGCGGATTTCTTGACCGGCGGACAATGCGCATCGATGAGCACCCCAAGATGCGAACCGATTGGGCGCTTATGCCTCCGATCCATCCTTAAGGGCGCTTCATATTCAGGCAGGATGCGAACCGCGGCCTTTTTGCTCCCCCCCGCTCGCGCTACACTCTATCTGACTTCGTGTTCATTTGTGCTAACCACACTATGCTCCCAGTTCACCGGTAAACCGGTGTCTGGAGTTTCTACATTTTTGGTCTTGAATGTTTCAGTTTTGTGTGATTTCATCTGGATAGATGAAAGAGAAGGAGATGCTTCGCAAACGGGACAGCTTAGTGCGGGCCATCGGGCAGCCCGGCGAAATTATTCGCGGTTC
>DATBEF010000153.1:0-3924 GCA_036269625.1 Bryobacteraceae bacterium | reverse complement strand
ACGACTGGCGTGCCCTCGCGAAGTCCGGTGATTTGCGCTGCCTCAGCCGAGATGCGGCCCGTCAAATCACTTGATTCATAGGCCGCCGGAAGCAGAGTAGAATCGATGCTGAGGGCACTGGCCATTTCAAGCGACCACTTGCGATGCACGACATCGAAGAGCGCCGTGCCACTGGCGTCCGAGACGTCGGTAGCGAATTCGCCGGTCAACTTGAATCGCAGGTAGTCCTTCGGCAGTAACATTTTCCGTGCGGCTTCGTAGTGGCGCGGTTCATGGTCGCGGACCCATAGCAGCTTCGGTAGCGTGAAGCCGGTCAGCACTGGATTTGCCGTGTAGGCCAAGACAGCCTCGCGGCCGAGCTTCGCATTGATTGCGTCCACTTGAGGCTGGCTGCGTTGGTCGCACCAAATCAGCGATGGGCGAATCACGTTGTTTGCGGAATCGAGCAGCACCAGTCCGTGCATCTGTCCGGAAAGGCCGATTCCACGAATATCGGCGCCGGAAATGCCCGCCTCTTTGAGCACGCTGCGTATTGCAACTTGTGAGGCGCGCCACCAGTCGTTGGGGTCCTGCTCCGCCCATAACGGGCGGTCCATACGCATCTCTGCATGCGCCGCAATACAGGAATAACGGAATCGCCCTCGGCCATCCACCAGCAAAGCTCGCGATCCACCCGTGCCGACATCTATGCCCAGCCAATACATGTTTATCGCACCGCCTCTGCGCGTGCCGCTTGATGTTGGAACGGCAGATACGCCGCACCAAACAGACCGGCATCCGCTCCCAAAGTAGCGCGTTCCACTCGGGTGTTGGTCGCTTCGAACACGAACGACCGCCTACGTATTTCCGCTATCATCGTCGGGGCGAACATGTCCCATGCCGGAAGGGGACCGCCACTGAGAAGGTAAAGCGGGAAGTTGAAAATGTTGATCAAGTTTGCAATTCCGATCCCCAGGGCACGCCCCATGGACTGGAACACGGAAACCGCGCGTTGGTCGCCGGCGAGCGCCATTTCATAAACTCCGGCTGAGGTCAGATTGTTATCGCCCAAGTGTAGTAGACGTCCCATGGCGGCTATCGCCGTGGCGGAGGCATGCTTTTCAAGGCAGCCATAGTTGCCGCAGCCGCATGGATTGCCGTCGGGGATGACGGTCATGTGCCCCAGTTCCCCGGCCATGCCCACGGAGCCGTGCAGTATCTTGCCGTCGATGATAACTCCACCGCCGATCCCGGTTCCGAGCGTGATCAGCACCAGATTCTTAACGCCTTTGCCTGCGCCCATCCACTGCTCGCCCAGTGCCGCCGCATTCGCGTCATTCTCGAGGATAATCGGGGTCCCGAGCATTTGTTGAATGGCATCGCGGACCGAATATCCGTCTAGATCGGGCAGATTCGCCGCCTTCAACACGATGCCCGTATCGATATCGATAAAGCCTGGAACGCCAATGCCAACTCCATGGAGGCCGTCGGCTCCCACGCTGCCGCGCACGCCGTGAATGGCTGTGACGATGTTGTTGATGATGGCGTTGCGGCCGCCATGTTGATCCACCTGCACCGCGACACGCTCCAACAGATTGCCTTCAATGTCGATGGCGGCAGCTCGTAAATTGGTGCCGCCCAGGTCCACCCCGATGGAGTATGGATTCATGCGCCAGAATGATAACAAAAAGAACTAGTCGACGCCGGGTTGCGCTACATTCAACCAGAAATTGGCGGTAGAGCGAATGGTTGCGAGAAACTCGTCCAGATCGACCGGTTTTCGCAGGTAGCAGTTGGCGTGCAAGTCGTAGGCTTCCTGGATGTCCTTTTCAGAATCGGAGGTGGTCAGAACGGCAACGGGTATGCCGCGCAAACTTAAGTCCGCCTTGATCTCGCGCAGGACTGAGCGTGAATCCGATTTGGGCAAGTTGAAATCAAGAAGGATGAGCCGCGGCCGCGCCGCACCGGCATGTTCGCCTTGGCGCCGGAGAAAGCGTAAGGCCTCCTCTCCGTCGGGTGCGGACCGAAGCGTGATTTCCGGCTTCAGATCGCGTAACGCCTCGCGTACAAGGCGCACGTCGCCGGGGTTGTCTTCAACAATGAGAATTTCTCGAGAGCTAGGCAAGGGTTTCGAAGCTATTCGTACGATAGCAGAGAATGCGGTGTCTGGAAGGTGGCGTTAATGAACCGCAGCCGGACCCGCAGATTTTCTCTTGCTCATCAGGAATGCGAACGGAATCATTGCGAGTGCCGCTACCGCCAGGATTTTCACAATATCTATGTATGCGAGCATGCTGGCTTGCTGTAGAACTTGCCCATACAGCCGGCCATAGGTTTGCTGCGTTGCCATGGACGACTGTATACCGGCATGCACCAATGCCTGATGCAGGCCGTTGAAATGGGCCATAAAAACGGGGTCGCCTGCCGCCACATGGGTTGCCAGATCCGACTGGTGGCGCTGAGATAGGCGGGCCAGCATGGTAACCAGGAACGCCGTGCCGCAACTGCCGCCGATATTACGAGCCAGATTTGTCAGGCCAGAAACATCGTTGTTCTGATTCATCGGCACGTCCGTGTAGGACATGGTCTGGATGGGCACAAAGAGAAACGCCAATCCGAGGGATTGAAAGACGCGCATCAGAGCGGCGTGTTGAAAACTCATCAGTAAGTTCATACCGCCCATATAGATTAGAGCCAAGCCCATTGTGCCGAAGCCGAACATGATTAGATAACGCGGGTCTACCTTGCCGATCAGACGGCCGACGATCGGCATGCAGACCATGGTTGTCAGGCCTCCAAAGGAGAGCGCGGCTCCGGCCGCTTCCGCCGTATAGCCCATTAGGGTCTGCAGAAGCTGGGGTATCAAGACGGTGGTGGCGTAAAGCGCGAAGCCGAGGATGAACATCATGCCGAACGAAACAGCAAAGGTTCTGTTGAGGAACAAACGGAGATTGAGGATGGGGCGGTGCAACAGGCGAATCTCTCTCAATTCCCAGGAGATCAACGCGATGAAACCGAGCGCGCACAAGATCGCAAAGGCGCGGATCAAGCCGGAGCTGAACCAATCGTCGTCCTGACCCTTATCGAGCACTACTTCCAAGCACCCAAACGCGAGCGCGACCAGCGCGAATCCTGTATAGTCGAGGCGGAAGTTGCCGCCCCTCGCCTCGCGCACTTCCTTCTGCACGTGAGGAGGATCATCGACCAGACGGCTGGTCAGAATAAGAGACACGATGGCGACCGGAATGTTGATGAAGAAGATCCATCGCCAGTTGAAATTATCAGTGATCCAGCCGCCCAACGTGGGGCCGATTGCGGGAGCGAAGACTACGGCCATTCCGTAGACGGCGAAAGCCTGTCCACGCTTGTTGGGCGGAAACGTGTCGGCCAGTATGGCTTGCTCGCTGGGCGCTAATCCGCCACCTCCAATGCCTTGCATGACGCGGAAGAGCAACAGTAAGGACAGTGACGGCGCGAACCCGCACAGCAGCGAACTGAGTCCGAACAGCACGACACAGGTCATGTAGAACCGCTTGCGGCCCATCAGCGATGAGATGTAGGCGCTTGCCGGCAAAATGACGGCGTTCGAAACCAGATAGCAGGTCAACACCCACGTGGCTTCGTTCAAGGATGCCGAAAGCCCTCCTGCGATATGCGGCAGGGAGACGTTGGCGATGGAGGTGTCAAGGACCTCCATGAAGGTGGCCAAGGTGACGGAAACTGCGATGAGCCAGCGGTTGTGGCGTGGCGTCCAGGTACTTTCGGGCATGAAAGCTGCGGTTTAGACGATAGTCGAATGTCGTCTTAAATCCGGCAAATCAGCAGTTCGCGTTCGTAAATCATTTCCGGCGGCAAATGATCGTGCAAGTCGATGAACATCTCCTCGTGCCCGATTACTTCCTCGCGCCACGCCCGGCGGTCCACAGACTGAAGCCTGTCAAAGTT